>CAYUGI010000043.1:0-4948 GCA_964444105.1 uncultured Pirellulaceae bacterium
CAGCGCGGGCGAACTGTGTATCGCGGGCGAACTGTGCAGCGCGGGCGAACTGTGCGGCGCGGGCGAATGCCAACTTCTGGAAACGCCATGAGTGGACGGTGCCGGTTGATTGGCCATGGACGACGTCTTTGGCATCGATGCAGCAGAAGTTTCTGTGGCGACCTGTTGTTTCGGCTGGGCGGTTGTCAGCGTAGGGGCCGCGTTTTTGCGAAGCTGTGTCGAAGGAGCCTCTTTGGAATCATCAAGTGCGAGGCTGTCGCTGTCATCGTTTTTGTCTCCAAAACCGAATGTCGGAAAGAAGGACTTTGATCGACTCTCCTGAAGCACTTCGTCTTCCAGGGACATCGAATCAACTACGCGAGATTCCGAACCCGAACTGTGTTTGGGTAGTATTTTTGACTTGGCGAGAAAAGTCGGCAGCGTGGATTTTTGGGGGGATTTTTGGGGGGATTTTTGGGGGGACTTTGTTAGCGGGGCAACTTGCTTAGGCGTTGACAGAGTCTTGGTAACAGTCACTGTCCGGGTCTCTGTCGGCAGTGGCGCGTTCAGTTCGCTCGTTTCATTTGGAGCGAGTTTCATCGCCACGGGCCGAGCACTCTTTTGCAGGTGAGTGGGCGAGCGAGGAATTGTGAACGCGGGGCGTTGCTGAAGAGTCGACGATCCAAGGATTTGGGCATCGATCAGCGATGTATCGGGCAGCTTGAATGCAGGTCGCGCATTTTGCGCAGGCGTTTGAGGCGGCTCAGCAGAGGCCTGCGTACGATTCCAGAGGTTGTCGTCGACTGGCTTGACGACCGTCGAATTGATGATCGCAGGAGGCTTGATGCGGGGTCTTTGCGTCTGGGGAATGATGGGGGCAGTTTGCGGAGCTGAAGCGGGAGCCGATGTTGAGGGAGAGAACGGATTGCGCGTCACGTTCGCGGGTTTGACGACTGGTTGTGACTTCGCTGCGTGATCCATTCCCAAGGCAAAGGGGTTGGCTTGGGTCCTTACAACGGGCTTTGCGGTCACTGAGATTGCCGCTTTGGACGACTTCGCTGGATCCGATCGTTTCGTCGAGGGTTGATCAGCCCACGAGAGATGCGCAATGCACAACGATACCGCCAGCATAGAAACGCACGAGGCAACGAAGGCTGTCGCGTGGGTTCCTGGGCTACGGAATTTTGGATGCTCGTTAAGAACGTCATCCATCTGCATTGAAATTGAACACCGATCCAGGTTTCAAACGGCGGTGAGCGGGATTTGATATCACGCACAAACCGCACCGCCGTTTAGGCACTTACATCAAGATCGATCGGCAAAGCCCCTACACCTCGCACACACGTTTGCCGTGATTCCATGGGTGATTGATGATCTGGTGCCTTAGGGGTTCGCTGAACCGCCTAATCGGAACCTTGGCAGAATCTTGCCTGAATTACCTGAGCGTTATGACAGCTGCATCTTTAAACGTCCCGTAGATTTCAGATGGTACGCTGCGCCCGGTCGCGCAGCGGTATGCCGAGTGTTTACCCCTGTAGATTGTGTTTCATGCCGATTCCATTTGACGACTACTGGCAGCGTTTGCGACTGATTGTCGATAAGGGAATGATCTGCGCGAACCAATCAACGCGAAATTCCCGGCAGGGGCGAAGTACACAAATCTCTGAACTCGAGCCGCGGATTCTATTCAGCGCGTCCCCGATCGACCCAAGTTTGATGGGTGACAGCGACCAGGCCGTGATGGTGGCACCTGTCGAGTCGGCCGAGCAAACCGAATCAAGCGAAACGACCACCGAGTCCATTCAACAAGCACAAAGTACCCGTGACATTATCGTCATCGATTCGCAGGTCCCCGATTTGCAGCAACTACTCGACGACATCACAAACTCAGGTCGCCAGAGCGAAGTTTTCGTTTTGGATGCGGACCGCGACGGTGTTGATCAGATCTCGGAGATTTTGGAATCTCATCAAGATATCGAATCGCTTCACATCGTTTCGCACGCTGAAAACGGCTCGGTGCGTCTGGGCAACACTTGGCTTGGCGACAGCAATCTAGATGGCTATGCAAGCCAGATCGCGTCGTGGCAATCCTCACTGACAACCGACGCCGATATCCTGCTGTACGGTTGTGACTTGGCCAGCGAACCGGGTGGGCAAACCCTCATCGATTCGATCAGCGTACTGACCGGTGCCGACGTTGCGGCCAGCATCGACGACACGGGACACGCCAGCTTTGAAGCGAACTGGGTACTTGAGTACAGCACGGGAACCATTGACACGTCAACGGTTTTCAGCGAGCACCTGCAAAGTGAATGGCTAGGAAAACTGGCAACCATTACGGTCACCACTTTCGCTGACGAAGACAATGGCGATGGAGTCATCTCATTGCGCGAAGCGATCCGCGATGCGAGCGCTGGCGATACCATCGATCTTGGTTCCATTGGGGCAGGAACCTTTTCGATCACGATCGACACTCTCGAACTCGACGAAGATTTGACGATCACCGGCCTTGACGCTCGCTCCACGATCATCGATGCGACCGGATTGGGGAAACGTGTTTTCGAGATCACGGGTGGGCATGATGTGACGATGTCGCAAATGACCATTCAAGGTGGCGACGAAAATAAGGGCGGAGGCATTTTTGTATCGGACGGGGTCCTTAACCTGTCCGACGCGCGATTGACTGGTAATAGCAGCGACGAGGGTGGTGCGATTCATGTTCATGGAACGGCAAATCTTGATCGTGTGCTTTTGGACAATAATACGTCGTCCGGTGAAGGCGGCGCGATCCACTTTCACGACGCGGATGGCGGTTCGCTGAACAATGTCACGATCAGCGGAAATACCGCTGGCAGTGATGGCGGCGGCATCTGGACAGACTCAGCGATCACTGTGACCAATTCGACCATCACCTCAAATCATGGATTTCAAGGCGGTGGTGTCTATAAAGATGGCGGAGCTGTTGATATTTCCAACACGATCATCGCTGGTAACACCGCCGACACGGACCACGTTGACGTCCGGGGTGGATTCAATAGCGATGGTTTCAATCTGATCGGCGTGCTTCACAATGCGACTGGCTTTGAAAACGACATCACCGGTGTTAACGCGAATCTGTTGGCCCTAGCCGACAACGGCGGCCAAACCGACACCCATGCTTTGCAATCAAACAGCCTTGCGGTTAATTCAGGCGCAAGCCTGAATGCTCCGAATGTTGATCATCGTGGGGTGGCACGCAATGCGATCGCTGACATTGGTGCGTTTGAACTAACCACCGCGACGACGTCGAAAATTTACTGGGGCGAATCGGGAACGGGTTCGATTTTTCGTGCCAACGCTGACGGAACTGCGGTTCAAGAAGTGCTCACGAACGTTGGTGCATCTCGAGGACTGGAAGTCGATGTCGAACGTGGCTTTATTTACTGGATTAATGAAACGGATGGCAATCGCCTCTATCGATCCAAGCTAGACGGATCAGGTGTCTCCATTAACTCAGCAATTTTCGCCAATCCAATGGGGCTGGGATTGGATCTGATCAACAACAAGGTGTATGTCGCTGACAGTGGTTCAGGGACAAACGATGCGATTTTTGAAATTGACATGGATGCGAACACATCCACTGCGATCGTCAGCAATTTTACCGGTTCGATTCGCGACGTCGCGGTCGATGACAGCGATGGGAAAATCTACATTTCGACGGACGAAGGCACACCATTCTCGGGGCAAATATTCAGTTTTGACCTCACCGGAACCGACGGCTTGCAAACCTTGGTTGCTGGTGAGGCGGGACCGAGGTCCCTTGAAATCGATGCCGCCAATGGAAAAATCTATTGGGCCGATGACGGTGACTTCGGTGTCAATCGCATTCGCCAAGCGAACCTGGCTGATGGAAGCGGCAAGTCGAGTATTTCCACAGATGGACTGGACACGCCTTTTGGCATTGATGTGAACTCGAACACCGGTTTGGTCTACTGGAGCGACGCTGACAGCAATTTCATTCGCAGCCAACCGCTTGGTGGTGGAGCGACAACCGACGTGATAGCAACAGGATTGAGTGGTCCTCGTGAAATCGTTGTTGCCACCGTCTTTGGAACGAACAATGCTCCCACTGTTGTCAATCCGATTGCAGATCAAACGGCAACGCAAGGTACGGCGTTCAGCTTTCAGTTTGACGAAACTGTTTTTAGCGACGTGGACGGCGACGCCTTAACTTACTCAGCCAGTCTTGCCGACGGATCAACGCTTCCGGCCTGGCTCATGTTTACGTCCTCAACGCGAACTTTCTCAGGTACCCCGGCAAACGGTGATGTCGGAACAATCGCAGTTCGGTTGACCGCGAACGACGGCAATTCAGGTACTGCCCAAGACGATTTCACGCTGTCAGTCTTGAACGTTAATGATGCGCCCACCGACATCACGTTGTCTAACAGCAATGTCAATGAGAATGTGGATGGTGGCGTAATCGGAACCGTCAGTGTGCAAGATTCAGATGCAAGTGACACGCATACCTGGAGCGTCAGCGATTCCAGATTCGAGATTACTGGCACCACGTTGAAACTAAAATCAGGGCAATCGCTGGACAAAGAAGCCGAATCAACGGTCGATGTGACCATAACCGTTACTGATCAAGGTGGAACCGGATTCGCGTACAACGAAGTCTTCACGATCACGGTCGATGACGTCAACGAATCCCCGACCGACATCACGCTCTCAAACTCTAACGTCAGCGAAAACTCCGATGGCGCGACGGTCGGAACGGTTGGTGTTGTCGATCCGGATAACGGTGATACACATACCCTGAGCGTGGGCGACTCGCGTTTTGAAATCGTCGGCACCACGCTGAAGCTAAGAGCCGGTCAAACGCTTGATAGGGAAACAGAGCCGACCGTCAACTTGACAATCACAGCCACGGACCAAGGTGGAACCGGATTCGCGTACAACGAAGTCTTCACGATCACGGTCGATGACG
>CAYUGI010000043.1:5048-31636 GCA_964444105.1 uncultured Pirellulaceae bacterium
CAAGGTGGAACCGGATTCGCGTACAACGAAGTCTTCACGATCACGGTCGATGACGTCAACGAATCCCCGACCGACATCACGCTCTCAAACTCTAACGTCAGCGAAAACTCCGATGGCGCGACGGTCGGAACGGTTGGTGTTGTCGATCCGGATAACGGTGATACACATACCCTGAGCGTGGGCGACTCGCGTTTTGAAATCGTCGGCACCACGCTGAAGCTAAGAGCCGGTCAAACGCTTGATAGGGAAACAGAGCCGACCGTTAACTTGACAATCACGGCGACGGACCAAGGAGGAACCGGATTCGCGTACAACGAAGTCTTTACGATCACCGTTGACAACGTCAACGAGGCGCCCACCGATATCACGCTATCCAATACCAGTGTCAACGAAAACACAGCCGGCGCTACCATTGGAACGGTAGGTGTAGAGGATCCTGATGCCGGCGACACGCACACATGGAGCGTTGACGACGCAAGGTTCGAGGTCGTGGGCGCAGAACTTAGACTCAGGGCGGGGCAGTCACTCGATGAGAGTACGGAACCGTCGGTCGTTGTCGATATCACTGCGACGGATCAATCCGGCGCAGGGCTGGCATACAACGAGCAATTCACAGTGACCGTGAACGCGATCAACGATGCACCCACGGTCAGTGTCTCTGGCGTGACGCCAAGCCTGAGTGAGAACGCGAATACAACAAGTAGCACGAAAGTCGCCGATGTGACGATCAACGATGATGCCCTGGGCACAAACACGCTTGCTTTGACCGGAGCTGACGCAAGTTTGTTTGAACTGAAGGCGTTCGGCACGGAGCTGCATCTGAAGCAAAACGTCACCTTGGATTTCGAGACCAATCCGTCGCTTGACGTCACAATTGAAGTCGATGACGCAGCTATTGGGTCCAGTCCAGACGATTCACAGAGCATCTCAATTACCGTCACCAATGCCAACGATGCTCCGACGGACATCGATTTGAGTAACCAGTCCGTCACTGAAAATGGCGATGGCGCTATCGTGGGAGTACTCACGGTGACCGACCAGGATTTAGGCGACGTTCACACATGGTCTGTTGATGATACGCGGTTTGAAGTCGTGGGCAATCAACTGAAACTAAAGACTGGCCAATCATTGGACGCGGAATCCGAGCCGACGGTTGAAATCGACATCACCGTAACGGACCAAGCTGGCTTGGGTGATCAATACACTGAGACTTTCACGATCACCGTTGGCAATGTGAATGAGGCTCCGGTTTCACGCGATGATTCATTTACTATCCCGGCGGGCGAAACTTTGGTCGGTACCACTGTTTTGGCTAACGATTCTGATCCTGAGTCGGACGCCTTGTCCGTGACTGAGATCGTAAGTGCGTCCAATGGGCGATTGACACTGAACGCGGATGGCACATTTAGCTACACGCCAAGGGATGGATTCTTCGGAACGGATGTCTTTGTCTATTCCGCTTCGGATGGAACACTCTCTGGCAACTCCGCTGTGGTGACAATTGAAGTCGCATTTGTTGCAGCGCCCATCCCAGACTCGGGGCCAACTCGCGAGGCAGACGACGCTGCTGAAGAGACTGACGACGATGGCGACGAGGAGGAGTCAACGTCGGAAACGGGAGGCGGCGACTTAACGTTGGACCCAGCTGGAACCGCTGACGAATCGGACGACCGTGACTCAGCCCCCGTGCCGATTGAGAGGGTTGATGCTGCCGATTCCACAGCCAGCGACAAAAAAGATGAGATCGTCCGACTGCTAGATGCCATTTCACAAATGAACGGCAGCTCGGAATCGTCTTCGGTTCGTACGACTCAGACGAACGAAGTCGTCAATGAAGTCACAAAGTCTGTCAGCGACCGGAGCGTCACGACTTCGGCAAGCATTGACCATGCTTTGATGGTTTCACCCGGCGTCATGTGGAACGAACTGGATCAGCAGCGTCAGTTTGTGGAGTCGCAAATCAAGAACGATCTAGTCGTGATGGGAGTTGCCGGGGCGACCGCATCGAGTTTCACCGTTGCGATCCTGTCGGTGGCCATGCGAACAGGGCTATTGGCATCAGGACTGCTTGCTCAAATGCCAGCCTGGAAATCGCTGGACCCATTGCTCGTCATGCAGGGACTTGGGGAGTCCGGTGACGCAGAATCGCTGGAAGAAGTCATGAACCGACGTATCGAATCGCTCGATAACGACGAAAACGAACAGAACGCTTAGCGTCATTTTTTGAACCACGACGCACCTTCGCACGGAATCAACGATGAATCGTTTATTAAAATACCTCCCGACTCGCACTCGCCTGTTCGACTGGATTCCTATTCGTTTCCGCATCTCTGGGATGTTGGTTGGATTGATGGTGGGAACACTGCTGTGCGCCAGCGCGATCGGTTTCTTTCCAAATGAACAACGCGAGATATTGGTCGGACGAGCCAAACTATGCGAATCGCTTGCGATCAGTAGTACCGCGATGGTTTCGACCGGCGACATTGTAGGTTTAGAAGCGGTGATGCAATCGGTCGTCAATCGCGATGACCAAATTCAGTCGATTGGTTTTCGCCCAGTCAACGGCGAACTTTTGGTAGATGCCGGCCAACACAACCAATACTGGGACGATTCGATTGGCAATTCTGGCAAGCAGATGGCCGTTCCCGTGTTTCGTCACGGCGAAAAGTACGGCGCTTTGGAAATCGCATTTCAAGCGACCGGGGGTTTTCTGGGGCTGAACTACTGGGCACCCGCATGGTTGCTGGTTGTCTTGATCCCCGGCTGTTTCTTTCAGTTCAGTTTCTTTCTGCGAAGAGCGCTCGATAGTCTTGATCCCAACGGTGCTGTTCCTAAACAGGTGCAGAACACGTTTGACCAGCTGCTGGTGGGTGTGCTGGTGACGGACATGCGGGATCGAGTTCTTCTGATGAACCGGTTGTTCAGCCAACTGGTTGGCCTGGACCCCAAGAAGTCTTTGGGGATGAATATTTCCAAGGTCGATTGGATTCTGGGTGAATCAGATACTGAACTACCTTGGACCGAATCGGCTCGCACATCAGAGATGATTAGCGGAAGACGCGTATGCCTTCAGCTGGGAGATCGTCGTTTGATTTTCAGCGTTAGCACGACGCCCATTATGGACTCTGGCGTCATGGTGATTTTCGAGGATATCACTCAGCTGGAAGAGAACAAGATTGAGCTTGCCAAAGCCAAAGAGACGGCTGAACATGCTAACCAAGCCAAGAGTGCGTTCCTGGCCAACATGAGTCACGAAATTCGTACCCCGATGAATGCGATTCTAGGGTTCACCGAAGTACTGCGCCGGGGCATGGAGCACGACGAAGTAAAGCAGCGCAAACACCTCAATACGATTCACAGCAGCGGCACGCACTTGCTGGACTTGATTAACGACATTTTGGATTTGTCCAAAGTCGAAGCCGGCCGATTGGAAATCGAAACGATGCCCTGCGCCGTTCACGAGGTTATCGCTGAAGTCGTGACGGTTCTGCGAGTGAAAGCCGAACAGAAAGGCATCTCGTTGAACTATCAATTCGACGGTCCGATTCCAGAGACCATTCAAAGCGATCCGTCACGAATGCGTCAGATCCTGACGAACTTGGTCGGCAACGCCATCAAGTTCACCGACAAAGGCGGCGTCAAGATTGTCGCCAAATTGATTGATCATCCCACGCGACCGCAGATGCTTTTGCAAGTGGTTGATACCGGAATTGGTATGACACCCGAAGCGGCCGCGAAGATCTTTGATCCGTTCTCGCAGGCAGACGCGAGTGTTTCGCGACGATTTGGTGGAACCGGACTGGGGCTTTCCATCAGCAAGCAGTTTGCCGAAGCAATGGGCGGTCAGATGAACGTTCATAGCGAAGAGGGCATTGGCAGCGTGTTCTTCGCGACGATCGATACCGGTCCAATCGATGGCGTTGCGATGATCCAACCGACCGAAGCAGAGATGGAGTCGTTGGTTGGTGATGCTGTCGCGCCGATGGTACGGCTTCCAAGCTTGCGCGTGCTGTTGGTCGATGACGCCGAAGAAAACCGTGACTTGATGTCCTTGATTCTGGAGGAAATGGGAACCAAATTCGTCACCGCCGAAAATGGTCTTGAGGCAATGAACTTAGCGACCAGCCAAGAGTTCGATGTCATCTTGATGGACATGAACATGCCCGTGATGGATGGCTATACCGCGACGGCCAAGCTTCGCGAGCAAGGGTACGAAAAACCAATCATTGCCTTGACCGCCCACGCGATGGCGCAGGCCGGTCAACAATGCCGCGACGCCGGGTGTACCGGATTCTTGACCAAGCCGGTCAACTTTGATGAGTTGCTAACGTCGCTGGCCGAGATCGCTGGTGTTGATGTGGAGACAGCCAAGGCGGATCAGCAAGTCGATCAAGCTGAATCCAGTACTCCGTTGTCGCTGGGGCAGGAGGATGACTCCACTCCATTATTATCGACTCTAAATATGGACAATAAGAAACTGCGAGCGATCGTCAAGAAGTTCATCCAGCGACTACCCGAGCAGATTGCTAGTCTGCAAGCTACCGTGACAGAGCAGCGGTTTGATGATCTGGCGGACCTAGCGCACTGGCTGAAGGGATCAGGCCCGAACGTCGGCTTTGGCGACTTTGCTGAGCCTGCCAAGATGCTGGAGCAAGCGGCACACGACGAAGATGCCCAACAGGCTTCGCACTGGATGGATGAAGTCAAGAAACTGGCCAGTCGAGTCTCTGATGGTCAGCAGTCTTGTCAGTCAATCGAGTTGTTGCCCGACGCGGCAGTGTCGGAAGACTCTCATGAGACGCAGGGCCCCGCAGGCCCTCCGGAGGTGGTCGTCGACGACACGCCAATCGTTTCGTCTTTGCCATCGGGAAACCAGCGGTTTGTCAAAGTGATTGAGGGTTTCGTCAGTCATCTGGATCCGCAGCTCGAGCAACTTCAGATTTCTGTTGCCGCTTGTGACTTGGAAAAAGTCTTGGAGATTAGCGGTTGGATTCGAGACTCTAGTCGGACCTGTGGTTTCGCAGTCATTGCGGACACTGCGGTCAAGTTAGTCGAACGATGCGAACCAGGCGGAAGCAAGTTTGATTTGGAAGACGCTAAGCGAACACTCAGCGAGTTGCAGTCACAACGAGATCGAATCGTTGTTGCCGAACTCGCGACGTGATGCTGGCGAAAGGGATTGGGCCGCGCAAATTCTAATAATTAGCACGATCGTCATTGCCATAAAACTCACTATGGTTGGATGACGGTGTCCCTCGTTGAAACACTGATTCGCCGTCATGACAATAGCGATGGGGTAGAGTTCTCTGTTGGTTTTTGCAGTCCAGCATCGAGAGACATTGCTTTTTGTCGATGTTTCTTGATTCGTCAACGCAAAAAGTAGGCGAGCCAACGTCGCATTGGGCAAGACATCACAGGAACTATGACTACTCAGCCTTCCAGCAGCAACGATCCACATCAATTAGCAGCCCGCTCAATCATGGCTGGCGGGATCGCTGTGCCAATTGTCAGCGTTTCCGCGATCGCTGCACCGCAAGAAACAGACGGCGTGACGTCGAACTCTTCGCAAGCAGACCCTCACGACGCCTTGGTGATGGTCGTCGATGACGAAGGGTTCAATATTGATTTGGTCGAAGCCTACTTGGAAGACGAGGGCTTTCGGAATTTTGTGACCACAACCGATTCGACCAGCGCACTTTCGATGATACGCTCCCATCGTCCAGACATTGTCTTGCTGGACGTGAAGATGCCCCAGGTGACGGGCTTGGAAATTTTGGCGGCCATGCGGAACGACCGCGAACTTCGCTTGATACCCACGCTAATCTTGACAGCGTCAACCGCTCCCGAGACAAAACTGGAAGCTCTGCGTTTGGGTGCATCCGAATTCTTGGCGAAGCCGGTTGATCCCAGTGAGTTGGCTTTGCGAGTCAAGAATGTTCTTTCGGCCAAAGCCTACCAAGATCACTTGGCTCAGTACTCCGAGCGTCTGGAGCAGCAAGTCGAGGTTCGTACCAAAGAACTCTTGCGTTCGCGTGAAGAGGCAATCCACTGCCTTGCCCGCGCTGGTGAGTACCGCGATGACGATACTGGTCATCACGTCATGCGAGTCGGTTTGTACTCAGCGATCATCGCCGAAGAGCTAGGCTTCACGAAGCCCGAAATCGAGTTGATACAGCAGGCTGCTCAGCTGCATGACGTTGGCAAGATCGGCATTCCCGATGCCATTCTTCACAAGCCTGGGAAACTGGAATCGCACGAGTTCGACATTATCAAACAACATTGTGCGATCGGTCAAAACATCATCAATCCGCTGACTCCTGAAGAGTCCAGCCAGCTATCCGAGCATACGACCGTCGGGATGATGATCATGTCATCCACCAATTCGCCCGTTTTGAAGATGGCGGCTCTGATTGCTTCGACACATCACGAAAAGATCGATGGATCGGGTTACCCACATGGTTTGTCGGGTGAAGACATTCCCATTGAAGGACGGATTGTTGCGGTCGCTGACGTCTTTGACGCACTGAGTTCACCACGGCCATACAAGAAGGCGTTCACGCTTGAAAAGTGCCTGGGAATTCTAAAAGAAGGTCGTGGCACGCACTTCGACGCGAATGCCTTAGATGCATTTTTTGCACGACTGGACGATATCGTTCGCATTCGTGATGACTACGCTGGTCAGTGCGCAGCGCAACACGATCAAGCGAACCAAGACTGAGCTGCGGTGGTCCTGCTGAGCTTCTTCGCCACGGAGCGAAGACTGATTTCGTGCTGCATCGAAATCACCGGAGTTTCTTCCCGTTACGCGGGTTCTGTGTCCCCCCAAAGTCGATGGACTTTGGTATTCTTCTCTCTCACAAAAATCTTTGACGCTGCCATATTTTGGGGGTCATGCCGAGGGTTTTCGATTGACGGTGAGTTTGAAGAGCAAGACATCATGAGCAAATCTGAATGCCGCTGGGGCTTTCTAAGTACGGCTGGCATTGCACGAAAGAACTGGAAGGCGGTTCGTTTGTCCGGTAGCGGACAAGTCACCGCTGTCGCGAGCCGCAATCAGGTCAAGGCGCAGGCATTCATTGATGACTGTCAGGCCGAAGTTCCGCAGCCCAGTCCGGTCGCCGCGTGCGGTAGCTACCAAGAACTGCTGGACCGCGACGATGTCGATGCCGTGTACATCCCGTTGCCGACCGGACTGCGCAAAGAGTGGGTGATCGCAGCTGCAAAAGCGGGTAAGCATGTCTTGGTTGAAAAGCCCGTCGCGATTAATAGCGACGACGCAAAGCAGATGATGCACGCGTGCGACGAAGCGGGCGTTCAGTTCATGGACGGCGTAATGTTTGATCACAGTAAACGTCTTGCGTCGGTGTGTGAAAAAATACAGGACGGCAAAACGATTGGGGCGCTGCAACGCATTTACACACAGTTTTCTTTCTGCGGCGATGGTGATTTCCAAAAGTCCAACATCCGCACGGACAGTGTTTTGGAACCCCATGGATGCCTGGGTGATTTAGGTTGGTACTGCATTCGGTTCACGCTCTGGGCAGCAGGACGGCGCTTGCCCACAAAAGTATCCGCGCGAACGATTACCGCGCTAAAGGGTGGGGACAGTGACGGCGAAGTGCCAGGCGAATTTTCTGCCGAAATGCAATTCGCTGATGGTTTTTCGGCCAGCTTCTTCTGCTCTTTTCTTACCGCTAATTCTCAAGTCGCAGTCATCTCAGGCCAGCAGGGCATCATCACATTGGATGACTTCGTCTTGCCGTTTTATGACGCAGAGGCAGCTTGGCAAGAGCATCACCACGACCTTGATATTGATAACTGTCGCTGGAATTTCAATCGACATACGACGCGTGGGGCCGTGGCGGAGTATCCTGGCGGCGAGCCAAATGCTCAGGAGGTGAACATGATCCGGCGTATGAATGAAATTGTCCTCAGCGGAAAAACGGACGCTTTGTTTGCCGAATTGACCACGAAGACTCAGGCGATTCTTGATGCGTGTCGCAGGAGCGACATTGCCGATGGCGCCTGGATCCCACTTTAATCGCAGCTCTTACAAACAATCGCAGCTCTTACAAGCAATCAATGCTCGGCGGAATTCAATGGCACTTTTTACCTTTCTGTTCTTTACGATTCTGGTTGCGTTCTTAACGTGGTACATCACACGCGGAAAATCTAACGACACAGAAGACGGCTTCTTCCTGGCTGGTCGCAGTTTGACAGGAATGGTGATCGCTGGGTCGCTGTTGCTGACCAACCTCTCCACCGAACAACTTGTGGGACTCAATGGCGGCGCCTTCAAGGAAGGCCTTTCGGTGATGGCTTGGGAAGTCATCGCTGGCTGTTCGCTCGTGGTAATGGCGTTGTTCTTTCTGCCTCGCTACCTCAAGTCTGGTATCGCGACGATCCCTCAGTTCTTGGAAGAACGATACGGGGCCGGTGTGCGAGCGTTGACGACCGGCGTTTTTATCGTCGCCTACATGCTGATTCTGTTGCCATTCGTTCTGTACAGCGCCGCGGCAGCCTTGTCGGCGATGCTGGACTTGCCAACTGCCTTGGGGATTACTCAAGTCCAAACCATCTGGCTGGTGGTCGCGTTCGTGGCAATCGTTGGATCTGGCTATGCCATTTTTGGTGGCTTGCGAGCGGTCGCAGTGTCGGACACGTTCAATGGCGCGGGGTTGTTGGTCGGTGGTTCCTTGATCACGTATTTCGCGCTCCGATATGTCGCGGGGGCAGAAGGTTCCATCATGGATGTTTTTGAAACGGTTAGTAACGAAAATCCCGACGCTTTTGTATCGATTGGTAAAGAGGGCGAAGACATCGGAGGTATCGCCCCGCTGTTCACTGGCGTGTTGTTGCTGAACTTTTTCTATTGGTGCACCAATCAGCAAATCATCCAGCGCACGTTCGGAGCGAAGAACTTGGCGGAAGGTCAGAAAGGCGTGCTGTTAGCTGCTTTCTTTAAAATTCTGGCTCCGCTAATTTTGATTTTGCCAGGTATCCTTGCGCTGCACATTGCGAATTCCGATGAAGCGTTCAATGCGACGTTGTTGAATGCTGATGGTGAACGCAACAATGACTTGGTCTATGGGTCGCTGGTACGTCTCGTCTTGCCCAACGCTTTGACCGGTTTTTTCGCAGCGGTGGTGGTGGGTTCGATTTTGTCATCGTTTAACTCGGTATTGAACTCGAGCGCAACGCTTTTTTCATTAGGCGTCTACAAGCAAGTGCTTAAGCCGGATGCCAGCCACCGGGATGTGGTTTGGTCGGGGCAAGTCTGTAGTGCCGTCGTTGCTGTCCTTTCGGCGATCGCGGCTCCACTGGTGTTCATGGGGCGCGACGGGATTTTTGGGTATTTTCAATCGCTCAATGGTGTGTACTTCATTCCACTACTGGCCATCATCTTGTTTGGTTTCGCAAATCGCACTGCGAACGGGCGTTCTGCGGTCATAACCGCCGTTGTCGGTTTGGCTGTGATGCTTTGGGGAACCTTTCTTGACGGCACTGTCAGTGCTGGCCCGGGCGTCGAAGCCGCAGATGGTTGGGTGAAATCAATTTTCGGATCGGCTTACCATTTCATGGGAGCCGTTTTCATCGGTTTGCTCGTGTTACAATGGGTGTTAAGTGAATTGGCTGGCATGAAACGATCTGAGCCTTACGTTCAGCAAGACGCGAAGGCCGTTGATCTGACGCCGTGGAAACCGGCACCCGTTGTCGGTGGTTTGCTGGTCTTGGCCGTGCTAGGAATTTACTTCGCCCTGGCTTAGTGTCCCGCGAGAGATCACCGCTGCGGAAACTCCATGAATGACGACGACGATGTCGATGAACCGCTGCCACCGGACGATGATGAAGGTTCGGATACCGACATTCCTTTTCAGGGCGACCGCGATACACACAATGCCGACGGTCGTCGCAATCGAGCTCCTTTGCCTTTCAAGGAAGGGCAGCTATGCGGTGAGTTTCAGCTAGAAAAACTACTTGGACGGGGCTCTAGTGGGGCAGTCTTTCGAGCGTTAGATATCGTCTCGCGTCGAAGCTGTGCGTTAAAGATTCTGGTCAGTAACGACGAGCAAGAACTGCGTCGCGACCGTACTGGTTTTCGTCGGATGACGGGACTACGTCATCCCAATCTGGTCCGCGTCGACGAACTGCACCGCGTCGGGGACCACGTCGCACTTTCCATGGAAGAGGTTCATGGTGAAACTTTGCGAAAGAGCAAGCGGCGGTTGCGAAGGCTTGACCCACACATTGTCTTTTCAAAATTGCTCTCGATCACGCGTGATTATGCGAGCGCTCTTTCTGCGCTTCACTGTAATGGGTTGATTCACCGCGACATCAAACCGTCCAATCTGATGATTGATCGCAACGACGTGGGACGCGTCATCGACTATGGACTGGTTGGTACCTATGACGCGGAGCTCGATTCACAGTGTTATCGCGATTACATTGCCGGAACACTCCGGTACATTGCTCCGGAGGCGTACTTCGATCAGCGTTATACGCCGGCGGGCGACATCTTTAGTCTCGGGCTCGTGCTTCTGGAGGTGATGCACTACATCTTGGGGCGTTATAAGTGGAAACGTGACAAGGAAGATAAATCTCAAGACGGGCTCCTGATTTCATCCGCTGTCAATGAACTTCACAGTGATATTCCCGAAGTGCTCCGCGATGGTTGCCTTGAAATGCTGCAACTCAACGCGGGTGATCGTCCAACAGCCGCTCAGGTTGCCAGGTTGGGCTTGCCCGCAGGAAAGCACACGATCTACCTGGGTGGGCGTCCGCTATTTGGTCGCGACAAAGAGTTTGGGGAAGTTTGCGACTGGCTGTCGACAATCTATGACGGTGGGCAAGGGCGAATTCACATTCACGGCGATTCGGGGATTGGAAAAACCGAATTAGTCGATGCGGTCGAACGCCACTTGAAATCGATGCGTTGGGGGCAAGTCTTCCGTGCCCGCTGCCGTCCTCGCGACAGTCACCCGATGCAGGCCATGGATCAGTTCGCTGATCAGATTGCTAGTCGCTATGCCAGTAGCGATCGGCACCGGCTGCTTGTTGATCCGGTCAGCGCAGAGATACTGCACCAAGCTTTTCCGGTGTTCAAATCCGTGGTCAAGAAGAGCATGCGATTGCCCGCAGCACCTACCGGGCATGATCGAATGGATGCACTGCAAGCAGCCGTCAACCTTAGCGTTCAACTTCGCAAAGTCGGCCCGTTGATTTTTATTGTGGATGACGCTCAATGGGCCGACATCGATTCCAACGCGGTTTTGGATAGCCTGCAGACCGCCGAAGGGGGCATGCTGGGCATTATCACTGTTTCGCGGTTGGCCGAAACGAATCAAACGTTGCCTGCATCGAAGCGGATTCTGCTGAAACCACTGCCGCTTGAGATCGGTTTGCGAATGCTGAATGAAGCCGCTCTGCGGTGGTCGGTCAGCATCAGTAACCAGCAAGTTTTGGAGTTGGCAGAAGCTGCGGCTGGAAATCCGTTTCGGTTGAGCGAATTAGCCGATGAGTTTCGTCCTGGTGGGTTTCTCAATTCTCACCAATCTAGCTTGAATCAATCGCTGGCAAATATTGGTGACCTGGATCGCCTATGCCAGCATCGTGTTGCGAGATTAAGTGACGAGGCAAGACTACTTTTGCCTTTGATTGCGACCGCAGACTGCGCTGTTTCTATCGACCAGCTTGAAATGTTGACTGGGTTAGGCAGGGTGATCGAAATTGCGATTAGCGAATTGGTCAATCAGCGGTTGGTGATGGATGATGTGACGGGGGGCCTTTGCATCTCCCTGATTCATGACCGGGTTTGCGAAGGAGTCGTTGCCAAGCTTGGGCCAGCAGAATGCCGCAACGCCAACCTAGCTTGGGCAAGGGTTTTGAAACGCGAGATCGATACTGACCAAGTCCGCCGCGACGCTGCCGTGACGCAAACAGTGGATTTGGACAAGGAAGCCAGCGTTGATCGTGAGCCCATGATCAATAAGCTTGCCGGGCGGGTTGCACGCCATTTGATTGATGCCGGGCAGAGTGATGAATCCATGCCCTATGCAAAATTAGCTGCGATCCAATGCGAGCGGACTTATGCTTTTAGTGAGGCTGCCGAGTGGTACACGAAAGTAGCATCGCTCCAGCCGCAATCCTGCGATGAGCCACTGCGTGAAGCAGCGCGATTATTCGTTGCAGGGGACAAGCCAGTGCGGGCCGCCGACTGCTACCGGCAGCTTGCTGGGCTGCCAGATACCGATGCTCAGATGCGGCGGGCATATGAAATGGAATCAACACGGTTGCTGATTCAGTCAGGCCGGTTGAGCGAGTCCCGTGAACTGCTTGGTCAGCTTGCCGCGCAGTTGGGGCTTCCTCGGATCGATACGATGGTTCCTTGGTTATCCGTCGCGACGAGAAATCTACGTATCGCGCGCGGCGAATTTTTTCAAGCTCGTCAGACAAATCCGATCGTTCAAAAGAAGGTGGCTGCTCCGGCAGACTCGGTTCGCAGAATCGACTTCGCTCGAAGCATTATTCGGCCGCTATTTTTCTTCAATGCTCCCTATGCGGCGGAGCTTTACTCGATCGTTGCAAAGCACACTCAGCAGCATGGCACCGCGGAACAACAGATTCAGCTTGCGATCACTTCTGCTACTTTCGCTTGCTGCGATTGCGGCGCGCGCCGTACTCGTGGCGAGCAATTGTTGCGTGATGTCCAGGCTGGTGCGGTTGATGCCGACCGACAAATGGCGGGAGATTACTGGGTTGCTAAAGCACTAACGCACGCTTTCGCCGTTGATTGGCGCAGCGTTGCGGACTGCACGACAACTGCGGTCGATTGCTACCGCAATCACACTCAGCCAGTTCTCTCGAAAGCGTCTCAGAGTCAATGGCTAAGCCTTTGGGCTGATTGGCATTTGGGGCAATGGGACAATCTCCCGTCGCGACGTGACAATTTGATGGAAGATGCAAAGCGAAGAGATGATCGCCTGACGCATTTCATGGCATCCAGTGGCATCGCGGCTTCCGCTTGGTTGATAGACGATGACCTGCAATCTCTCGATCGTGTCCAGGAAATTAACGACGAGAACTTCCGTGATGCCAGTGAGATTTCACAGTTGTTTCGCGACATTAGCCGGATCATGCGATTCGTCTATGCGGGCGATTTTGAGAACGCTTTGGACAGGTGGAAGGCATTTGAGCGAATGGTCCAGAAGTCTCATCTGAGTCGTATGCAGGTTGCGAGAGTGTTGTCCCAGCAATACGGCGCCTTGATCGCACTGCACATAGGTGCTGTAGCCAACGGTGTTGCACGTGATGCCGATTCGGTTTTTCAGGCGATCGGAATCGATTGGGTGGCGATCGCCCGTCAGCAAATCGGAAAACTCCGCGATGAACGATTGCCATTCACGATCGCGACGGCTTCGTTGTTCGACGGGATTTTGGCAAGTTTGGGCGGGGAGTTGGACGCTAGTCGCAAAAACTTGGTTGTCGCACAGCAACTGGCCAAGGAGCATCAGCTGTTGCCGGTTCAGCTAGCTGCGAAAGATCACTTGCACTATTTGGAGTCGCAGCAATGGCAGGGGTTTTTGTGCCATCACATGCAATCATCCAACGTGAACGAACCGGAGCGATTGGAGAAACTCTACACCGTCGCAATCCTAAACCGCTCTCGATAGATCCAGTCTTCCCGGCAGCATGTCGCCGCGGGCAGAGTCGACTCGACAAGCACTCATCGTGATTGATAGGCGGGAAGCCGATTTCGCTCAAATCCCCACGCAAGTCTAGGGTGTCACAGCGTCGTCGATAAAGGTTCGGTTGATTTTTAAATCGTCCAGCAGTAGCCGCGAACTAATTCGGCTGGATTCATAGATCACGGGCAGTCCACTTCCTGGGTGTGTGCCGCCGCCAACAAGGTACATGCCGTCGATTTCCTCGAAACGATTCCGAGGTCGTCGGTGAAGCATTTGTCCAAGATTGTGAGCTAAGTTGAAGGTCGCACCACGATAAACGCCGTAGTCGTTCTGCCAATCATCAGGTGTGATTTGGTGTTCGACGCGAATGCGATCGCGAATGTCCTGCATGCCAATGGCGGACAACCGATCAAGTGTCAGTTCGCGAAACGGTGCGGCTTCCTTCTGCCAATCCACATTGCGATGCTGATGCGTGACGGGGACCAAAACGTAGATGGAACTGTGTCCGTTGGGGGCCAGCGAACTGTCTGTCACCGAGGCGTTCTGGACGTAGAAGGACGGGTCTTTGCTGAGCACGTGCGACTGTTCGATTTCGACTAGGTTCTGCTCATAGTCCTCGCTGATGTGAATGCTGTGATGAGGTAGGTTTTCGTACTGCCCTTCGATTCCCAAGTACAGCATAAACGTGCTGCACGAAAATCGCTTTTTTTCAATCGACTTGTCGCTCCAGCGGCGCCGTTTTTCATCGGGGATCGTTTTGGTGATCCAGTCAGCGAAATCTGCGTTGACGACAAAGGCGTCTGCCTTGTACTCGCCTTTTTCGGTTGAAAGAGAACGTAGCTGTTTCCCATCGATCTTGGCAGAAACAACTGGCTCGTCAAACTGAAATTGCACGCCCATCTCTTGTGCAATCTCGCCCATCCGTTCGCTTACTTGGCTACAGCCTCCCATTGGATGCCAAACACCATGCTCGTATTCCAGAAAGGAAAGGATGCTAAAAAGGCTTGGGCACTGAAACGGCGACATCCCCAAGTACTTTGATTGGAACGCAAACGCGATCACCAAACGAGGGTCTGAAAAGTACCTTTGAAGCTCTTTGCCCAATGAACGTTGTGGGTGAAGGTGTCTGGCTGCTCCCAGAAGGGACGGCCGCGCGAGATCGAATACGGAGTTAAACGGCGATTCCAAAATGGGCCGGAACTTCGCCAGCTTCACGCGATTGTCATCCATGTACCTTCGCAAAGCACCCACGTCGGCAGGAGCGAACTTGGCGATTTGACGGTCCATTTCTTCCATGTCGGGGGAGCAGTCCAATTGGCCGCCACCGCCAAAGGTCAGCCGATACTGCGGATCAAGCCGCTTCATCGGAATCTCTTTCATCAGGTCTCGCCCGACGCTTTGAAAGATCTCTGTTAGCACCCGAGGGTACAGAAAGAAAGTCGGACCGCAATCAAACCGAAAGCCATCCTTTTCGATGGCGGAAGTTCGACCGCCAACACGGGACTTGCGTTCCAAGACGGTCACGTCGCACCCCGCATGGGCAAGCTGCATCGCAGTGGCCAATCCACCCGGCCCCGCACCAACCACCACCACTTTTTTTCTAACCACAACCAAATTCCATGAGTAACCGAGCGTGTTAGTGTACGGCTAGCGGCAAGACGCTCGGTGTTGCAGCGAAGTGTCCGGAACTTCGCCAGGAAGTCATGGTCCAACTAGGAAGCAACGGCTCCAAGCTGTTCCTGGAAACGATTGAACAGATAGTGGCTGTCGTGGGGCCCGGATGCGGCTTCGGGGTGATACTGAACGGAAAATGCGTTCTCCGTCTTGTGCTTCAGTCCCGCTACGGTGTCATCGTTTAGGTTGCGGTGCGTTACTTCCAAGCAATCGGGCAGCGACTTTTCATCAACGGCGAAACCGTGGTTCTGAGTCGTGATTTCGACTTTGCCTGTCTGGTAATCCATGATCGGTTGGTTAACGCCGCGATGACCAAATTTCAACTTGAAGGTGGTCGCACCACATGCCAAAGCAAGAAGTTGGTGGCCCAGGCAGATCCCGAAGATTGGTTTTTTGCCAAGCAATTCCGCGATTGTCTTGTGAGCGTAGTCCAATGGCTCCGGGTCCCCAGGACCGTTGGAAAGAAAGACACCATCGGGGTTCAGCTTCAGCACTTCGTCTGCCGATGTGTTTCCAGGAACGATCGTGACTTGGTTGCCACGCGACGCAAAGTGACGCGGGATGTTCCATTTCATTCCAAAGTCCATGCAGACGATATGCATGCCGTTTTGCGGCGTATCGACTTGGCCGATTTCGATTTCCGACCATTCATCCAATCGGTGGCTCCATTTGACCGGAGCTTTCGGCATCACCTCACTTACCAGATCACGGCCCACCAATCCGGGAGCGGCCTTGGCTTTGGCGACCAAGCTTTCGTCTGACAGATCAGTCGTCGACAAAACGCCTCGCATCGCACCCTCGGTTCGGATGCGGCGCACTAGCGCTCGGGTATCGATCCCTGCGATGCCAATGACGTTATTTTGTTTCAGGTAGGAGCCCAGGTCGCCTTCCGCACGGTAGTTGCTGTGCAGACGGCTAACGTTGCGAACGACAAAGCCGGCCAGTGACGGTGATTCGTGTTCTACGTCGATTGAGTTGACGCCATAGTTGCCAATCTCCGGGTAGGTCATCGTGACAATCTGGCCGCGATAACTAGGGTCCGTCAAAATTTCCTGGTACCCGGTCATGGCGGTGTTGAAGCAGACTTCGCCAGTCACCTCGCCATCGGCGCCAAAGGATTGGCCGGTGTAAACGGTCCCGTCTTCGAGAGCCAATTTTGCTGGAGCGAGTTCAGACATAATGCAGCGGTGGTTCAGAGGGCAGAAGCGGACCAAGCAGATGATACCGGAGCGAAAATTATTCGCGAAGGGGGTGACGGCAGGCTTATTCGGCCCGCTTGGATTCAGAAACTATCGTCGACGATCTCGCCGGAGGCACGGGTGCCCATTGCGCCCCACAGCCCAAACGGACTCTGACTTCGCGGCGTTTGCTCGCCTTTTCCCTGCAAGTAAACCATCCCGCCGCTACTGCCTTCGTTGTGTTCGATCGATTGGGTGATGAAAATGACGGCTCCGTCACCCATCAGAACATGTGTGCCGCCGTGATGACCGCTGCCTGCGGTTGCCGTCCCCGTCTCGCCCTTTGCCTGCCCTGAACAGCTTTCTGCTCCGGGTGGAGAAATCGTGTGAAAACCTGTTGCCATGACGTCAAAGTCGGCCCAGTTTTGGCCGCGCGCGTTGGCAAACCCCAGGACCCAGCTGCCTTGGCCGCCGCTAGAGCCCACGCCACTGGAAGCGGATTTGCTACAGGCATCGCGGTCATCACGAATCGCATTGGGTGGCCGCGTTAAGTCAGGGTTCATTGTTACGGGATTGCCCATGTCGTATGTCGATATTTCGCCGCCCATGATTGTGTTGGACAGCCCGTCGGTCGTGTCGTCCAGCCGGCATCGATGATGGGTCACAAACATGCCACGCTCTGATGCTCGCGACGCTTGTGCCCAACTAGCTAAATTCGGTGTTCCGTTGTTGCTGTTGGGTGGCCCATTGATTGGATCCCCAGCAGGCGTACTGGCATCACCCGGCATCCACATGATGTGACGGCCACGCATCGACCAGACGGCAGAATCGCCCAGGCAAGCGACGTAGTTGGTCCGCCCAAATTTTGCAAACCCAACGTCAGGATCAGACGGGCATCGGAGTGACGGGAGTTCGGTTTGCCAAGGCGGAAACGTTGGCGTGTCCGGTGATGGGCCCATCGAAAACCAGGTCATTGGTTCATCGATGTCAGACGGGAGCGACGTTGGCATTTGAATCTGATTCCAAAGGGACTGCTGTTCCATAAACGGCATCACGCCGACCAGAAAACTGAGTCGCCATCCGTTGGAATCGGACTGACTGTCCCACCAGTTGGTCGCACGTCCCTTGCTGCCGTCACCGTAATTAGGAAGTTGGCCGTGCGCGCTGTGGTAGTTGTGGATGGCCAAGCCCAAGTGTGACAACTTGCCTGAACACGCCGATCGTCTTGCCGCCTCTCGTGCAGCTTGGACGGCTGGCAGCATCAAACCAACTAGCACTCCAATGACGGCCATCACCATCATGACTTCAACCAAGGTGAAAGCTCTGGTGCGTGCGAAAGGGCGAGTCATGGCTTTGACGTGTTTTCAGTGCCGAGGAATTTCAGGAAAAGCCCGGATCAGGATGAGTGCTTGGAGGCGAGTATAGACGCTTCGGAACGTCAGATGACTGCTCATCTGTCTCCACTGCTAGCAAGCCGGGCCAAGTCGGGATTGCGACCACGGGGGTTTCACGCTAATCGTTGACTTTGGTTGGGGTTCCGGCCAGCCATTTTTGAGAACCAACGTATCATCCAAGGACGGACCGATCGTGCACGCTACGGCCAAAAGTTACGCCAAACGCATTCTTCATCGCGTCAAAGACACCACAGGCTATCGATTGTTGCGCACCAAGCGGTTGGGTGTGGATTGGATCGACGATGCGACGCGTATCGCTCGGCAAGGTTGGCATCCAAAATTCACTTCGTTGGACACCATTTTCGACGTCGGTGCGAACATCGGCCAGACGGCTCGAAAACTGACCGACCGAACGCAGGCGAAACAGATTTTTTCGTTCGAACCGGTTCCGTCCACCTACGCTCAGTTGAAAGCCAACACCGCCGACATGCCTCACGTGCGTTGTTTTGACTACGGTCTGAGTGATGTGAACGATTCGGCCAAAATTAATGTCTACGGTCATAGCGTGCTAGCGTCTACCTGCGACCAGTCGCCGATCATGTCGACCGATTCGGAGTCTTTCCAACGCACCGAAACAATTCAATTGCGAACACTGGATTCGGTATGCGATGAACACGACATCAATCGGATCGACATTTTGAAGACCGATACCGAAGGCGCGGATTTGCGCACCATCGATGGTGCCAAAAAGATGCTCTCGCAAAAACGCATTGGATTTGTAATTTTCGAGTTCTATTGCCCGACGTCGGAACAGACCGACAACGGCACACTGTTTCCCGTCAATGCACTGCTGGCATCGCATGGGTATCGGCTAGTCAGTTTTTACACCGACTTTGTCAGCGATCGACAATCCATTGGTGTCTACAACGCGCTTTACATGGCAACGCCCTAACTGATTTCAGCATTCGACCCGCCTGTGGCAATCAGTCGCAACTGCGTTGACATCGCTGACGATGGTTTGGTAACTCTGAAAGTCTCTTCAAAGCTCTTCTGTACATCAATTTTGGGTGAGTCTGAAAAATGGAAATGGTTACAAAAGACTCTCGCTGGATCACGCTCAGTCCACCGGTAAATTTGGTTCCCCGGGATCAACACATTTTCCCACCCTCGCTGAAGGGAAAGTTGCCGGAGCAAAAAGTCCGTCGATTGAATGATGTGACGGCATTTGGACGTGGTCCGTTGCGGCAGGGCAGCGACTATTTGCTGGAGTCGTTTGTCGGTCCACCGCACTTGGACGTTTGGAAAGGGAAAGGCGGCCACATCCGAATGGCGATGGAAAGCTATCTGGGACGCACGCAAGTTCTCGATTCACCAGCGCTTTGGATCACGGATAATTGGAGTTGCGGTTACTACCACTGGCTGTGCGATGCGATGCCGCGGTTGGAGTTGGCACTGCAGCACTACGCCGCCAACGAGTTGACACTCATCTTGCCTTACAAATTTCGTCGGGCGAAGTACTTCATCGAAAGCCTGAAAGCGTTCGGCTTGAAGGAAACACGAATCCTGAAACGCTTCGAAACGCTGAAGTGTCGCGACATGATCCTGCCTTGCCATGTCGCTTCGACGGGCGGTCATGATCCTGAGATTATCGACCTCCTTCGACAGCGATTTCAAAAGTTCTTCGGGGCTCTTGCCGGACGCCCCGCAGGTCCACTCGCATCCAGATCCCCTAAACGAGTCTATGTCAGTCGTCGTGTCGCCACGCGTCGTCGCGTATCAAACGAAAGCGAGCTGCAGCCTGTCCTGAAACGTTTCGGTTTCCAAACGATCATCGCCGAAAAGATGACTTGGGAAGAGCAGATCGCAACCATGCTGGATGCCGACTGTTTGCTTTCCAACCACGGATCCGGTTTGGCGAATATGTTGGCAATGCGTCCGGGGGCTTCGGTGATCGAGATCCGCGAACGATGCGATACCGGACAAGGTTGCTTTTGGGGCTTAGCGTCTGCCGCAAAGTTGAACTATTACTACATGCTGGCCGATAAATCGGACGCCGAAAAATCAGCCCACTGGTCCGACGTTAACGTTGATCGAGCGGAGCTACAGCGAACGCTCGAAACGGTGCTGTCCAGCAGCGCAAAAAAAACCGCCTGAGAGTGATGGGCTATCGACCTGTTGCCGGATCCGGCAGCCTCCTACTTCGTCGACAGAATCACCAATACGACAGCCGCGGTTAGCAAGGCGGCTCCGATGACTCGCGTGATCATGACATTTTGGCTTAAATGGGCTTCGGCGCCTCCCCAGTAGCGAGCCGCTGCCCAAGCAAATAAGACGCCCCACAATCCCCGCAGCGTGTAAACAACGTTGATTCGTGCCGCGTCTGCGAACATCGCAACGGCTACCGTGATGCAGATGGCTTGAATGGCAATCAAAAGCGCGCCGCACAGCAGTGGTTTCGCAACCGTTGGTTCGTTAAGCACTTTGAAGTTAACCCACGGAATCATCGCGAGCGACAGAACGCCCACAATCCAGTAGGTCAACGGAAGAAAACGGCCTGCTCCCCACGCGGGCGACCAACGCTGTACGAGTACATCAAAGGTGGCGAACGAACAGGCGGCAGCCAACGCGAATGCAATTGTCATCACCACGCGTTTGGGCTGACTTCTTCCTGTCCACTGGATCACGCCGATACCGATCATCGCCAGAACGGCAGCCAGCCATACTTTGGCGGAAAGCTGATGACCAAAAAACAACGTCAACAGCACGGCCACCAGTAGAACTTTTACCCCAAGCACTGGCGTCGCGATTGAGACATCCCCGCGACCAATCGCCAAGAATGTGAAGATCAATCCGGACATGAATAGCATGGCAATGATCGCTGGTTGCCAAACCAAACTCATTGATTGCCACTGGCCCCCGAGGGCCCAAAGACAAGAAAACGCCAGGGACGAAAGCAAGTTCGTCAAGAAAAGCGGGGTGAGCGGCCCGACAGTGACGCCGGTTTCGGCTGCTACCTCCCCCGCTCGTTTGACCAAGATCAAACCGCAGACAAGGAGCAGGCTGGCGAGTAGAGGAAGCAGAAGGTGCATGAAGGCAATGTAATGCCGACGCGTTGCCGCGACGAGATGCCAACGATGTCGCCGTCCAAATAAAGCGAAGCGTTTCGAGGCTAACCGATAAACTTGTTGAAACGGGCTACATTAGAGGCCGGTAACACCATTCATTCGCGCAAGTGGGATACATCGGAAATTGAATCAAAGCAACGAAGACGAATTGATTTTGACACAGCAGCAACGCGAAGGTTCAACGGAGCTGCAGTGGGTCGACGTGGCAACACGAATGTTGGACACGAAGTTTCGATTGCCGCTTACGCAAACACGTTTTGGTGTCGACTTTCTGCTGGGGCTGATTCCGGGACTGGGAGACGTCATTAGCATGAGTTTCTCGGGTCTGCTGGTCGCCACGATGGCAAAGAATGGAGCCAGCGGACGATTAGTTGCGCGTATGCTGGTTAACGTCGTACTGGATACAGTCGTCGGTTCAATCCCCATCCTGGGAAACCTGTTCGACCTCTACTACAAAGCAAACTCTCGAAACCTGCTATTGATGCGGGAGTACTACGAAGACGGCAAACACGATGGGAGTGTTTGGCCCGTGGTGATCGGGGTTCTCGTCGTTACGCTTTTGCTGATTGGCATCACAGCATGGATCGCGTACATCATCATCCGCTCTGCGTGGCAGCTTATCCCCTAGCGAAAGTCGTTTCCTTAATCGGGGGGCCTGCGCCGATTGTTTCTGCGCGACTTGGAAATCAATGCGCTGGTGCATCAGATGTGTTCGCGAATCAAGAATAGCCCATCTTTTTCTTTCGTTGTTTGTTGAATTAGGAATTAATTCGTCAGTGGACGCGTGGGCAGTGCTCCGAAGATGATGCTTGGCGGTCGCCCAAGTGATTGGCGAAAAAGCGCACCGATATGAATCTCATCCAACATGCAACCTTCAGGTTTCCCCAACAAACGGATGTGGTGCATTGACGCGAATCGTTTTGTCTTCGCCAATTCGAGCATGCGAATCCATAAATCCTTTATGCTGTTGATGGGCGGACAATGTTCTACGCGGGACTGGCACATCTCGCGAATCCGCTTCCTACTCACTCCGTACCCAGGTCACCGTTATGGACCGCTCAATCTGCGAACGAATAGAAACGTCGATCAGACGCGTCCTGGGTAGTGACTTCCCGCGTGATTTTCAGTGCCAAGAAAATGAAGGTGTCTTCACGATCTCGGGTGTCAGCAAATCGAAAGACGACGCAACGACCTGCGGCGTCATCGCACGCACTCTACCAGGCGTGAAGACCGTGAAAAACGAGATAAAGCCCGAGTAATTCCCGGTTGGCTGACGCCACGATCAAATGGAATTATTGCCATCGTTACCTGCGACAGTGCGGGTCTGATTACAATGGGCGCCCTGATTTTAGCACTGATGGGCCACTAATATCCCACCGTGCCGACGGATCGGGCTGAGTACGATTCCTTTTTTCGGAGACGATAACATGCGATTCCACCGGACAATGTTTGTTGCACTTGCAGTACTGACGTTCGTTTCTGCAAACAGTCGTCAACTCTTCGGCCAACTGCCCGACGATCAACGCTCCGTGCTCGCCTTTGACGTTTATTTCGACCGCATTCTTTCGAGTGAAATGGTTGAGTCGACCGGCATCGACGAATTTGGTGGTCAGATGACAAACAAACCGAGTGATCAAATTGACTTGGACACGGTTCGCAGGATCTTCGGTGCGGCCAGCGCGCCCGCGAGCCTAGAAACCTTGAAAGCGATCCAAGGGGGAGCCGAACAGACCGGTTTCAGCTTCTTCGCTCGCATGCAATTCAAGGATAAGAATGGTGCTGACAAAGCGTTCGCCAAAATGGAAGAAGGGTCGGCACCCGCAACTATCGGCAACAAAGAGTGCTTTCGCCCTCCTGTCGGTGCAGCACCCAGCAACATCGCATTTTATCGACTTTCGCCTGACGTGATCGAAATCGGATCCGATGACTATTTAGAACTGGCAGATCGAAATGTCTTCAGCGCTAATCTTATGGACGCATGGAGCAAGATGCCCAAAGCTGCCATCCGCGTGGGTGTCGATCTTGATGGTGCCCGGCACTTGGTCGATGAAGCCTTGCAGATGGCTGGCAGTAATATCCCACCTATGGCGCAGCCTGCTTTGTCGATGGTTAACAACATGGCGGTGTTGAGAATTGGAATGGACTTTTCCGGCGACACCTTGCTTTGGTTGACTGCGACGGGGAAAGATGCGTCGGCGACCGGTCAAATAAACGCAACGTTGGGAGGCCTGTTAGCAATGGCAAAAGGGATGGGCGCACAGACATTGCCGATGGCTGGTCCTGACGCTCAAGGCCCCGGTGGCGAACTACTCGCAGCGCTTGCCACCACGGTCGATGGCAACGACGTCAACATTGTCTTGCCTCGCCCGGAAGGGTTGGAAAAGGCGATTGGCGGCGCAATGGCGCAAATGATGTCGATGGGCAGCCCTCCGATGGTTGGCGAACAACCTGGCGCTGCAGCGAATGCAGATCCGTTTGGAGGTGATCCATTTGGCGGCGATGGAGGAGCTGAGCCAGCACCAGCGGCTGAAAAAGCTGACGATCCATTCGGCGGCGATGGAGCTGATCCATTTGGTAACTAAGCGCGACGCTGGTTTGGTTTTGGGTGGTGGATTTTGCTAACAGCTTGTCGATTTAGTCGTGGCCGAACACTCCTGGTATGCGAGTTAACCAAAGTAGCAGGCAAACTCCGTTCTGCCGCCCGCCTACCCTGGTAATACACAGTTGTTCGTAGGCGGGCGGCAGAACGGAGTCTGCCTGCTACTTTTCGAAGTCGGTTTTTACACACCGTCACGGCGGTCGGCCGCGTTGGGGTGCTGAAAAGCGACTGAATCAACAAGCCCCTAACGATTCAGGATCATTAACGCCCCTTGGTCTCCGACTCCCAGCCGTCCCAACCTGGCAGTACAATTCTTCGCGGACACTCTACCGTTTACCGCAAAGAAGCCAGCAAATGAAATTTGGGATATGCAACGAGACGTTTGGGGATTGGCCCCTGGAAAAGGCACTCAAGTTTGCCAGTGACGCGGGCTACACGGGGTGGGAAGTCGCTCCGTTTATGTTGACGGACGACCTCTTTAGCTTCTCACCTGAACAGCGATGCAAATATCGTGATATGGTCCATGGTGCGGGATTTGAAGTCATCGGACTGCATTGGCTGCTTGCCAAGACAGAAGGCCTGCATCTGACGACGCCCGACAAGGCCGTTCGCGAAAAAACGTCTGCCTATCTATGTGAACTCGCCCGGCTTTGCCGTGATCTGAGCGGAAAGGTGATGGTGCTTGGCTCACCACAGCAACGCAATTTTTCATCGGATCAAAGTGTCGACAGCGCGATGGAGAATGCAGCTGAGACGCTTCGTGACGTGGTTGCCGTTTTGGAAGAGTGCGACGTGCAGATCGCGCTGGAACCCCTTGGGCCACAGGAAGGCAACTTTCTAAACACGGCGGCAGAAGCGCGAACGCTGCAGCAAATGATCGGCAGCGAACATGTTCAACTGCACCTGGACGTGAAAGCGATGAGCAGTGAAGCGACACCGATCGAACAACTGATACGCGACAACAGCGACGCGTTATTGCATTTTCATGCCAACGATCCCAATCGTCGTGGACCTGGAATGGGCGACGTGGAATTCGCTCCAATCTTTTCGACGCTCAGGGACATCCGCTACGACGGCTGGGTCAGTGTCGAAGTGTTTGACTACGAACCCGGTGTCGAAACGCTTGTTGGTGAAAGCATGAGGAACATGCAGGCCGCGTTAGCTTGACGTCAATTCGCCGACGACGCGGCTAGCAGGAACATTGAATCGCCCGTAGTTCTTGCTGGCGACTTGTTGGTCGATCTCGCCGTACTGCGATTGGATTTCTGCCAAGACGCGGCGACCGAACAAACAGGCTTGCTGGATTTCGCAATTGTCAATTAAGACCACTGTTGTGTCGCGGCGTTCGGCAATGCCCACTGTTTGCTCCAAGTGTTCGCTCATCATGTCGATGGGCTGATTGCTGTTGGCAACAAAGTAGAAACCGCTTGTGCCTGTGCGTCGATCTGACTTCAGGCCGAAGTTTTGTGAAACGGTAATCACTGCCATGCCATCATGCAGGACGCTAAGCAGCAGTGTCCGGAGTTCGCCTTGATTCGATTCGACATCTGACACAACCATTTGCTGACAGCCAAGTTGAATCGCCGTCGGCCGAATTTGACCATTGATTGATCTTTGCAGGCCAAGCGGATCTGCGAAACCCAGTGGCGACAACGAATCGGACGTTGTCTGCAATTCCTGAGACAAGACCTGGGAATCGGATTCGATCAACTTGGAATCAAAGTAGGTTGTTGGATCAACCGAGTCGGCAGCGATGTCACTCAGTAGTGCCTCAGCAGCCGCAACGTCAGCATCTTCATCAATCGGTGTTTCCGAAGTCGGCTCGGTGGTACGCGTGATGTAAGTTGGCACCACAACATCGTCTTCAGGCTCAGGTGGCTTCAGGGAGCACGCTGCTTCATACGATAGCCGCTTGTCTTTTTTTCGTTGTTTCGGTTCCACACTGGCAGCAAGCTTGCGCCAAAAGATCTGTGTTGGCACGCTCAGCGTAGCGGCAAATCCAGAGAACATGATCACGAAGCCGATCGCATGCAAAATCGGGTTGCCACTGGGATTTCCAAACTGACCTTCGACAATAAGCAAGTTGTATCCGACTGCCGTGATCGCACCCCCAGCACAGAGGTAAACCAACTTGACGAAGTTACCACCGCGCCCATATCGCATGGGATAGCCCAGCAAACTGATCACCGATGGCCCCATGAAAAAGATGCAACACACAATCGATGGGCCGCCGCTACACCAAACGATGATGCTGAACGCCATCAGCAATCCACAAAGCCAGAAGTTCTGAGCGGAAGAACCCTTCGCGATTGGCTCGCGCATCGGGTGAATGGTGTAAACCGTTTTCGCTTCGCCGAGCCGCTCCTCCAAAATGGGATCCACGACCCCGAATAGCTTGAACATCGCTTTGACGACTTCGTCTTCGCTGAACGCACTAACGTAGCCTGTCAGCGATCCGTATTTGTCGATTTGGTATTCGGCGTCGGTCATCCACTTTTCCTTACGGGGAACGACGACCAGAGCTTCTACAGATTCATCATCTGAGCCTATCGGAATAATCTTGACCGGCGCAGTGGACATCGCGAATGCTTCCGCAGCGTCAACGTCTTCCATTGCCGCTGCAAATTGCCGTTGCATCTCTGCAGGGTCAGCGTCCGCATCAAACGCGCCCATGAAGTCATCGTACGCGTTTTGATCGGCTTTGCTGAGCTCGACGTTGGTAAGACTCACGAACGCGTTGTCACCCAGACCGTTTTCGACCAGTTGCTCCCACGTCATCGAGTCGGGCGCTTCTTTCATCGACTGCGCACGGTGATATTGGTTGGTCAGCACTGTGCTGCCAAAGAACATGCACAGCGCAGCGATTTTTGCACCGATAACAATTCGGAAAGAGCGGGGCGGCGTGGGGCCGCTATGACCGGTGTAACCCATCG
>CAYUGI010000044.1:0-31503 GCA_964444105.1 uncultured Pirellulaceae bacterium
TTGGTCGTGATCGCGATCATCGGAATTCTGGTTGGCCTTTTGTTGCCAGCCGTTCAGGCTGCTCGCGAAGCTGCCCGACGCATGAGCTGCAGTAACAACTTCAAGAACATCGGCCTGTCGATTCACAACTATCACAGTGCCTACAAGCGGATGCCAAATCAGCGTTTTGGTACCTGGGATCATCAAACGAACTGGCCACCTTCCAGCTCGAATACCCACAACAACATGGGTCTGAGCTTCCTCGTTGGCATTCTGCCGTTCATGGAACAGCAAGGGCTGTGGTCGCAGATCTCCAATCCATTGAATGATGCGGATGACAATCCGGTTGATATCTGGCCTGCGATGGGTCCAACGGTTGATAACCGTGACCAGTATACTCCTTGGGTCACCGAGGTTCCCACCTACCGGTGTCCTAGCGACCCTGGCTCCGGGCTTCCCGCCTACGGGCGTACCAACTACGGCGCCTGCATGGGTGACAACTTCTATTCACCATGGGGCGAGTATCTTTGGTGGGATCACTCGACGTCGTTCCATGCAAACGGCTGGCCAGACATCAAAAAGACGCTTCGTGGCGCATTCGTCGCGCGGAATCAAAGCCGCTTCCGTGACATTCTTGATGGTTTGAGCAACACGATCGTCGCTGGTGAGATGATCACCTACCTAGGCGACCGCGACGTTCGAGGGTCCTCAGTTCAGGACACGCAGGGAACCGTTACCGACAGCAACGTCGACAACCCGACTGCTTGTCGCGACTCGCGGGATCCCGAGCGTCCTAGGTTTTGGGACCCGTCGATCGCCACTCACCAAAGTGATGGCGGTGGAACCGGGGTTCGCGGTGGTCGTGGATTCCAGTGGGCCAATGGCCACGCGATTCACAGTGAGGTGTACACCGTTTCGCCGCCCAACAGCGAGCTCTGCGGAGACTTGGCTTCGAGCCAGTGGCAAGGAGCCCTTGCCGACAAATTGAATGCAACAGTCTCTAGCCAGCACCAAGGTGGTGCTCACGTCTTAATGGGCGATGGGGCCGTTATCTTTATGACCGACTCGGTTGAGGCAGGTGATAACACAGCTGCCCTTACAAACCCATGGGGTCAGGGTGGTCGTAAGAGCGCCTATGGTCTTTGGGGCTCACTTGGCTCGAAGGCCATGGGAGAGACAATCGAAGAGCAACTTAACCAGTAATCACAAACTGAAAGGACAGATAAAATGATAAATCGATTAGGTGCGGCGCTGATTTTGGTGTCGTCCTCCGTGCTTGTAGGGTGCGGAGGCGGTTCTGATGCACACGTCGTTGGATCGGAAGAAGAGTACGCTGAAATCCGGACTTCTTCTGAGAAGGAAGCCGAGATGAACGCGAAATTCAATGCGGGTCCATCAAAGGCGGATATTAAGAAGATGGCCGAGGATGCCAAACGAGCTGCTACCAGGTAGCGTCTCATCGTTGACTTAATTGATGTAAGTTGTTGGGCTGCCTGGAACACCACCAGGCAGCCTTTTTTTTTGACATTGACACTGACATTGCTTCGGTTTTGAACAACTTCGTTTCTTCACCAGCGATCACGCGGGGTGATCGATTGATCAAATACGACTTTACCGTTGCCAGACTACTTTGCCTCGCAACACTTCTCGCGTTTGCGGGTTGCTCGCCGGACGCCCGCGAAGCTTCTTCAATAGATGGCGCAACCGAGTCGGCTGAGTTGAGCCGCGTCGAAGCAGATCCAACGCCAGACTTGGTCCCGCAGCCAAGCACCGCGAATGGAGAAACGAACGAAGCACTTCGCTCCATGCAGCAGATCATGGGCGACTTGCAGGCAGGCCGATTTGAGGTCGCCCGCAATTCTCTGATGCAACGACTTGTGTCGGACCCAGAAGATCTGCCTGCTCAGTACCAACTGGGTCTGCTGTCTCTTCATCTTGGACAGACTGATGCCGGCATTGCACTTTTGGAGGGCATTCCGCTTGAAACACCTCAATTCGGCATAACGGCTAAGTCGATGCTGGCCCAGCGATCGACTGACCTGGGGGAGTATAGCCAAGCGCTTCGCCATTACTTGGAAATCGAACAACGTTACCCAAAGGCAGCGATTGCACATCGCAAGTTGGCGTGGCTGTACAACCGATCTGGCAGACGCCACTTAGCGATTACTCATCTGCGCCGTCTCTGCATGCTGGGAGATGTGCAGCAGGACGAGCTGTTTGCGATGCTGTCTTTGACGGACGCGATTTATGTCGATCCGAAGAAAAAGGCTCCGGGAGCGACTACTGACACGAGGTACTTTGGGATTGGGCCGTTTGCCAGGGCTAGGTGGCTTTATGGAAAATTCCGTTTCTTGGATGCTCTGGAACCGGTACGCGATGCGAATCAGCTGCGAGACGCGACTCCTGATATGAAGGCGTTTGCGATTCGAGTGCTCGCGTCGGCCCAGCACATTGACGAAGCCAAGAGCTTGGCTGCCACTTCAGCCGGTCAGCTTGAAAAATGGTCTGACTACTGGGCAGCGGCCGCGATCATCGCTTTGGATGAACGAGATTTTGAAGGAGGGGCGCGAGCGGCGCTGGAGTGTATTCGGCGCGATCCAACAGACTTTCGCACCATTTTGCGACTGCATCATGCACTTGATGGTTTAGGGCAGCACGAGCAAAAGGCCTTGTGGTGGGATCGCCACGTCTTGACTCGAGAATCGATCACGCTGGGTGTGCAGCTTATCGATGCCGGTGGTGATGATGCCAAGATCATCTCTAGGTTAAGCAACGTCCTTGAGCAATTGAATCGTCCGCTCGAAGCCGTCATGTGGCAGGCAATTGCGATCGCCAGGTCAGGATCGCCAACCTTGAAGCAGTCGATGGCAGAACTTAATCGTCGACGTCTGAATCTCGTTGAAAGCTCGGCGAGTTTTCCTGATAAGTCCTTTGTTCTTTGCGGCGCTGATCCAACGCGATATACCATGCCAGCTTGGCTGAAGTTTGAGGGGAAAGATGGCGACGCTTTGGCGATATCAAACTTGGGGGCGATCAATGGAAATGAAAAACCACGGCTTTTCGAGGTGAGTTCAGATTCGCCTTCCAATGTGGTGGACCCGATATTCTCGAACATCGCAAATTCTGCTGGGCTCAAAACTACTTACCGAGTCGCGGATCGGCCTCAGTCCGATAACTTCGCGATGTATCAACAAGGTGGTGGAGGCGTGGCAACCTTGGACTACGATCTGAATGGGATGCCGGATCTTTTTTTAGCGCAAGGAGGTGGATGGGCCAAACAGGCTCGATCGGGATTTCAGTCGGACCTGCTTTACCGAAATGTCTCGCAGCCCAGCGGCGACGTGAGAGTCGTTGACATAACTGAGCCGGCGAATATCCGGTTGAACGCCCACACGTTTGGTGTTTCCTCGGGTGACATCAACCAGGATGGTTTCGATGATCTGGCCTGCGGAACGATGGAGGGCACCAGGATCTGGATCAATCAGGGTGACGGTTCATTCAAAGCAATGCCAGTCATCGAGCCAGAGCAAACGGCAGGTCCAATCATGCGTTCATCCTTGGGAATCGCGGATGTGACTGGCGACGGACTGATGGATGTGTTCCAGGTGAACTACCTGTCGGATCCAGGCATGATTCTGCCGGCAGGCGAAGATGCTCTGGGCAAAAGAAAGCAGCTTTCGCCGCTCGACTATGGGCCAGCAGCAGATCACCTTTTTGCGGGGAACCAGCGCGGGATTGGCCCTGGCGTGCAAGTGGACTCGGTCGCATCACCAGGCCTCGGGCTGCTCATCGCTGGTCGTGTTGATTTTGCTTGTGTTGATCCTGCCCGCGATGAATCTTCTGGTCTTGATAATGAAGGCCCAGGCTCGGTCGGCCCGTCGCTAAGACCCAGTGTGTTTGTCGCCAATGATGTGACACCTGATCAACTTTTGCTCTGTGAAGCGGATGGTGCAACGCGAGACTCGGCAATCTTGACGGGTTGCGCGATGGGCGCTCGCGGTAAGCCGTCAGGATCAATGGGAATCGCCCATGGGGATTTTGATGGAACGGGGTCGTTGGATTTATTTGTCACCAACTTTGAAGATGAGTCGAACAGCTTGTTTTTGCAGAAGCGAGGTGCATTTCTCGAGCGTTCAGTCGTCACTGGGATTAATCAGATTAGTGATCCTTTCGTGGGTTTTGGCACGCAGGCGATCGACTACGACAATGATGGCTCATTGGAATTAATGGTAGCCAACGGTCGGGTCGAATTGCCAGTCGATGAGCACTTGTACCAGCAGCCCACCCAGCTGATGCGATGGACTGATCAAGGATGCGTTCTTGCTGAAGTGAATGATGAATCGGGATACTTCGATAGCGGCCATCTTGGACGTGCAGTATCTCGTCTGGACGTGAATGCTGACGGGAAATCTGATTTGGTGATCACTCATTTGGAAGAACCGCCCGCCTTGATTTTGAATGGAACAGATAGTCCGAATCGAAGTCTTGGCGTAATTCTCAAGGGCGTCGCTGACACTCGAGATGCGATCGGTGCGGTCGTGACCGTCGTTACCGATCGCGGCAGGCGGTCGCAGTGGGTAACTGCTGGTGACGGGTATATGTGCCGCAATGAACCGGTCAGCAGATTCGGAATCAAAGCACGTGAGCGTATCGACCGATTCGAGGTGGTGTGGCCTAACGGTCAGGTTCAGCGGGTTGCTCCCGTCAAGCAGGATGGATTGCTGCTGATTGTTCAGGGGCTGCCAGCATGGCAATTGAACTGAGCTGATCTTAACAGAGTCGAGGTTAGCGAAGACGAAACGAGTCTGCTTGGCCTTGGATCAACAAGAACCGGTTTCCTGCATCAAGAGTACCGAAATGCTCGGTTGATCCGTCGGGCCAGCGCACCGAAACCTCTTTGGCTTTGCTGGACGATGCCATGCCTGCTCTCAAAATCGGTTCATTACTACACATGAATCCATCGCCAGAACTACGCCAAAGACGCCGCTGCCGCCCGCCTTCGGAAAACGTGATCACCGCACCAACCGCGTCTCGGGAGCAGTTGGTTCCGACGAGTTGAAACTCGATTTGTTTGTTTGCTGTTTGAGTTTGATTTATCAGCAACTTCGCCGGTTCGTAAGTGTGGGTGACCAGAACATCCGTCAGTCCGTCTACATTGGCGTCGATCGTCCACAATGACCTTCCGATGTGATCCGACGCGAAGTACTCGCCCCACGTGTCATCGTCGACGAGTTGGAATTTACCTTTGGAGCCTCGTCTGAAGACTTGAAAAGGTTGCCTAAGTGGAACTTCTTTGTCACCGAATTCGGTGATGTGTCCGTTCGTGACAAGCAATTCCAGCCAACCGTCGTTATCTAAATCAATCGCTTCGGTACCAAAGCCCACGACCTTGACGGTTGGCTCGGTCAGTCCAAGTCGGCTGCTCGCATCGACCCAGTATCCGGGCGATGTTTGCTCGTACAGAATGTGGTGTTCATTCGCAAATCCAGTGACAAATAAATCCAAGTCGCCATCCAGGTCGATGTCGCCGCTGGCGATTCCCATCGATGCCTGTGGTTGCGACATTCCGCTAAACGCAATTCCGCGCAGCCTTGCTGTGTCTGTCGAGAGTGGGCCGTCTGTCGAACGCTGATCTGATTCTTTACCAAGGGAGATGAATTCGTTGGCCGTCATATCATTGGCGACATACACAGACTGCTGCTCTGGCTGTAGGCTCCCGGCCAAGATTCCCAGGCCACGTCCAGGTGATAGGTCAGGTTTCCAACGCGAGGTCACATTGGCCATGCTTCCGTCGCCGTTTGAACGAAAGAACACATCGCGATGTGCTTTGAACTTCAGCGGATGGCAGGGCCCCGCCACTCCCTGTTCGTTCAAGCAAGGCTGATTGATAGTCTCCAGTGCGTCGCAGTAGTTTGTTGTCAACAAATCGGTCAGGCCGTCCTGATCCAGATCGACAAAAGCACCACAAGTGGTCCACTGCTGCGTTTTGTCTTGGAGGAGTGCGTTCACCTGCCGAAAAGTGCCGTCTCCATTGTTAGCCAAGAGTGTGTTGGTGCCAAAGTTAGCGTAAAACAAATCGGGTAAACCGTCTTCATTGAAGTCGCCTACCGCTATACCTTGGCCAAAGTGACGATCATCAACTCCTGATGCCTGGGTAACTCCAGCGAAGCGTTCGCCTATGTTTCGAAGTAGTTTGTTGGCTTGAGAGTCGATTGCCTGGACGGCTCCGCCAGCCCCAGCGATGACAATGTCAGGAAGACCGTCCAAGTCATAGTCAATCGTGCCGCCGCCAACACCTAGCGATCGTTCCAAAGGCATGACGTCGACGTTCCCAGGATTGCTTTTTCCGCCAACATCGCTGAGTTGCCATCGGGCAGTGGAATCTTCCAAACGCGCATCGGCTCCCGATTCGCTGATCGAAATCGATGGTGTATTCGCGATGGGAACGGACTCGCTCAGTCGCGGCACGGACAATGACGAAAGGTCTAACAGACGCGCTGGCTGTTCCGATACGGCTTCCCAGATTTGTTCTGACGTTAACTTGTCAGCAACCAAATTCTTGACCTTCGCGAATTCGGGGATGCGTTCGCGATCTAAATGCTCTGCTAACTGGCACCACGCGTTTGCTTCTCCGTATCTCCCTAGTTTGGTCAACAAAACGGTGACGTGAACGGCCTCCCGTTGACTTCGCATTCTGCTGTTTCGAAAGGCTTTGATTGCCTGACGGATTTCTTGCAAGTCCGCGGCACGACGATCGATCGCCTGCAGTTGTGCGTCGTTTGGCATCACGGAAAGTTCTAAGTTTGATTCCCGTATCTGCCGAGTTGCTTTGGCTAGGCGATCCCAAGCTAAAATTTTGTTGGGAGCAAGTTGGCTCGCTTGCCAATAGGAACGCATTGCTCCTTCAAGGTCTTTCAGCGCTGTAGCCCAGTCTCCAAGCGTCAGCCAAAAGTCCGCGTCTGAAACACTCTTTTTTGTTTTGTTTCGATACCAGTGCGGCAGTTTGTCGAGCTGGTTGGTTGACGAAAGCACTTGGCCGTACAAAGCGTGTGCTGGCGTAAGTTCAGCGTGCTGCTTCAGTGCCCGCTCCAGTATTTTGATCGCTTGCTCATCTTGAGATGTGTTGTGCAAGTGCCTCGCCTTTCCCAGGCGTACGCGTTGGTCGCTATCGTTCTGCCTGGCAAGTTTTTCGCCTATCTCCGGTGAGTACTGAACCGTATCAAGATCGGTCATCGCACACAGAAGCACCGCATCGAAGCTTCCTGCGCGGATAAGTGGTTCGATATGCTCGCTCGCCAGATCATTGCGGCCGACGCTCAGCAACAGAATCATCAGCCGTTGACGCAGTTCCTGTGCGTCTGGCTGTCGTTTCAATGCGTTTTGGAAAAGTTCGATGGCACGATATGCCTTTCCAAGGTCATACAGCGATTTCCCCGTTACCTCGACAAGCGAAGGCGGGCGATAGTCACTCATCGCGCAGGCTTGCACCATTAGGTCTGCCATTTCATCATGGCGGTTTAACATTGATGCTGCGCGAGCAGCTCCGAGCACGACCTCTGCATCGTCGGGATTCTCCACGAGCGCGGGTTGGGCATGCGACCATGCATCCTCCCATTCTTGCTGTCGGATTGCAGCGAACATTTGGCTGCTCGAGTCACCTTGTGATCGTGCGTTCAGAGTCGGATCCGTTTGCGTCGCGACGCTAGATGCCTGTTCTTTCGCGTCGCACCCAAGGAAAGTCAGTGCGGATGCAAACAGGATCCACAAGAAGAGACCGCCGTGGTTCAAGAGAATCTCCCGCCAAGAGGTTTGTCAGTTCATTCCGGTTTAGGTTTGCGGAATAAAAAGGGGTGGGAACCGGACGCTCGCTAGTATAGACGCTGCATCGGTACATGAAACAGGCACGACGGCGAAACCGGGACGACGGCGAAACAGGGACGTCCGCCAAGGACGATGGCAAGCCCATTTTGTGTGCAGTTCGATGTCTATCGTTTGTGAAATGATGCAAGCGAACGTGTTCAAGGCATCGCAAGCGATTTAGGCCGCGACGAGGAAAAGTCAGGGGACGGAAAAACTCATTTCCACGAGCGAAACGGTTGCTGCGATTCCCGGTGCGTGCGAAATCCGATAGGTTAAGACACTGGCGGTAATTGGACTTATCGATGAAACTGCACAGGATTTGAATTGATGGCTCACACGATCGTGATTTTTGGGGCTTCGGGTGACCTCACAAGCCGTAAGCTAATTCCCGCTCTCTACAGTTTGTTCACAAAGGGGCGGTTGCCCAAGCAGACGCGAATTGTCGGCGTTTCCCGCAGTCAGTTTGAACATCAGCAATGGCGTGATTCGTTACGTGATTCTGTGGAAAAGTTCGCCAAGGAGCTCTTTGATGGCGAAACCTGGAATGCGTTTAGCCAGAACGTCTTTTATCAGCCAGGCGATATTAAGGAGCTGGAAGACTTCAAGGCGCTGGGGCAATTTCTTGACGAGATTGAGGGCGAAGGCTGCGAAGGACGCGTCTATTATTTGTCCACTATGCCGCAGCTTTACGATCCTGCCATTCAGCAACTTGGCGCTGCCGGTCTGGCAAACGACGAAAACGGATTTCGACGCGTCATCATCGAAAAGCCTTTTGGCACGGATTTGGCCAGTGCGCAAGCATTGAACGAATCAATCCATCATGTTTTCCGGGAAGACCAGATCTATCGTATCGATCACTATCTGGGCAAAGAGACCGTTCAGAATATCTTTGCGCTCCGATTCGCGAATAGCATCTTTGAACCGCTTTGGAATCGGAATTTTGTTGACCACGTGCAGATCACGGTCGCCGAAGAAGTCGTGATTGGTCACCGAGCCGGTTACTACGATGGCTCGGGAATTCTTCGCGACATGTTTCAAAATCACATTTTGCAATTGATGATGATCACCGCGATGGAGCCGCCTGCACGTTACGATTCTTCATTGGTGCGGGACGAAAAAGTAAAAGTCCTGCATAGCGTTCGCAAAATGACGGGCGGTGATTTTGCGTCCAACACTGTACGTGGTCAGTACGATGGCTACTTGAATGAACAAGATGTTCCATCGGGGAGTCAGACGGAGACTTTCGCCGCGCTGAAACTCTACTGCGACAATTGGCGATGGAAGAACGTGCCGTTCTACCTTCGGAGTGGCAAGGGTATGTCTTGCCGAACCACTCAGATCGTGATTCAGTTCAAGCAAGTCCCGCACATTCTCTTTGGCGACAAGACTCGCGAACCGCTGGGCAACCGCTTGGTCATCCAGGTGCAGCCGGCCGAAGGAATCCAATTGCACTTCGAGACCAAGGTCGCTGACTCAGAGATGAAGACGCGGACGAGTACGCTGGACTTCGATTTCAATGCGTCCAGCGGTGGTAGCATGCCGGACGCCTATCAACGTTTGCTGCTGGATTCGCTCCATGGTGATGCGAGCCTGTTTGCGAGAAGCGATGAAGTCGAACTCGCATGGGGAATCATCGACCCAATCATCGCGGCATGGCGAAGCCCCGCCGCACCGCCGCTTCATACTTATCCCACCGAACAGTGGGGGCCAACCGAAGCGACAGACTGGATGGCCGATCAACGTCGCGAATGGTTCGACGTTTGCCCAGTTCTTTCTCGTTAGCACGTCATTGCGGAAAGAAATCTGGCGAGAGTGGGTGAATGACGATCCCCCAAACTGTCTGTCTGGACTAATCCGACCCCTGTCTCCTTTTTGAAAACCCCCGTTTTTTCCGGTCTCTCCATCCGCCGGGGGGCTTTGGCTTACCGGTCGAATGTGGGCAGAACAGCCGTTTTTCATTGGGTTTTGGGTGTTTTACGACGACTCAAGAGGCCGTCTGGCAAGACATCGAAAGTCGTAGCGTGTTGAAAATCCAATTCTGTCAATGCTAAATTCCTTGACTATGCCTATTTACGACCTAGAGTTAGACGGTCAGGAAAGACGGATGTCCCGTGTGGCATCCCGATGACAAGAGGACCGGCATGGAGGGTTTGCCGGTGCGTCTGAACCACTATTAAACGCACCGTCGGCCGCTCTCAGCGATAAACGCGAAACCATTGGCCGGTTAGAAAGGACTGGAATATGTTAGTTTTATCACGAAAAAAGAACGAAAGTATCGTCATCAACAACGACATCAAGATCGTTGTTGTCGAGATCCGTGGCGACAAGGTTCGCCTAGGCGTGGAAGCACCTCGCGAGGTGCCAGTTCATCGTCGCGAAGTTTACGATGCGATCCAGCGCAGTCTGGAATCGGGTGACGCACCCGTTGAATCGTAAGACTTAGTCGTTCGATTGATGCTCCCGCACACTGAATCACGTGGGCTTTTGCACCGAGCATCACAGGCAACGCGCCCAAATGCGAAAGCCCGGCAATTTGCCGGGCTTTTTTCATGGAATCGCATAATGGTGGTTGCGCCGCAAGCGGTAACGCGGCCTTCGTTGCAGTGAGCGTTTCCGATCCGATGTGGGCCGCTAAGGGGCCCGGTAGCAAAGGTTGGTGTGAACCCTTGACGGCAGTAGGGCATCGGAAGTAAAACTCGCTCTTCGCGGGTGACGCAAAGGTGTTTCGGATTCCGTACACTTTTAAATCAAGCGACATTGGTCATTTGACCGACGAAGCTAGCTAGCGAGTGAAAAAGCTAAGACGGCCCCTTCGTCTAGCGGTCTAGGACACTGCCCTTTCACGGCGGCGACACGGGTTCGAGTCCCGTAGGGGTCACTCTTCGAGAAAGCGGTTCATCGGTGAATTCCGGTGAGCCGCTTTTTTCGTTTGTCAGCGTGACAAAACGTTACCAATGAAGCTGGCTCGGTTCCGGGCTGATCTCGGCTGTGACGCGATGACCGACGTTGCCGCTCCTGCGGAGCGATTTAGAAGCGACGATCGATCGCGAAGTTAGCGATCGCGATCAAGCATTCCTTGGACGGTGAGTCATCCAAAATATCGAGTGAACTTAGCGCCGCGTCTCTGTACCGCTCGGCTGTAGCGGCTGTGTAGGCTTTCGCATCGCTGCGGCCCAGCCATGGGCGGATGGCTTCGACTCGCTGATCAGAGGGGCCCGTAATGATTGAAACGATTTCATCGCGGTCTGATTCGTCGCAGGTATCCAGCAATCGAATCAACGGCAGGGTGATTTTTCCCTGTTCTAAGTCGGTACCAAGCGTCTTGCCGACAGTTTCGTCATCACCCCACAGATCCAAGTAATCATCCGCGATCTGGAAAGCGATGCCGATCGAGTTGCCGAATTCAGCCATTGCGTCGACAACCACGTCGCTACCACCCGCATGCTTGGCTCCCAAGCGGCAAGCCACGCAGCATAATTCCGCTGTTTTACCTCGAAGAATGTCCAAATAGGTTTCTTCGTCCAAGTCGATCATGTTGCGATCAAGGACTTGGCGAAGCTCTCCTACGCACACGTCTTTGGCCGCGTCTCCGATCCATCGACAGGCGGCAATGTCGTCCAGCGTGGCAGTCAAACGAAACGCTTGGGCAAACAGATAGTCGCCCAGCAAAATGCTCGTGTGGTTGTCATGCAGCGCGTTGATCGTGGGAACGTGGCGGCGCGTGGACGCTTCATCCAAAACGTCGTCGTGAACCAAGGTCGCTGTGTGGACCATCTCGATCACGGTTCCCAGTACCAGGTGCGACTCTTGGATCGAACCGACTGCTGAGGCTGCGAGCAGCATCATGGCTGGGCGAAGTCGTTTGCCGCCTAGTTGGGTTCCGTGTCGCAGAAGCGGCGCAAGAGCCTCGTAGGGGCTTTGGAGTTGTTCGCAAAGACGCGATTCGATATCGACCAGAGATTCGGCGATTGGGCCGTAAAGGTGATCTAGTACGCTCTGGGGAGTCGTTGAAAGCGTCGCTGAAGGGTGATTGTGAACGTTTCTACTGCTGGATTTGTCGTGCTGGGACACGTCGTTTTGGGACGGACCTTCATTACTATGATGTAGCTGACGGTGGCCATTTGGCGAAGTCGTGTCGGTACGCATCGTCGACGTCGAATCCATCTCGAGCAGCTCGGGGTGAATGGGTGTTTTTGGGCCAGAGACAAAGATCTCTGGGCCGCGCGATGATCAATCCGCGGGCGAAGCGAACGGGCGACATTCAACTCAGTCGAAAACGCCCAAAACTCCACCCACTTGTTAACGGATGAACCGGATTTCGCTAACCCCCAATAACTACGGTGGATGCCGATCAGTCCGAAACAGGACCGTTTCTTTGGAATTTCCCGGACTTGCCGCCAGATTTCGCCTCCAAAACGACCTGTTGAATCTCCAAGCCACGATCAACAGACTTGACCATATCGTAAACCGTCAACGCTGCGATGCTGGCTCCAGTCATCGCTTCCATTTCCACGCCCGTGCGTCCCGAGGTGCCCACGGTGACGCGACACAGCAGGGTTTCGCGTTCGATCCAGTCAAACGAGACCTTGACCGATTCGATCGGAATGCTGTGACACAGCGGTATCAGCTGCTGAGTCAGTTTGGTGGATTGGATTGCGGCAATGCGAGCGACCGACAGCACATCGCCCTTGGCCGCGTTTCCAGCGCGGATTAGCTCTGCCGTTTCAGGAAGCATGATAATCTTCGCCGACGCGGTCGCTTCACGGTACGTGATGGGCTTGGCGGAGACATCGACCATGTGGGCGTTGCCGTCAGAGTCGAAGTGGGGAGAATTGGGAGCAGGGGGCATGGAGCGAAGCGGGCGGAGAAAACGAGAACAAGGGAGATGACGAAGCCAATCGTGGTCAGAGCATACGGATTCTAACACACAACAAACTTTGGCTGCGTGCTCCCAGTCTCCCGCATCAAGTCCCCGCGCATGAAAAAAGCGTCGTCCATCTGCGGGGATGGACGACGCTCTCGACGTTTACGTCGGTCGTTGGGGAGTTCAGCAAGCTTGTGACCTGCTGAAGTCCGCTTAGACCAATTCTTTCTTGGCACCGACGAGTGTTCGTAGACGTTCAGCCAACAAGTGGGCGTCGAACGGCTTCTTGAACGTTTCGTTGATGCTACTGCGATCGAAGCTCATTGGCTGACCATCATCTGGTAGCAATGCAATCAGTACGATATCAGTGAAGTCGATGTTCTTGCGCAAGTTCTGGCAGATTTGTACTGCTTCGATCTTGCCAATCGAAAAGTCAACAATGATACAGTCTGGATTGAAACTTTCAGCTTGAATCCCAGCTTCGAAACCGCTTGCTGCAACAGCAACTTTGAACGATTTCTCTGGTGGCAGTTCGCGCTTCAAGTTTTCGATCAGTACTTGGTCTTGGGCGACGATCAGGCACTTTGCCATCGCTTCGTCTTCCAAGTCACCAAGGGGCATACCGTGTTCCTTTAGAAACTTGATCAGGTATTCGCGAGGAATACGTCGATCTTGTGATCCAGGAATTCGGTAGCCTTTTAAACGCCCCGAGTCGAACCATTTGGAAACGGTTCGGGGTGCTACTTTACAAATCTTGGCGACCTGTCCAGTCGTAAAGACCTTCATCTCAGGCTCTCCATAACGCCTCGTTGATTATTCCCTCGAACAATGGTGCGTCGGTAACCAATTGTTCTAGCGGTCTTCGTTCGTCTCGTTTGCCGTAATCGCAACCGGTCCTGATCGGTTACTCTTCGTCTGCGGTGGGTCGCCTACGAAAGTGATTGCAGTAAATTCAACGCTGGGTCAGACCAGCCGGCTCGCGTCCTGCGACGCTCCCCGAACGGGATCCTCGTGGTTTCTTTGTTAAAACGTTGTTTGTGACCAAAGAGAACTTTGGCCGGTGGGGAGATGCTGTTGACCTCGGCGATCAACGCCGAAAGTTCCGCGTACTCATCAATCGACACGAACAACAATTGCTTGTTGCAACATCAATTAAGTCGTAGGAACGTTCGGCTATAATCGCCGCGTCGACATCATGAGTCCGCAAAAATCTCCTACTAACAAGCAGTGTCCTCATGACGAAGCTTGTCGGTGTTCGATTGAAACAGTCTCTTGAATGCTTTCCCAGAATCCCCCCTGGGTGAACGTCGGATCAAACTTGATTGCCACCAGCTTTCGAGTTGCCTTGGGCGACAACTTGAAAACTCAATCGAAACAAATCCTCTGTCCGAGAGTTATGTCGAGTAAAACCGTGCTAACTCTTTAGGGCGTTTGAATGAGATCAAGCACTATCAGCGGTTTAGCCTGTCTTTGGCGGTTTAACTCCATCCCCCTAAGCGAGCGGCTGCCATCTTTTTCTCTCGCTATTTCCCGCTTCTTTGACACGACTGGTAACGCAGAAGTTTCGCTGAGTGCGATCAATCCGCTGGGAAAGTTTTTTTTGCTTGCACCAGTCCGGGGAGCTCTGCCGTTGCGAGCGACGGGGCTTTTCTTGGTTGCCGGTGGGTTACAGGCGTTTTGATCCCAACCATCCATCCGTTTCTCGATCTCGATTTCCACGTAGGGCATCCGCTCTCAGATGAAACGTGTGATAGCACGCGTGATAGCAATGCCAGCTGCGAAAGATGGTTGGAAGGCAGAGGCACATGGACCGGGTCAAGCTGGGGACAGCCCACTGGGGTAAGTTGGATAGCGCCCTCGCGACGGCGTGCCTGAGCCCATTTAGTTGCAGCAGCACAACTGAAGAGCGGTTGAGCCTCTTTGATCCTTGGCTTGCCCGCCCTTTTGCCCCCCCTTTTTTCGACGCCACCTACGTGGATTTGACCCGATGATGTCTCTCTTGAACTTTCTTGGTGTCCACTACGTCGAGCTGCTTATCGTGCTGATGGGGCCGTGTGTTTTGCTGTTTGTTGTGGTCTCGGCTCGCGAGACTTGGCGGGACGTGAAGTTTGCTTGCGGCGGACGATTATTGCGGAGAGGACTCCGTTTTCGTTCTCCCTTTCGCAGAAGTGGATTGCCCGAGATTCCCAAAATTCGATTTTCGCTCCGCACTTTGTTCATCCTTACAACGCTGTTTGTATTTCAACAAGCCTTGGCGTTCTGGTATGCCAGCGACCTTCCGACGCGGATCATCATCATTGCATTGACTAGCTTTATGGGAGCGTCATGGATCTTTGGAGCGTACCTTTCGTCGTGCAATATTCCGCGACGACAGCAACGCGAAGACTATCGACTGGCAATGCGTCATCAACGAAAATTTCGCATGCCTTGTATCGACACTGGCGAACCGTCGCGATTTCGTCCAGCTGATCTGAACGCCGGGTCTCTTGAGTTTGAATCGGGAAATTCGCCTGCCACTTCCTAGCGGTGTGAGTTATTAATGTGTAGCAGGCAGACTCCGCTCTGCCGCCCGCTTACGAATAACTGCGTATTGCCAGGGGGTGCTTATTGCCAGTGGGGTAGGCGGGCGGCAGAACGGAGTCTGCCTGCTACTATTGGGGACGATTCTCCACACCGTCTCGGCGCTTGGATGCATGCAGCCCGACAAATTCGGCTGAATTGGCGCCCTGATGATCTGGGCAACGTGCCTTGGAATTCATCGCGATGCGAGCGAAGATCGAAAAGTGATAGGTTGCCCTGCACTTCAACCCGCCATCTGATGAAGCGTGTGCTTCCATCACACCGCTGCTCCCGAGGAAAACGACTTGCCTGAACCGAATCAAGATCCAGACCAAGAACGAGAAGCGTTGCTAGAAATCGATGGCCTTACTTATCGATACGCCGACCACACAGCGGTTGACTCGTTGGACCTGAGTATTGAACGTGGCGCGTTCTTTGGTTTGCTTGGTCCGAACGGGGCTGGAAAAACCACGAGCATTGGATGCATCGCAGGCCTGTTAGCCGACTGGACGGGAGAGATCCTGTTGTCGCAGCATCCCTTCAAGCCGGCAAAGAGCGTCGCAGATCGCAAGCGAATTGGCTTTGTACCACAAGAGCTAGCCGTCTACGAAGAGCTAACTGCGATCGAGAACCTGCAGTTCTTTGGCCGTTTGTCGGGACTGAGCAAAGCGAAGTTGAAAGACCGAATCGAACACGCGATCGCGTTGGCGGGATTGGAAGAGCGTGCCAATGATCGTGCGGGGCAGTTCAGTGGCGGGATGAAACGTCGTTTGAACTTAGCGATTGGGCAACTTCATGAGCCCGAATTACTTCTGCTGGATGAACCCACGGTGGGTGTTGATCCGCAAAGCAGGGCGCACCTGTTCGAGGCCTTGATGACTCTGAACCGAAATGGGACGACGATCGTTTACACAACGCACTACATGGAAGAAGTCGAAAAGTTGTGCGACAGAATTGCCATCATGAACGCGGGCAGAGTGATTGCGGTTGGAACAGCCGCGGAGCTTTCCGGATCCATTGGCAATCCAGATGCAAATTTGGAAGCTGTATTCCTTGAGCTCACCGGCCGAAAGCTTCGAGACTAGTCTTCTCTGCCGCTGTCACTTCAGCGCGATCCTGACACGCCCTCGTTTTTCTCGAACAATCAACATCATGTCATTGCTTTTAACTGCGTGGATTATTGCTAAAAAAGATTTGCGAGTTTACTTTCGCGACCGCATGTCGTTGCTGCTTGGTTTCTTGCTGCCGATCGTCTTGATCACTACGTTTGGTTTTATCATGGGGCAAGCCAGTGGCGGCGGTGGTGCCATGCCCAAAGTCGTCCTCTGGGTTTCTGACCGCGACCAAACTGAAACGAGCAAAACGTTTCTTGATTCGTTGCGAGAATCAGAAATGCTTCGCGTGCTGCCTGCGAAGGATGTGTTGAGTCCAGACTCTGTGTCCATCGAAAGAAAGGTTGCCGATGGAGACGCCAGCCATGTGCTGGTGATCGAAGAAGGATTTGCCGAAGCCATCGCGAGATCCGAAGATGGTTCGCTACGACTCATTCGCGATCCGGGGCGGTCGATGGAAGATCGCATGATTAGCTTGGGGATGATGCAAGCGATGTACAGCGTTCAGGGGGGCGATTATTGGTCCACGATGATGGGCGAGCGATTTGCGAAGGCTGGAATGCCGGAGAGCCAGTTGGAGCAGTTCACCCAGCGGGCATCCCAGATGTCTCGCGTCATCGAGGCATGGGCCGAAACTAATGAGGGTGACGTTTTCGAGTCAGGTGACATGGGTGCGTTTGGAATGACCGGGACCTCGTCCGCTGTCAAACACGAAGACGTAACGCCTCCGGATCGCCCTAAGCGTGTCACTTATCAGTTGGCGCAAAGCGTGGCGGGCGTTTCGGTGATGATGTTGATGTTCGGCTTGTCCAGTTGTGGGGTGACGTTGTTGGTCGAACGTGACCAAGGAACCATTTCACGGCTGCTTTCGGCGCCCATTTCACGACACAGTATCCTGCTTGGAAAAGTGATCTTCACGCTGATCGTTGGCATGCTGCAAATGGTAGTGCTGCTGATTTACGGCGAAGTGCTTTTTGGAATCGGCATTTTTCGCGATCCAATGTCGCTGCTCTTCATCGCTTTGGTTTGGACATTGGCAGCGACCAGTTTTGGAATTTTGATTGCCGCGTTTTCGCGCACGCCCAAGCAAGCTGAGTCGTTGACGCCACTTATCACGCTGACGTTTGCCGCGTTGGGAGGCTGCTGGTTCCCTTTGCAAATGATCGAATTGCCTTGGGTGGTCGAATGGATGAGTAAGAGCACGCCGACGTATTGGGCCATGACAGCGTTTCAAGGCTATTTTTGGGATGGGCTTGGCCTGACCAGTTCCAAGGTTATCTTCGCTTTGGCGACGCAGTTGCTTTTCGCAATGGCTGTGATGTTCGTTGCCAGTCGCCTGTTTCGACGCAACTTTATGCGGGGATAGACAAGCGTTTTCTTGGCGAATGCCTTTCGGCAAGTGGACGAATGTGTTTGGGCAAGGAGGTGCTCTGTGAGAGAAGTGTTCGATACGCCATCATATAAGTGGCTGCTCTGTAGGGGCTAACTCTGCTCTCTTGTTCATTCGCGAAACCAATTTGCCATGCAACCCGACGCACTTCGTTTTTTTGAATCTGCCCTGACGACCCCTAGTCCTTCAGGATACGAAGAGCCGATTCAAGCTCTGATTCGCGATTACATCGCGCCGCACGCGAATGATGTTCGCACCGACGTTCACGGCAACCTGATTTCCACACTGGGAAGTGCCGATGGTCCGCGGCTGATGTATGCAGGGCATTGCGACCAAATCGGAATGTTGATTTCGTACATCGACGACTTGGGTTTTTTGCACGCCCAAACAATTGGCGGCTGGGATCCGCAGCAGCTAGTCGGTCAGGCGATGACGGTGTGGACGGCAAGCGGCCCCATCCCCGCAGTCATCAGTCGCAAGCCGATTCACCTGCTCAGCCCAAAAGAACGCGGCCAAGTTGTTCAGCTCGAACAGATGTGGTTGGACATTGGCGTAACAGATTCGGAAGAAGCAAAAAAACTGGTTCGCGTTGGCGATCCTGTCACCTTGGATCTTCGCTACCGAAAGCTGCAGGGAAGTCTGATGTCCAGCCCCGGCATGGACAACAAAACTGGGATGTGGACCGTGATGGAGGCCCTTCGCCGGTGCGCCGTTGCCGACAAAGATCTTCGCTGTCAATTGCACAGTGTCGCAACTGTTCAAGAGGAAATTGGGCTTCGCGGTGCAACGACAGCTTCTGGCAGCATTCGGCCCGATGTGGCGATTGCGGTCGATGTGACGCACGCATCGGATTGCCCGACGATTGACAAGAACAAGCAAGGTGACATCCGCTTGGGCAACGGTCCCGTTATTTTTCGCGGACCGAATATCAATGCCAAGGTCGCCGCGCGCTTGATCGAATTAGCCGAATCGAACTCCATTCCTTATCAGCTTGCAGCGCTGGGGCGTGCGGCTCCAAACGATTCCAATGTGCTACAAATTCATGGCGGGGGCGTTGCGACAGGTTTAGTGTCGATTCCAAACCGCTACATGCATTCGGCGGTGGAAACGATCTCGACAGAAGACATGGATCATGTCGCAGATCTATTAGCCCTGTTTGCCCAAAGCCTGACGGCTGAATGCAATTTCATTCCTGGTTGAACGAGTCGGTCCACAATCGATGAAAGCGGGGTTGGTTAGAGCTTGCTTTTGACTGAACGGGTTAACTTAGATCGGTTATCATGGAAGGCCTGCTGCTTCTGGCAGCGCGGCTTTTCTTGTCTGCCATTTGAGCGACGCAATGTCTGAACCCAGCGAACCTCACGACCCGTTTCAAAGAAGTAGCGAAGATTCGGGGATTCGGGCATCGGAGCAACTGTTCTCACGCGTCGAGTCGCGTCGAACCTTCGAATCGCTTGTCAACTCAATGCCCTTGTGTCTGTTGATCAAGGATGCAGATGGCAGACGCGTGTTTGCCAATCGTGCCTACTTGCACGTGCGCCGGACCACGATGTCTGAGTTAATGGGTAAACGCGACGAAGATTTGTTTCCCGCCGAAATTGCAAAGCAGTACACAGCTGACGATCAGTCGGTCATCGAGTCGGGAAAATCGTTGCACAGCGTGGAGCCGACGGTCGATGCGGAAGGTCGCGTCCGATGGATCGAACGGATCAAGAGTCCGATTCGGGATCAAGAAGACAATGTGACGGGATTGCAGTTGCTGTTTTGGGACGTGACGGATCGGATTGAAGCGCGGCAGCAACTGGATTTCGAGCGGCACCTGTTGCGAACGTTGATGAAAAACCTGCCCGATTCGATTTACTTCAAGGACACTGACAGCCGTTTCATTCGCATTAGCCAGGCGATGGCGGAGAAGTTCGGCTTTCAAGGCGTCGACGAAGTTGTCGGCAAAACGGACGCCGATATTTTTTCAGAAGAACACGCTGACGGTGCGCGTAAGGATGAAATGCAGATCATTCGGACGGGCGAGCCGTTGGTTGATCGGGTTGAACGCGAAACGTGGCATGGTCGCGACGATACGTGGTGCATTTCGACAAAGATGCCATTTCTGGATGACACGGGGCGAGTGATCGGAACCTTTGGTATCTCGCGTGACATCAGCGAGTTGATTCGCTCACAAGAAGAACTTCGCAAGGCACGCGATGCTGCGGACAAAGCCAATGATGCCAAGAGCGAGTTCTTGGCCAATATGAGTCATGAAATCCGGACGCCGATGAACGCGATCATCGGAATGTCCGAGCTCTTAACTCAAACAGACCTGACGCAAGAACAGCAAGACTACGCGGAGCTGATTCGTGAATCGGCCGGGTCGCTTCTGGGGATTCTCAATGACATCTTGGATTTCTCCAAAATCGAAGCCAGAAAGCTGGAGCTGGAAGAGGAGCCGTTTTCGATTCGTGATTTGGTTGAGAAGACGGGACGTACGTTGTCAATTCGAGCGGCAGAAAAGAGTCTTGAGCTCGCGTGCCGGGTTGCGCCGTCACTCCCGGAGACTTGGATCGGTGACAGCGGTCGGCTCAGGCAAGTTCTGATTAATTTGGTCGCCAACGGCATTAAGTTTACTCACGAGGGCGAAGTAACGATCAATGTCACTTCCGCCGAAGAGACTACGGCGGAAGTGCGGGATTCAAATCGGCCGTCGCAAATCGATTTCGAGGTAAAAGATACCGGGATTGGCATTCCCGAAGATAAACAGGCGGCCGTGATGGAAGCTTTCACGCAGGCCGACGCATCAACGACACGAAAGTTTGGCGGCACGGGACTTGGCCTTGCAATTTCGCGGCAGCTGGTGGAGTTGATGGGGGGATCGTTGGCAATCGAAAGTACAGAAGGAGTCGGGACTACATTCCGTTTTTCGATTCCACTGAAGATTGGACACGTGGAGTCAAGCGAGTTAGATGTTCGGCTGCAAAAATTGCGTGACTTGCCTGTTCTGGTAGTGGATGACAATTCCACCAATCGCCGCATCCTTTATGAGATCTTCTGCTCTTGGAAGATGAAGCCCGTGTTGGCTTCCAGCGGAGATGAAGCTTTGGAAATGATGGAGCGGGCAATCGCGAGCGGTGAACCGTTTCGCTTTGCCATCTTGGACTGCATGATGCCGGGAATGGACGGTTTTGAATTGGCAGAGGAGATTCGAAAGCGACAGAACGCGGAACAGATTCGGTTAATGATTCTCTCGTCTGCCAAAACACCCAACGATAGTCAGCGATGTGCGTCCATCGGAATCCAGCGATACATGAACAAGCCGGTCGTTCAGTCCGACTTGAAAGACGCTGTGGTTAAAATCATGCAGTCGGATTCACTGCGCAGCGATGGAGCGAACATCCGAGTCGACGCAGCGAGTCGGTCGCTACGAGTTCTGGTTGCCGAAGACGGCTTGGCGAATCAACACGTGGCGATGGGGCTGCTGAAGGCTGCCGGGCACGAGCCGTTTTTGGCGTGTGATGGAAAAGAGGCTGTCGTGCGTTGGCAGACGGGGACTTACGACGTCATCCTGATGGACATGCACATGCCCGAGATGGATGGGCTGGAGGCGACGCGTGCGATTCGCGCGTTAGAAAAAGAACGCTCGGACGACACCCATCCTGATGATGCGAGCACCCAACAACACATTCCGATCATTGCAGTGACGGCGGCCGCCACGCCAGAGGACGCACGTGAGTGTCGAGCCGCGGGAATGGATGACTTTCTGACGAAGCCCATTCGAACCAAGTTTTTGCAAGAGATGCTGACCAAGCACGCGCCGGATCCCCCACCGCACGAGACAATGTCCGCGGTGCCCGAGAAAACGACAGTGCAGACGACAAAGGAATCACCCGTCGCTGTTGATTTCATGCCGGATGACGATGAGGTGACGGGGTTTGAGTTTCCTCCTGCATCGGACGTAGCGGATCTGCAAGCAGCTAGTTTTGAGATCTCTGGTGGAATTGATGGGCTTCATCGTTTGTCCCGGATCTTCCGTGACGAGTGCAACTCGATCATGAAAACCATGGACGCCAGCATTGCTGAGGGCGACAACAAATCACTTGCACGAGCAGCCCATACGCTGAAGGGATCTGCTCAGCTATTCCGCGCGAAACGCGTTGTTGCTGCCGCCTCGAAGCTGGAGGATTCAGTGAAGAGGTCCGAAACGAGTGACTTCACAACAATGGCGGACGAGGTTCGCGCTGAAACATCCCAGCTGCTCAGCCTGCTCAGTAAGCTGTCCTGATCCTGCTGCAGGTTGCCTTTGGCATTCATAAACCATTGCCGAAAAACGACTTACGCCTCGAGTTCCACGGGCGTTGGTAGACGGCCAAACCATCTAAATCTGTCAGCCGCATTGCTGATGAGCTAGCTCAAAAGAGGGGTACTGGCGGTTAACACCCCATCGACTGGCACAACCAGTTTGGTTTGACGTCTAGAACGAATGCCGATACTCTTACGCGGTGTTTTGTGGCGATTACGGTTCCCTTGCGGATTAAGATAGAGCTGCAAAACACGTCCCACCTGACTTGCTTGAACGTCGACGTGCAGGATCGCGAATAAGTCGCAAGGCATTGATGCTCAAGTCCCACCCAAATGTGTGACCCCCACACGCAAGCAAATTGAAAAGCCAACGGTATTAGGTTGTTCGATTCGTTTACCCACATGCCCATCCGTTCATTGTCAGACGCAAAGAGTCTGCGGCGCGAGTAGGCACGTCCAAAAAAACGTCAAGGCATGCCTCGCTTGAACAGCGGCAGGGCTTGATCTCCCACCAACACTTCAAACACCCACAGTCTTCGGAGTCGCAAAAATGCGTTGCTTTGGAAATCCACTTAGTCGTCGCGGCTTTCTTACCGCCGGCGCTGTCGGCGGTCTTGGTCTCTCGTTACCTGAGTTGTTGATGCGGCAAGCCGTCGCCGAGCAAAAGAACTACGACTTCGTGAAGGCAAAAGCAAAGAGTGTCATTCACATCTATCTGCCTGGCGGGATGGCCCAGCAGGAATCGTTTGACCCCAAGCCGTATAGTCCGTTGGAATATCGCGGCGAGCTTCGCCCGATCAAAACAAAAACGGGCGAGCACTTTTGCGAAACGGTGCCACAGCTTGCGAAGCGGGCCGACAAGTTTAGTGTGATTCGGTCGATGACGCACGGTGAAGCGGCACACGAGCGGGGAACGCACAACATGTTCACCGGCTACAAGCCCAGCCCTGCGTTGCGCTATCCAAGTTTTGGCGCGGTGGTGAGTCATGAATACGGACCACGCAACAACTTGCCTCCTTATGTGTGTATTCCGAATGTTCCCAACGAATTCGCTGGCACCGGTTATCTCGCCAGCAGCTACGGTGGTTTTGCCTTGGGAAGTGACCCCGCGCGTGGTGATTTCAAGGTCCGCGACCTGGACTTGGCCGGTGGTGTCGACAACGAACGATTCATGCGACGCAAGTCGGCTCTGGAAGTCGTCAACAGTCGTTTTGTGAACGCGACTGCCGCGGACAGCGTCGGTGCGATGAACACATTTTACGAAAGAGCCTACAGCCTGCTGGACACGCCAGAGGCCAAAGAGGCTTTCGACATCGGCAAGGAAGACAAGAAGATTCGTGACAGTTACGGACGGAATGAAGCGGGCCAGCGGTTGCTAATGGCGCGCCGTTTGGTCGAAGCCGGAACACGTTTGGTGACGATGACCTACGGCAGTTGGGACATGCACACCAACATCACGACCGGTTTCCGCGGCCAGATGCCAGCCTTGGATCAAGGTCTTTCGGCATTGATCGATGACTTGTCATCACGCGGAATGTTGGACGAGACTTTGGTCATGGTCAGTAGCGAATTCGGCCGGACCCCAAAGGTCAATAAAGACGCCGGTCGCGATCACTGGCCAAAGGTATTCAGCGTGATGCTGGCCGGTGGCGGAATCAAAGGTGGCGTTGTTCATGGTGCTTCGGACGCGACTGCGGCCGAACCAGAAAGCGATGCGGTAACACCCGCTGATTTGGCAACCACGATGTACCGATTGCTGGGCATCGTTGCTGACAAAGAGCTGATGGCTCCGGGCGATCGTCCGATTGAGATTGTCGATGGTGGCCAGTTGATCAAGCCACTGATGGCGTAGACCAGAATCCCATTCTGAAATCCTTCGCGGTCGCTGATTCGCGGCCCGCGTGTTTTTGTAGCCCATGTGTTTTTGTAAGTGGTCAGTCCGTTCAAGCTTTAGATCGAGTAGAGCAAGATGAGTCTTAAGAAACTTTTTGCATTATCGATATTCGCCATGTTGGCGAGGGGCAGTTTTGCGCACGCGACGCTTCCGGTGGTTGAACGTTTGGAACCATTGGGCGTTGTTCGTGGAGAAGTGACTACGATTACGTTTCACGGTGTCCGTGTTTCGGACGCACATCAGGTCTTGGTGGACTTGCCCGGCATCAAAATCTTGGATGTCAAAGCAATCGACAATAAGAAAGTCGAAGTCAAGCTGAAGGCCGCCAAGGATCTCGCACCCGGCTTGTACCCCGTTCGATTAGTCACCAAGAGTGGTATTGCTAATCTTCGCCTCCTTGGCGTTGGCGTGATGCCGATTGTCAAAGAGGCCGAGCCGAACAACGATTTTGATAAGCCGCAGCTCATCGAGCTCAATCGAACCGTCGAGGGGATCGCGAACCGAGAAGACATCGATCACTACCGAGTCAATCTGAAGAAAGGGCAGACGCTGAATGTCGAAATCGAGGGCATCCGACTCGCATTCTCGCTCCGCAATCAAAACATCTTGGATCCGTACATCGCGATCTTGGACGAAGGTCGCTTCGAGTTGATGACCAGCGATGATTCGCCACTTTTGCAGCAAGACGGGCTTTGCACATTCACTGCGCCCGAGGATGGCGCCTACACGATCTTGGTGCGAGACAGTTCGTTCCGGGGAAGCCGCGTGAGCGGCTACCGTCTGCATGTTGGCACGTTTCCGCGCCCGGTTGCGGTCGTTCCTGCCGGTGGCATACCCGGTTCCCTGTTGAAAAGCAGTTTGGTTGATTCGGATCACAAAGTCACTGAAGCTTCGGTGCAGTTGCCAAGCGAAACAGTTGATCGCTGGCCTGTCATTACCGAAAACGAAAACGGCATCAGCCCTTCACCCAACTGGATTCGCGTCAATGACTTGCCTGTCGTGATGGAAGACGAAGGAAGTAACAACGACTATCGAAAGGCGCCGGATTATCAAGCCCCAGCCGCTTTCTGCGGAGTGATCGGACAACCCGATGATTACGATTGCTTTGGTTTCGCATGTAAAAAGGGCAAGCGATATCGCGTCGAGGTGTTCGCACGCAATGTGCTTCGATCGCCATTGGACGCCTACTGCAATGTGTTTGGACCGGACAACAAAACGCTTGTCTCGTCAGATGATAGCCGCGGTCAGGTGGATCCCTACTTTGAATTCACAGCCAAGGCTGATGGCAAGCACACGCTACGAATCTACGACCATCTGCGTGGTGGCAGTCCGATCCACAACTATCGCGCCGAAGTGACGATCCCCGCCCCGACGTTTAGTCTGTCGTTAAAGGAATTGCGTCGCGATGAAGCCCAAGTGGTTCCTGTACCCGCGGGTGGGTCAATTGGTTTGGTGGTCTCCTCCACACGGAGCGGCTACAACGGCCAGATCGAAATGGAGCTCGCTGGATTGCCCGCGGGCGTGACTGCGAAAACGTTTCCGATTCCCAAAGGCCGCAATGAAATTCCCGTTGTGCTAACGGCAGCAAAAGATGCCAAGCTTGATGCAAGTCTTTTTGCCATCGCGGGGCATGGTGACGAAAAAAGCTTCAACGTCATGGGGCGTTTAAAACAACAACACAAGTTGGTTCTGGGACAAAATCGGCGGCATATGTGGAGCTACGACACCAAGCGTGCTGCCATGGCTGTCACCGAAAAGGCTCCTTTCACGATCGAGCTGGTCCAGCCGAAAACCCCCATTGTTCGCAGCGGAAGTAAGGAACTGCTGGTGAAGATTGTCCGCGACGAAAAGTTCGACGGGGTGGTTTCACTTCGCACGCTTTACAACCCCCCGGGAATTGGCGTGAACAATAGCCGTAAGATTGCCAAAGGAAAGTCGGAAGCAAAAATTCCGATCACTGCCAACGGCAGTGCCGCACTGGGCAAATGGCCTGTGATCATGGTCGCGAGCTACCCGACCGCCAACGGAACAGCGTACATCTCGACACAAGAAATCATGCTGGATGTCCAAGAATCGATGTTCAAGTACGAGTTCCCCAAAGCGGCCGGTGAGTTGGGATCCGAAGTACCTTTGGCCATCAAAATGGAAGTGCTTCGCGAATACCCTGGCGAAGCTGAGGTGCAGTTGGTCGGAATGCCCAAAGGGGTCACCAGCACCGCACCGATTCAGAAGATTACCAAGGACAGCACGGTTGTCTCTTTCCCGATCGTCATTGCCAAAGATGCCAAGGTTGCCAAACACAAGACCTTGAACGTTCAAACGCGTGTCAAAGTGGGTGACGAAACGATCGTGCAAACAACTGGCACCGGCGAAATCCGCGTGGACAAACCGCTGCCGCCCAAGAAAAACGCACCCAAGCCAGCTGCGAAAGCGGTAGCCAAAAAACCGGCTGCGCCCAAAGCACTCAGCCGCTTGGAACAATTGCGTCAAGCGAAGAACTAGCCCCATAGATAGTGACAATTCGCCGAGTCAACGAACTACTGCTCGTCGTCGCCAAGATAAAGTTTCCAGGTCAACTTGAGAAAAGCCGACCAATGAGAATTAAGAACATGACTTCTGCAACAAATACCGCGTCCACTGCGTCGTGGTCGGTTCGCGCAATCGTAATCGCCCTAGCTGTCGTTTTTTGCTCAGCGATGAACTTAGAAGCCGCTGCGCCAGCGAACGCTGCAGAGACCTCGACCATCGCGAAAGATCCGCCGAAAAAACCCAATCTTGCTGTGTACCCGCCAGCCATCAAGTTGGGGTCGGCGCGGGACTTTCAGTCGTTCGTCGCCGTGCTTCAGCGTGACGATGGGATCACCGAGGACGCCAGTGATCGAGTCCAGTGGGCGATTGCCGATCCGTCCAAAGCCAAGCTGAATGGTTTTACGCTTTCGCCCGTTGCGGACGGCAAAACGGAATTGGTTGGTCGATACGCTGGCACTGTCGTCAAAATCCCAGTCGAAGTGACCAACGCGACGGTCAAAACTCCCGTCAGTTTTGAGAAGGATGTGATGCCGGTTTTGACACGGAGCGGTTGCAACACCGGATCGTGTCACGGAGCTGCTCGCGGAAAAGATGGTTTTCGTATCAGCCTGTTCGGGTTTGATCCCGAAGGTGACTACCACCGGATCACGCGCGAGATCGGTGTGCGACGAATCAACTTGGCCGTTCCAGAAGAGAGTTTGTTTCTGAAGAAATCAATTGGCTCGGTGCCCCATACCGGTGGCAAACTTTTCGGCACCGAATCGGACTACTACGCGACCATGTTGGAGTGGTTGCAAAACGGAGCCAAGCTGGACCCCAAGGACAATAAGCCGCCGACGGTTGACTCCGTTGCCATCTATCCGCAGCAAGCCGTGATTGAAGGCGAAGGCGCGACGCAGCGATTCGTTGCCGTTGCCAACTACAGCGATGGCAGCACTCGTGATGTGACTCGGTTGGCGGCATTCACATCGAACAACTCAGGCACAGCAGCGATTGATGACGAAGGCACGGTGACCGCCGGCCGACGTGGCGAGGCTTTCGTGATGGCTCGCTTTGATACGCACACGGTTGGCAGCCAAGTTTTGGCGTTGCCGAAGGACTTGAAGTACACACCGCCCAAAGTCACGGGCGAGTATATCGACCAGCTAGTGGGAAAGAAGCTTCAACAGCTTCGCATCACACCGAGCGGGCAATGCAGCGACGAAGAATTCATCCGGCGTGTCACCGTGGATATCGTTGGGCAACTACCCACCGAGCAAGAGTACCAGTCGTTCGTCAACGACAATGGCCCTGATAAGCGAGCCAATTTGGTGGATCGCTTGTTGGAGCGAAAAGAGTTCAGCGAAATCTGGGCCATGAAGTTTGCTCAGTTGCTGATGATCAAGAGTACCAACCAAGTCAGCTACAAATCGGCATTCTTGTATGCCAATTGGCTGACGGACAAATTTGCTCGCAACATCCCCATCGACCAAATGGTCCGTGAGCTTTTAACAAGCGACGGCGGCACTTTCACTTCGCCTGCAACCAACTTCTACGAAATCGAACGCGACACGCTGAAGACGTCCGAAAATGTTGCTCAGGTTTTCATGGGTATTCGCACGCAGTGCGCCCAATGTCATAACCATCCGTTCGATCGCTGGACGATGAATGACTATTACGGGTTTGCCTCGTTCTTTTCGCAGGTCGCGCGAAAGCAAGCCGAGGACTATCGCGAAAAAACTATCTACAATCGATTTCGTGGCGAGGTCAATCACCTGGTCACGAAGAAGCCGGTGCCACCAAAATTCCTAGGCGGTGAATCACCTGAGACAAAGGGCAAAGACCGTCGTGCGGTCGTCGCAGAATGGCTGACGAGCCCCGAAAATCCTTTCTTCGCAAAGTCAATCGCCAATCGTGTTTGGGCACACTACATGGGTGTGGGCTTGGTCGATCAAGTCGACGACATTCGTGTTAGCAACCCTCCCAGCAACCCCGAACTCTTTGACGAATTGGGCAAGAAACTGGTCGAATACAAATACGATTTTCGACGATTGGTTCGCGACATTTGCAACAGTAAGGCCTACCAGCGAAGCAGCGCGACAAACGACACCAATCAACACGACCACCGCAACTACGCACACGCGGTCATCCGTCGAGTCCCTGCCGAGAGCCTGCTTGACTGTATCAGCCAAGTTACCGCGTCACCGGACAAGTTCACGGGACTGCCGCTGGGTGCTCGTGCCGTGCAGATTGCCGACGGCAAAACATCCAACTATTTCCTGACCACGTTCGGGCGTTCACCCAGAGCGACTGTTTGCGAGTGCGAAGCGACGACCGATCCGTCGCTTTCACAGGCACTGCACTTGCTCAATGGAAGCAGCGTGAGCGACAAGATCGCTCGGGGCAAACTGATCGATACATGGTTGAAAGAAGAGAAGCTTTCTCCGGAAGAAATCATTGACCGCATCTATATTCGTTGCTTGACTAGAAGGGCCACGGATGAAGAACTCAAGTCGCTGATCAAGGAACTCGGAGACGAAGAAAACAAGTCCGCTGCCTTGCAAGACGTGTTCTGGGCCGTGCTAAACAGTCGCGAATTCGTGTTCAACCACTAGGCAACCGTCCCGACATAACGTCCGTACGATGGACATCCATGTCCGTCAAAATTAACCGACGGGCTAGGAAGTCCGTCGTACAAAAACGATCGGCGACCTTCGTTGCTGATCACCCAGCTAAATGCCATTCCCACCTCCCCGAAATCGCATGGCTACCATGGTTCGATTCTTTCTCACCCTCGGCGTACTCCTATTTTCCATCGCGATCACGCGAGCCGAGGAGAAAAAGACTCCTGAAGCTGCCAAGAAAGTGACGTTCGAGGACGACGTGACTCCGATCTTTCGGGCGCACTGCAACAACTGCCACAACGCAGGTGATGCCAAAGGCGGGCTTGCCCTGGACAGCTACACGGCACTGATGGAAGGCGGTGGTTCGGGTGAAATTGTTTTCGACGACGGCGATGCCGAAGGTAGCCGACTATGGCAATTGGTTAACCACGACGACACGCCGGTCATGCCGCCGAAGCAAGACAAGCTCTCAGCGGAAAAGCTCGCGATCATCCGATCCTGGATCGAAGGCGGTATTTTGGAAAACCTCGGTTCCAAAGCAAAAGCCAAAAAGAAGAATGCTCTCGCCTTTGTCGCCAGCACCGGCGGCAAACCCGATGGTCCAGCGGCGATGCCAGAGACCGTTCCGCAACGAGTCCCCGTTGTCACCCAGCGAGCATCAGCAATCACCGCAATCGCTGCTAGCCCATGGGCACCGTTGGTAGCGGTGGCAGGCCAAAAGCAAATCGTGCTGTACCACAGCGATACCAGTGAACTGCTTGGAATTTTGCCGTTCGATGAAGGAATCGCCCAGTCACTTCGCTTCAGCAAAAGCGGGGAGTTCCTGATTGCCGGTGGTGGCGAACATAGCGTCAAAGGAATCGCCGCTGTCTACAACGTCAAAACCGGCGAGCGAGTTGCCACCGTGGGAGACGAAATCGACACCGTCTTTGACGCCGATGCAAACGACACGATGAGCCGCGTCGCGATGGGCGGACCGCAAAAAATGCTCCGGATCTTCGACGCCGGCACGGGCGAAAAACTCTTTGATCTGAAGAAACACACCGATTGGATCTATACGGTCGCGTTTAGTCCCGACGGCATCCTGATTGCAACGGGCGACCGGTCATCGGGTCTTTGCGTCTGGGAAGCCGAAACCGGTCGGCTCTACTTGGATCTGGCAGGGCATAAGGGTGCGATTCACCAAGTCGCTTGGCGAGATGACTCCAACGTGCTGGCAAGCGCCAGTGAAGACGGCACCGTGAAGATTTGGGAGATGGCGGGAGGCAAAGCGATCAAATCGTTCAATGCACACGCTGGCGGTGTGACCGCAGTTGCCTTTGATCACCAAGGGCGTCTGGTCACCGCAGGAAAAGACAACAAGGCTAGCTTGTGGGACGGCAACGGAAAGAAAATTCGCGATTTGAAAGCGATGACCGAAGACGTGTTGGAAGTAGCCGTTTCGCACGATGGCAAGCGAATTGTCTACGGAGATTGGAGCGGTGACGTTTTGAACTCATCCGCCGACGATCCCAAACTGGTCAACAAACTGGCAGCCAATCCTCCACCAGTGACCCAGCGGATTGCGGGTGCCAAGACTCAGCTTGCAACGATTCAAAAGGACATTCAGCCGCTGAAAGCCGCTTGGGACAAGTCGCAGGCGGTCGTTGTTGCAGCTCAGAATCCGATCAATGTCTTGAACGCTCGCATCGCGGCGATCCGCGCCGAAACCACGAAAGCGACAGCGGCTGTCGCGGCAAGTCAAAACTCGATCAAGGCGATCGACGCAGCGCTTCCTGGTCTTTCCAATGCTACACGCGATCTACACGACAGTGTCATCGCTGCTCGCGTTGCCTTGAAGTCGGCACCGGCAAATCTGGAAGCCGTTGCCGCCGCAGAATCAACACTTGCAGCCAAGTTAACCGAGCTAGCCCAAAAACGCCGCTCTCGAATCGCTGCAGAAAAAACGATTGCAACAAGCCAAAAACTCGCAGCTGACAAAAAGGCGGAAGCCGACAAGCTTGCCGCCACTCTTCCCCCACTTCAAAAGTCGCTAACGGCAGCAACGCAAGCCGCAGCGGCCGCCAAGGCAAAGCACGACCAAGCGGCAGCCAAACTCAACGCCGCCAAATCCAAAGTCGACCGCCTAGCAGCTGCATTGAATTGATACTCGCTTTGTGCTGCCTTTGCTTCCGAACAGCGAGCACTGTCTATTGCGAGCGGGAGCAAAGCAAGGACCGTGCCTGGAAGTAGGCTCTTAACCGTTCCTGGTCTAACGTCCCGATTCGAGCTTTTCCACAAGACGCAATCGGCGAATCGAGATTCAATTACCCTCGCTAACGCGAAGCGCCAGTTTTGATGTTGCGCTAAAACGGAAGAAATCGGCTCTTGCAAGACAAATAACCATTCAATGTTGCGTATTCACAATTCACTCTCCCTCCGGG
>CAYUGI010000045.1:0-16945 GCA_964444105.1 uncultured Pirellulaceae bacterium
TCTTCGTCTTCATACTCCTCTTCGTCAGACTCTTCTTCTTCCTCTTCGACTTCAGCCTCTTCCTCTTCGTATTCGTATTCTTCTTCGGCCTCCTCGGTATCGTCCGCGTCGGCCTCGGCGACCAGCTCCTCTTCTTCGCCCACTTCTTCGGTTGGTTCCAATCCTTGCAGTTCTTCCCACTGCGTCATTGTCATCAAGACTTCGCGTGCTTTGGATCCGTTGTAGTCACCGACGATTTTGTCTTCGGCCATGAAATCAATCAGCTTTGCGGCACGGCCGTAGCCAATCCCCAGGCAGCGTTGCAGCAACGAGCAGGATCCGCGGCCTTCGCGAATGACGACTTCGATCGCACTGTCATAGAGTTCATCGCGGCTCTTGATATTCTCCATCGACGGTTCTTCGCCATCACCGGCGTCGACCTTCAAGTTCATCAGTTCGCCGACGAAGTTCTGTTCGCCCAGGCTGCAGTGCGCACAGACCGTGTCGATTTCATCGTCGGAGAGGTAGGTTCCTTGCCCGCGAATCAGTGTGCTGGTTCCCGGCCAGAGGAAAAGCATGTCACCATTGCCAAGCAGTTTGTCTGCACCGTTTTCGTCTAGGACGACGCGGCTGTCAGTTTTACTCGCTACTTGGAAGCTAAGTCGTGCGGGCAGGTTACTCTTGATCAGACCTGTGATGACATCAACCGTTGGTTTCTGCGTTGCCAAGATCAAGTGGATACCGACCGCACGGCTCTTCTGCGCGATACGAATGATGTGTTGCTCGACGTCTTTGCCAGCGGTCATCATCAGGTCCGCCATTTCATCGGCGATGATGACGATGAAGGGCAGCTTGTCGGGAACGTCCTTGGGGTCGTCCTCTGGCTCGATCTCCATGCGTTTCAGGATCTCGTCGCGACCCAGCGCGTTGAAACTATTGATGTGACGCACGCCGACTTTGGCAAGCAGCGAATAGCGTTCTTCCATCTTCTCGACCGCCCAACCCAAGATCGCTTCGGCCTTCTTCATGTCCACGATGACCGGGTGCATCAAGTGTGGCAGGCGACCGTAGCCGCTCAGTTCGACCATCTTGGGGTCGATCATCAGCATCCGGACCTCATCCGGTTTGCAGCACATCAAGATCGAACTGATAATTGCGTTCAGACAAACACTTTTACCGGTACCGGTTCGACCAGCGATCAACAGGTGAGGCATTTTGGCAAGGTCAACCACCATCGGATTGCCCGAGACGTCTTTGCCAAGGAACACCGGAATGTTCATCTTCGCTGTCTTCGTGTCGGATTCTTCGATGACGTCGCGTAGTCGAACAACTTGTCGATTTTCGTTGGGGATCTCGATCCCGACCGTGTTCTTTCCGGGGATCGGAGCGACGATACGCACGCTAGGCACACGCAGTGCAATGGCGATGTCTTCGGCAAGGCCGGTGATCTTGCTCAGTCGCAGCCCCGCTTCCAGTTCGATTTCGTACTGCGCGATCACAGGACCCGTTTCGATCTCGACGACGCGAATGTTGAAATTGAAATCCTTGAAAGCGGCTTCCAAGATCCGTGCCTTGCGACGCACTTCGACCAGCTGATCGTCGTAGCTGATGTCGTCGCTAGCTTCCAGCAGTTCGATGCTGGGCAGGTGGTAGTCCTCGATGCCCTGAGGCGTACTTTCACTGATGCTGGCGAACAACTGCTGCCGTTCGTCGAGTTGTTTTTCTTTCTTCTTTGATTTTTTGGGAAGACGAATTTTCGGTTCCGAAGCCTCTTCATGGGCATCGTCGCCGCGTACCGAAAGAGTCTCGTCGTCAACTTCGATTTCCCGAACAACGGCTTCAAGCTCCTCCGCTTCTTGTTCTTCGTCCTCGTACTCGCTCTCGTCGTATTCTTCTTCCTCTTCGAGTTCCTCGTCATCTTGTTTGTTGCCAGCGATCTTGCTTAGACCTGCAGCGACGGCGGCTCCGGCAGCACCCGCGGCGGCAAGGCTGACCAGCTTGGAGCCCTTTGGCTTGCGGAATTTGATCTTCGGTTCGCTCGGCGTGAATTCCTCGTCCTCTTCTTCAAGTTCAGCGTCGGCGTCGCGCGTTTTTTCATCATCGCCATCGATGATGATGGGTTCTTCAAGATCGGTGAACGGTGTGCGTCTCCGCGATGCGCCCGGCATTGCCATTCCCGCGCGGTGCAGTCCGCCTCGCGTTACACGAGCACTACCGGCAAACAACCGCTTGGTCGCGTATAGCATGGCGTAGTCGGTTGTCAGTAGCAGTCCGACGGCCAATGTCATCAGCGTCAGAATCCAGGCACCCACGGGAGCGAAGTGTTCCAGCAACCACGCCGATGACATCGCGCCCAGGTAGCCGCCCGCACCGACGACCGGCATGCCTTGGAACTCGAAGGGCGACATGCTTGCAACGGTGGCGAACGCCAGGACCACGATGGTTCCGCCAAGCGACCGTAGGACCGGGGCGTTCAACTTGCCGCGGATCAGCAATGCGGTCGCGATTCCTCCGCCGGCTGCGATCAACAGGGCGGTCGACAATCCAAACGCGTCGAACAAGGCGGATGAAAGCAGGGCGCCCCAGTAGCCACAAGCATTGGTAATCGTTTCGTTGACCGGATAAACCACTTGGTCGGGCGAGTAGAACGCGCTAAGCGGCCAAACGGGGCTTTCGACCGGATCGGCGGCGCTTCGAGTGACAACCGAAACGGTAGTCATCAACGTGATCGCAACCAGCACAATCGCTGCGATATCTCGCGCGAAATCGGGTTGGCGGTCGATCGTTTCGAAGTCTTCGGCGATTTCGTTTGACATTTTTTGCCATTCACTGGGTTTGCCGTTCACCGGAACTGCAGTGGATGCAGGCCATGAAATCGCGGCTGTAGTTTGGGAGGGCCCGGCGCTTTGGGGGCCAACTGAGACGCGATCTGATTTCCAGGTGTGGGTCATCGATCGGTATCGACGTCCGGCATCGTCAATGACGAGGGTTTCCGATTTTGGTCATTCAATTGGGGTAAGGCGTGTCGGTAACGCGGTCGTTAGAACCCCCAAGACTGGAATGACTCGCTGAAATGCGAGAAATCGTGTCTTGCACGGGAAATCGCCGGTCAATATCGCGTTTTCGCAATTCACTCTCCCTTGAGGGAGAGTCGAGCCTTAGCGAGGAGAGGGCCAATCCAGTATCTCAGCTCAAACCCGTTTGCTCTGCGCGTTCCCCTCCCCGGCCGCAACTGCGTCCGACCCTCCCGCAAGCGAGAGGGTGAAGACTTGCGCAACATCAAAACTTGCGCTTCGCGTTAATGAGAGGCACTGCTTGGCTGATTCATCAAAGCGGCTCTGCCCTGGGCTGGTTGACGCATCTATTGACGCTAAAGACAAGCCATTTCTATACTTCCGTGCTTGCCACAGCGATTGTCGTTGGCATTTGCGGCATTGGTTGCCAGTAGCGCGCCCAAACCACCCCTCTCCCTGACACCTTCTGCGATGAATAAAGAACAAGAGATTCAGCAAAACGAACTGGCCGCTTGGTTGAGCAAAGTGAATACAGCGGTCGAACCGTATTCGAAGCTGATCGCGGTGGTTGTTTTTGCTTTGATCGCGGCCGCCGTCGCTTGGGGTTTGTACAACAGCAAGGTGTCAGGCGATCGTAGCGATGCGACACTTCAATTGTTGATGAAAGACCCGGAAGTTGCCAGCAAGTATCCGGACACTCCCGCAGCTGCTTGGGCGATGCTGTACGCGGGAAATGATGATTTGGAAGCGGGAATCACTTCGCTGTACCAAAACCGCGACGATGCAGAAACGATGCTGACGCAGGCGAAAGATTCTTACACCCAGGCGTTGAATGCTAGCGACGACAGGTTGCTGCAGTCTCGCGGAAACCTTGGCTTGGCGATGGCTTCCGAATCATTGGGCGATCTGGATGCTGCGATCGAATTGTATCGCGAAGTGGAAAGTATCGGAGAATCCGATGCAATGGTCGCTCGCGCAAAAGCCCGAATCGAAGAGTTGTCCAGTCCTGACACGAAGGATTTTGTCACTTGGTTTGGCGAGCAAACGTTTTCATCGGCCGACCCTTCGTTGCCACCTGAGTTGCCATCAGGCACGTCGCTACCAGAGCTTCCCGATCTGAAGCTGCCTACGCTGGGAAGCGACGAATCAGAGTCTGGTGATGACGAAATGGAATTGGAAGACAAATCAGGTTTGCAACTGCCTCCCGTTGACAGTGATGCAAAAGAGGGCGAAGCCGAATCGAAGCCTGCGGTAGAAATGGAAATTCCAGAAGCTGAGGATAAGCCCGCAGCTGAAGACAAGCCCGCAGCAAAGGACGAGCCCGCAGCGGAAGTGAAGGCGGAAGTCGAAGAAGCTGTCAAAGAGACTCTGCCCGAGTCCGAAGCGAAGGAATGAGTTCAGCTGATGACCCGAGTGACGCAGCGGACGATTCGGTTTATCGCGATTTCGTGGTACCCGAAACGGCTCATGGTCAACGCATCGATCTCTTTTTGACCCAGGCGTGCGATGGGTTTAGTCGCAGCCAGATTCGGCAAGCTGTGCAGGATGATGGCGCGGAAGTCGACGGTCGTGTGATTCGGCCCAGCTTGAAATTGAAAACCGGTCAATCGATTCGGTTTCGGGTTCCCGAGCCTGCCAGTGACGATACCGTTCCTGAGAATATCCCACTGGACATTCTCTATGAGGACGATGGTTTAGTGGTCGTCAATAAACCGCCCGGCATGGTCGTGCATCCAGCGCGAGGCAATTGGACGGGAACGCTGACCAGCGCTTTGGCGTATCGCTTTCAATCACTTTCGGACGTCGGCGGCCCAACGCGGCCTGGCATTGTTCATCGGCTGGACCGCGATACCAGCGGTGCGATTGTGGTCGCAAAAACGAACGCCGTTCACTTAAGCCTCAGCGAGCAATTTGCTGGCCGGACGGTGCAGAAAGAGTATTTCGCGATCACGTCGGGATCGTTGGACCGTGATCGTGACGTGATCGAAGCACCGATCGGACGCCACCCTTACCAACGAGACAAGCAAGCGATCCGTGAAGGCCATAAGACCAGCAAGGCTGCGTCAACGTTTTACGAAGTCATCTCGCGGCACGGCCGGTTTAGCCAAGTTCGGGTGCGGCCAAAGACCGGACGGACACATCAAATCCGTGTGCATCTAAGTCACATCGGTGCGCCGATCATTTGTGACCGGCTTTATGCGGGGCATGCACACATCACCGCCGCTCAGATCGATCCGACAAACAAAGTCGACGGCGAAACGATTGTCTTGGAACGGCAAGCACTTCATGCCCGACGATTGACCTTCACCAATCCGCAAAGCGGTGTCGAGCTGACGTGCGAGGCTCCATTACCCGCCGACATTCAGCGCGTGGTTGATCGGCTGGGCCAAGCTGTCTGATGGCCTGGACCACTTTGCGTCAGCGCAATGAAGCCATCGCTCGGATGACAAGTGTTTTGCCGGGATCGATTGCGTACGATAATTATCGGCCGATCAATGTGTCGCAGCGTTACGATCGCATGACTCTGTTGGACGTCGTTTGTGGTTCGCATCCGCATATCGGCCAGACGCAGTGGTTGCAGTGGTTCGCTGAGGGACATCTGCTTCGTGGGAATCAGGTGGTGCATCCTGACCAGCCGGTTCGCGGGGGGCAGCAGTACCAGCACCTGTTCCCAGGCACGATCGAACCGGATGTTAACTCCAAAATTAGTGTCGTCCATGAAGACGCCGCGATCGTGTTAGTGGATAAGCCCGCGCCGCTTCCGATGCATCCCAGTGGTCGATTCAACAAGAACACGTTGACGTCGATTTTGTCGTTGGTCTACGTGGACGAAAAACTTTTGCCAGCACATCGACTTGATGCGAACACTCGCGGGATTGTTTTGTTTTCTCGCACGTCCCAAGCACGGCGGCATCTGCAAGGTCAGTTTGAGTCCCAGTCAGTTGGGAAGGTCTACCATGCGCGATGCTGGGGGCATCCAACCGAAGACTGCTTTGTCTCGAACGTCGCGATTGGTCGGCAACGGTCAACGGCAGGTGGAAGAGACCTGGGCGGTGCCGACGCGTTGGAGGCGACCACCGAGTTTCGAGTGCTTGAGCGATTTGATGATGACACATCGCTGATCGAAGCCAAGCCGATCACCGGACGTACCAATCAAATTCGGATTCATTTGTGGGAACAAGGCTTGCCGATCGTAGGCGATCCGATGTACTTGCGTGGTGGCGAGTTGGGAGCGACGCAAACAAAACGTCTGGGTGAACCACCAATGCATTTGCACGCCAAGCGATTAACTTTGCAGCATCCAACAAGTGAAGAGAAGAGGGTGTTTGAGAGCACGCTGGAATAGCGTCTGCACATTCTGTTACGTGTTAGTTGAAGGCGATTAGTTGAGCAGGGCTTTCTTGTACGAACCCAAAATCTGGAGCCGCTCGGTGGCTTCGGCTAGCACCTTGAGTGCATCGGCGACATGATTGTCGGACTGGTGCCCGGAGAGCTCTACGAAAAAGAGATACTCGTTGGGTGAATTGGGGGCCGGGAACGATTCGATCCACGTGAGATTCAATTCGTGTTGTTTGAAAACGTGCATGACGTCAGCTAGGGCGCCTGGCGCATGGGCGATTTGGAACAGGAGCGAAGTCTTGTCCTTGCCAGTCGGCGGGAGATCTTCGCGGCCCAAGACAGCGAACCGAGTGACATTGTTTGGATTGTCTTCAATGCTCGCTTGCAGCACATCAAGCGAATATTCACGCCCGGCTTGCAAGCTTGCGACAGCGGCGACGCCAGGAGTTTCCGAAGCCAGTTTTGCTGCGCCGGTAGTGCTGCTGTTCTCGTGAAGCGTGGCGTCTGGCAGATGCTTGGCCAACCACTCGCGGCATTGCGAGAGTGCTTGCGGCTTGCTGTGGACTTCCGTGATCTCCGGCAGACGCGAACGTGAAAGCAGGTTGTGGTGGATCGGCAACAGGACTTCGCCGCAGATGTGCATCTTTTGGCGAACGAACATGCCAAGGGTATCGACGATGCGACCATCGGTACTGTTTTCGATCGGGACGATGCCCAAAGTAGCATGCTGCCGCGCGACTGCATCGAAAACGGCGGGTATCGAAGCCACAGGGGTAAACTCGAAACCTTCACCGCAGTATTTCATGGATGCGAGGTGGGAATAGCTGTGTAGCGGTCCCAGAAAAGCGACGCGGACCGGCTGGATTCTGGCTAAGCAAACGCTGGAGATGTGCCGAAGCAACGCAGCAGTGTCGTTGTCTTCGGTCAACGCATCGATGCGCTGTGACCAACGTGCAACGCGACCCTGTGCCGATGTCTGATCCGCCGTCGCAAGCTTCTGTGTCAACTCCAGACGCTCGCGGAAGAGGTCCGCGAATTGCCGATCAAGTTGGTCGATGGACTGTTGAATCGATTCGGCGTCGGACATGAAGCAATGGGAGCAGAGTGGAGGAACGAGTTCGCAACTGACAACGTAGCCATCGCTGCGAGCAGAATGAAGCCCGATAGATCGTGCCCCAGCGTGTGCTTGTGCTGTCATTTTGGCAATCGCCAAAACAACACCAAGACCCGAAAAATCGAAGGCTGCCAGTATTGACGGGAATACCCCATTCGTAGGATCGCGCTGCAGCGTTGATTTCTCGTAAATCGCAGCGAGAAAGGCCACCTTTGCCAAAAAAGTTCTGCATTTGTCCAAGCGAATGGCACGGACTTTGCCTTGTAGGGTTCGCAAGCACCGCGAACTGACGATTTCGTCACCCGCCAGTGCCGTTTTACCCAGTAATTCCAGGCCGTTTCATTGATAGAAACGACCCAAATTAACCAAGATAACCGAAGCGCCGAAGACCGTTCGAGTCTGCGGCAAACTCATCGATCGTAGGAGAGAAACACGATGGCTCAAGGCGAAAAAATCATTGGCATCGACCTCGGCACGACCAATAGCGTGGTCGCTGTGATGGAAGGTAGCGAGCCAAAAGTGATCCCCAACGCGGAAGGCAACCGACTGACGCCCAGCGTGGTTGCGTTCACTGATAAGGAAGAAGCGATTGTCGGCGAACCGGCTCGGCGACAAGCCGTCACGAACCCGCAGCGCACCGTCTATTCGGCGAAGCGTTTCATGGGGCGTCGGCACAGCGAAGTCGAATCCGAAGAAAAGATGGTTCCGTACGGAGTGACTGGCGCCGCTGGTGAATATGTCAAGATCGCTGTTGGGGATGCTGAGCACACGCCGCAAGAGATTTCGGCCAAGGTGCTTCGCAAACTCAAGGAATCGGCTGAGTCTTACTTGGGTCACAAGGTCAACAAGGCTGTGATTACGGTCCCGGCTTATTTCAACGACGCTCAGCGACAAGCGACCAAAGACGCTGGTCAGATCGCTGGCTTGGAAGTGGCTCGTATCATTAACGAACCGACCGCTGCTGCTCTGGCTTACGGCTTGGACAAAAAAGCCGATGAGAAGATCATCGTCTTTGACCTTGGTGGTGGTACGTTTGACGTTTCGGTTTTGGAAGTTGCCGATGCGGGTGATGAAGATAGCGAGAGCCGTGTCTTCCAAGTCATCAGTACTTCGGGTGACACGCACCTGGGTGGTGACGACTTCGATTCGGCGCTGATCAACTACGTCGCGGACGAGTTCAAGAAAGACAACGCGATCGATTTGCGTAACGACCCGATGGCTTTGCAGCGGCTTCAAGAAGCTTGCGAAAAGGCCAAGAAGGAACTCAGTACGCTGCCCGAGACTGATTTGAACTTGCCATTTATCACGATGGACGCTTCGGGACCGAAGCACCTGACGATGAAGATCACGCGAGCAAAATTCGAGGAACTGATCGACGCATTGGTCGAACGTTGTCGTGGACCTGTCATGCAAGCGTTGAAAGACGCGGGGATGAGCCCGAGCGACATCGACGAGATCGTTCTGGTCGGTGGTAGTACGCGTGTTCCCAAGGTTCGCGAAGTCGTCAAAGGCATCTTCGGCAAAGACCCTCACCAGGGTGTGAACCCGGACGAAGTGGTTGCTGTCGGTGCTGCGATTCAAGGCAGTGTTTTGGCTGGCGAGCGAACCGACGTTCTACTGCTGGACGTGACTCCGCTGACGCTAGGCATCGAAACCGAAGGCGGCGTGATGACGGCCTTGGTCGAACGAAACACGACGGTTCCTGTCGAGAAGAAAAATGTCTTCAGTACCGCAGCGGACAATCAAACGGCCGTGACGGTACGGGTGTTCCAAGGCGAACGAAAAATGGCGACTGGTAACCGGTTGCTCGGTGAGTTCAACCTGGAAGATATCCCTGCCCAACCGCGTGGGGTGCCGCAAATCGAAGTCAAGTTTGACATCGACCAGAACGGCATCTTGAGTGTTTCGGCCAAGGAACTGAAAACCGGCAAAGAAGCTTCGGTGCAGATCAACGAAGCGGGCGGTTTGAGCGAGGATGAGATCGAACAGATGCGAAAGGACGCGGAAGCAAACGCGGACGAAGATCGCAAGTCGTTCGAGCTAGCCGAAGCGAAGAACAAGGCACATCAGCAGGTCCATCAGCTTGAAAAGTTGATGACCGACAACGATGACAAGTTGACCGACGAAGACAAGGAACCGATGAACAAGGCGATCGAGAAAGTGAACGCCGCGTTGGGTACCGAGGAAGTCGAATCGATCAAGACAGCGACGGACGAATTGGATGCTGCTTCGCAAGCGTTCAGCAAAGTGCTTTACGAAAAGACCGAAGCGGCTGGCGGAGCGGATGCTGCTGAGGGAGCCGCCGGAGCTGCGGCACCAGCTGACAGTGACGACGACGCGGTTGACGCCGATTTTGAAGTCAAAGACTAAGACTTGCTGAAGCACTGCAAAACTCGAAGCGGGTGCTTGCACCCGCTTTTTTTACGGACCTACAGAAGCATGGTCAGCCGTTGGCGCTAGCCACGGGCATTTATCCGGCGCACCGATTGTGCGCCAACGCGGTAGTGAATGATCAACATTGCTGACACACCGGCGCGTCATTTGCAACGGTGGTAAGAGGGCCCGAGGCTAGCGCCATCGGCTGACAAAACGGACAACAAGAAGCGAACGACGAGTTTCGAAAGGGAAAAACAAATCATGGCATTTCGATTTGATAAATTGACCACAAAGGCGCAGGCCGTTGTGGCGGAAGCTCAGGCTCAAGCGGCTTCGGGCGGCAATCCTGAGATTACGCCGTTGCACCTACTCGCGGCGATGTTGGAGCAATCCGATGGCATCACGCGCCCGCTACTGGAGAAGATGGGCGTCGATATCAGTATTCTCAGCGGTACGGTTAACAGCGAAGTCGGGAAGCTACCGTCGGTGTCCGGCGGGCGTCAGCCAAGTCTTGCCCCCAAGTTACAGCAAACATTCGATTCGGCGGCTGATGCTGCGGCGTCGCTGAAAGATGAATTTGTCAGCACGGAGCATTTACTGCTCGGGATTGCCAAGATCGACAGCAAGGCCAAGAACTTGCTGAAGTTGGCAGGTGTCAACGCGGACGATGTGCTAAAGGCGATGAGTGAAGTGCGCGGATCGGCGCGCGTGACGGACCAGAATGCCGAGGACACGTATCAGGCTTTGGAAAAGTACGGCATCGATCTGACTCAGCTGGCTGCGCAGGGGAAGCTGGATCCGGTGATCGGACGTGACAACGAGATTCGCCGTGTCATACAGGTGCTTTCGCGGCGGACCAAGAATAACCCGGTCTTGATCGGACAGCCTGGTGTTGGCAAAACGGCGATCGCTGAAGGTTTAGCGTTGCGAATCTTTGAAGGCGACGTTCCACAAAGCCTCAAGGACAAACGTGTTGTTTCGTTGGACATGGGGGCGTTGGTCGCCGGGGCTAAGTTCCGCGGTGATTTTGAAGAGCGTCTCAAGGCGGTCTTGCGCGAGGTGAAAGACGCCGATGGACAGGTAGTTCTGTTCATCGACGAACTGCATTTGGTTGTCGGTGCGGGTAAGGCGGAGGGCTCTGCCGACGCAGCGAACTTGCTGAAGCCCGAATTGGCTCGCGGTGCGCTTCGGTGCATTGGTGCGACGACGTTGGACGAGTATCGTCAGCACATCGAGAAAGACGCGGCCCTGGAGCGGCGTTTTCAGCCGGTCTTCGTTGGGGAGCCGACGGTGGAGGACACGGTGGCGATCCTTCGCGGATTGAAATCGCGATACGAGTCGCACCATGGCGTTCGGATCACCGATAGTGCGCTGGTTGCCGCTGCGAATTTGTCGAATCGCTACATCGCTGATCGTTTCTTGCCGGACAAGGCGATCGATCTGGTCGACGAGGCGGGGAGTCGGTTAGCGATGGAGAAGGAGAGCGTTCCCGAGCCGATCGATCGCATTCAGCGACGGCTGCGTCAATTGGAACTTGCCCATCGCCAGTTGGCAGACGAGCAAGAAGAATCAGCATTGGCGAAACGAACGGAAGTCGAAGAGGAAATGGAGTCGCTCGGCCACGAACTAGCTAGCCTGCGCGAGCAATGGGATGCCGAGAAAATGGGTTTAGACGACGTTCAGTCGATTCGCCAAGAAGCGGAACAACTGGCGCATCGGTTTGCGACCTTGGATACGGACGCGAAGCAGATGCAATTGCGTGGAGAGAACCCCGAGAAACTGTATCAGGAGATGCTGGAGGTTCGCGATCTGCAAAGCAAGTTGCAGTCGCGTTTGGATGAACTGGAGTCGCGTGATGAGCAGGAGCCCGAAACGGAGGCACCTGACCGGCGACGGTTACTACGGCGCGACGTTACCGAAGAAGAAATCGCTGACGTTGTCAGTCTTTGGACGGGCGTGCCGGTCAGCCGGATGATGGAGACGGAGCGTGCCAAGCTATTGGTGATGGAGGAACGACTTCATGGTCGCGTCGTGGGGCAAGACGAGGCGGTCGGTGCGGTATCGGATGCGGTCCGACGCAGTCGAAGTGGTTTGCAAGATCCAAATCGACCGATCGGTTCTTTCTTGTTTCTCGGCCCGACCGGTGTCGGCAAGACCGAGTTGTGCAAGGCGCTGGCCCAAGTGATGTTCGATGATGAAACGGCTATGGTGCGAATCGACATGAGTGAATTCATGGAACGGCACAGTGTTGCCCGATTGATCGGTGCGCCTCCGGGGTACGTGGGCTACGAAGACGGCGGGAAGTTGACCGAAGCAGTTCGCCGTCGGCCATACGCGGTCATTTTGTTGGACGAGATGGAAAAAGCGCACCCGGATGTGTTCAACATTTTGCTTCAGGTCTTGGACGATGGTCGTTTGACGGATGGCCAAGGACGCACGGTGGATTTTACGAATACGGTAATCGTGATGACCAGCAATGCGGGTAGCCAAGTGATTCAAAAGGTGACGGCCCAGGGTGGAAGCGAACAGGAGATGGAAGACGCCGTTCAGGAAGCACTTCGGGCTCGGTTCTTGCCTGAGTTTTTGAACCGAATCGACGACACCGTGGTTTTTCACCCGTTAGGTCGCGAGCAGATTCGCAAGATCGTGACGTTGCAGTTGGTCGGTCTGTCAAAGCGTTTGGAAGAAAACGGTTTGGCGATCGAAGTAACAGACGCGGCGATCGATCAAATCGCGGAGACTGGCTACGATCCACAGTACGGTGCAAGACCGCTGAAACGAGTGATCCAACGCGAAATTCAGAATCCGTTGGCTCAGTCGATTTTGAAGAGTCAGTATCCGGAGGGAACGACCATCAAGGTTGATTTTGATGGGGAAGCGTATGTGTTTGGGGTGTAAACGTGAGGGGAAACTCTGTTGTCCCGCGAGGCCCTCGCGGGATGGTTAGCTTTCCACTCCGTCAGGGCCTGACGGAGCAACGTTGTTTCGTGGCAAACCTACGCCGCTTCGCCTTCGTTGATTTCGCCGGTTTCGCTGACGTCGTCGAAGCGAATGGAGACTTGCTTACTGACGCCGGACTCTTGCATCGTGACGCCATAGAGCGTTGTTGCCGCGGTCATCGTCTTCTTACTGTGCGTTACGACGACGAATTTACTGTGGTCTAGGAATTCGCTTAGCACAGTCACGAAACGGCCAATGTTTGCCTCGTCGAACGGTGCATCTACTTCGTCCAAGACGCAGAATGGGCTGGGACGATACTGGAAAATTGACATCAGCAATGCGACGGCTGTCAGCGCTTTTTCGCCACCGGAAAGGAGCGAGTTGCTGAAACTTGGTTTGCCCGGCGGTGTGGCGACGATCTCGACTCCGGCTTCCAAAGGATCCACTCCCTCTTCCAAGACCAAGTCAGCATGTCCGCCACCGAATGACTTGCGATACAGTTTTTGGAAGTTTTGGCGAATCGCTTCAAGCGTATCCAAGAACAAACGTCGGCTGTCTGCGTTGATCTTTCCGATGATTCGTTGCAGCGAGTCCTTGGCGGCCGTCAGGTCTTGGTACTGCCCGTGCAATTCGTCGTAGCGTTCTTGGAGGCCTTCGAGTTCCTCGAGGGCTTCCATGTTGACGCTGCTTGTTTTCTGCAACTGGCTACGAAGACGGTTGATTTCGTTTTCGACCTCTTCGCGATCCTCCGGTGCTTCCCACTCCTCGGGGACCTCTTCGGTTCGCAGGTCGATTTCGTAGTCGTCAAACAATCGGTCCGCTAACGTGTCGCGGCGGAGGGCAACACCATCCCGCTTGGCAGAAATACCGTGAACCGATTCGCTGGCTTTACTGGCCGCTTTGATGGCCAAGTCGGCCGCTTTCATGATGTCGCGATTCGTTTGTCGAACGTCGGCGGCTTGCTGCGCAAGTGCCGCGATCGATTCTTGACTTTGCTGCGCATCCCAGTGCATCTGTGCCAGTTGATTGGTGGCATCCAAGATACGAGAAGTCAGTTCGGCAATCCGGTCTTTACCGCTGGTAACCTGCGCACGAACGTCAGCCACGGCGGCTTCGCGTTGGCCCTGGTCACGCTGTTGTTGCAGCATGGTCGTTTGCAGTGCTTCAAACTTCTGTTCCGCACGCGCGACTTCGACGCTGACCGACATCACATGGCTGGTCGCAGCCTGAAGTGCTGTTTGTGTTTCGGACAGCATCTCGTCGGATTCGGCTGCGGCCAGCTCCAGCGTTTCGATGTTGTGACGAGCTTCGTTGATCTGTGTCGAAAGCAAGCCGCATTGCTGGTCGGCCGAATCGCGATCGGATGTCGCTGCGACGATTTCAGTGTTGATTTCGCTGCAGACGGATTCGCGAGCTTGCAGGCTTTCGCGAGTGTGGCGAAGTTCCGCGACCGCTGCGGCGCGCTGGGTAATATGACTTCGATGTTGTTTTTCGATTCGGCCCAGGTCGTTGGCCTGTTCATCGACCACTTCACTGAGTTTCTGTATCTCAGCTTCGCCTTCGGAAATCTGAAATTGGTAGTGCTGGATATCGTCACCAGCGGACGACAATTCGCTGCGTCGGCTAACCAACCCTGTCGCAGCACCGGCAGGCCCGATTACCGTCGTGCCATCGCTTTCGAGTAGTTCGCCGGCCGAAGTGACAAATCGCAGCCCGGCTCCGCTTAGCTTTCGCAGGCCAAGGGCTGTTTCCAACGAATCGACTAGCCAGGTGTTGCTGAGTAAGTGCTTGGCTAGTGCTTCGTATTTTTCGTCGCACTGGACCATCCGGTCACCGCGTCCGATAACACCTTTGAGACCGTCCAGCCGGATGCGGTCACCGGGGCGTCGGCGAGGAAGTTCGTCGATGCGGATCAGGCCGACGCGACTATTGATCGTTAGGCGTCCGTCCAGAATCGAATCTTGTAATTCGTTGCCACTGACGACGACGTACTGAGTTCGTTCGCCAAGTGCGGCGTCGATCAGCGGAGCGACAGCCGTATCGGCGCTGATGCAGTCGGCTACGATCCCATGCAGGTTGTTGGACAGTTCGTGTGAATCGTCGCCGAGTTGTTCCAGGATGGTTTTGACACCACCGCTGACACCTTCTTGGCGTTTTTGCAGATCGTCTAAGACCTTCAAGCGTTCGGTGACACGCTCCAGCGAAACATTCAGTGCCGTTTGTTCTTCGTTGCGACGTGTTAAGGTCCTACGACTTTCGAGAAGTTTTGCTTCGGCAAGTTCGATTTCTTTCGCGCGATCGGCGATTTGGGTATCAATTTCTTCGACGCGAGCTTCCGCTTTGCTGGACTCTTGGCCGGCTTGATCGAGTAGCGATTGTGCCGATGCGATACGTTTGCCAAGGTTAATCAGCAGTCGGGCAGCTTCGGCGACACGCGATTGTGCTGTCTGTTTGGTCGAATCAAGATCGGCGACGCTGCGAACAGCTGCCAAGTGATTGCGTTGCACTTCGTCACGACGTGAAAGTACGCCATCGACTTCGGCTTGGTACTTGTCGCGTTCCGCTTCGACTTCGGCAGCTTTTTCGCGTACCGTCGTCAGCTCGGATTCGTACTGCGCAAGTCGTTCGTTTGCGCCGCGGAGTTCCGCTGCGGCGCTGCCGGCTTGGGTTTGCAACATCCGTACGCGGCGCAGAGATTTTGCGACGGCACCATGCAAGTCCACAATGGCCGCCTGGTCAGCTTCTTTGCGGCCAGCCAGTTCCGCGATTCGCTGCATCCCGGCAGCTCGAACCGTTTCCGCCTCGCGTGCTTGTTCGGCGATCTCTTGAAGCTGAATGTCGGCGGCTTGCCGTTGCTCTGTGGTTTGGTCCCGAGCGGATTCCTGTTCGGCGAGCGTCGAGACAGCCGTCGCGAGCGCCGTTTCTGCGTTCTCGAACTCGGTCGTCAGGTTTCGCCAGTCCGTCCACGCGACTTGGGTTCGGAGCTCTTTGAGCCTGGTTGTTGCGACGCGGTATCGTTCGGCTTTGCTCGCTTGGCTGCGAATGCTCTTTAGCCGCGAAGCCACTTCATCGACGATATCGCCCAAACGAGTCAGGTTCGTTTGGACGCGAGCGAGTCGCCGTTCGGCCTCAATCTTCTTGGCCTTAAAGCGACTGATGCCAGCGGCCTCTTCAAAAATCGCGCGGCGATCTTTGGCGTTGGCCTGAAGCATCCGATCGACTTTGCCCTGTTCGATCAAACTGTAGGCGTCGATACCAATGCCTGTGCCGCGGATCAAATCCTTGACGTCTTTCAAGCGAACGGGCTGATTGTTGATCAGGTATTCCGCTTCGCCGCTGCGGTAGACGCGGCGCGTGACGTGGACTTCGTCGTCATCGACCGGCAAATTGCGATCGACGTTGTCAAAAATGATCGTCGCTTCGGCGGTGCCGGCCGGTTTGCGCGTTTGCGATCCCTTGAAGATCACATCGGCCATCTCTTTTCCGCGAAGGCTTTTGGCACTTTGAGATCCGAGCACCCATTTGATGGCATCAACAATATTGGATTTCCCGGAACCGTTGGGGCCAACGACCACGGTGATCCCATCGGGAAAATCGAAACGGGTTCGATCCGCGAAACTCTTGAAGCCGGCCAGTTCGAGTGCTTTGAGCATGCGACGGGGGGATTCTCGGTTTCAGCAAGGAGCGAAGTCGCGGAGGTCCGAAACTTGGACTGGCGACAGGTGATGGCGGCGAAGTGAGTCCACCCAAAGGCAGGACACGGATTACAGAGTAAATGAAACCCCATGCCGGGCCTAGCTCTGTTTCTTCGGCAATTTGCGTGTTTTCGGCAGTTTTGAGCCTGTTTGGTAATCTGCAAGGCAATCTGGCAGGCGGGATTGCATCGAGGCTTCAATTTGCGGTATCTGGAGACTGGCAGGGAATGGATTCCTGTTTGTGAGTCAAGTAGTTAGCCAAACGTCTTTCTACGATGGCTTGCCCGTGAAGAACAAAAGGAGCAGGCGACGGATATGCCGCATTCTCATTCCAAATTTGTGACCACCGCTGCTTTTTGTATCGCGATGGCTGGATTGACGTCAGCAAAGTTGTTTGCGCAGTCGCCGATTACCGCCCCGTCTTTCAGTCTGCAAAGTCCGGCTGCGCAAGACGCCAAGGTGGATAGCCCTGCTGCGCAATTGGATAG
>CAYUGI010000045.1:17045-31093 GCA_964444105.1 uncultured Pirellulaceae bacterium
TGGATAGCCCTGCTGCGCAATTGGATAGTCCGACCGTTCATAGTGTTGCCAAGCTGCTGCAGTCCGATCAGTTAGATGAGGCCGTTGAACAAGTCCAGAGTTTCGACGACAGGGCCATCCAAGACACATTATCGGACGTTGATACGACGTTACTGCTGGCTCAAGTTGCCCGTGCGTGTGAAAACGCGAAGGACGACAAGACCGCGTCGGACTTATACGCGCGAGCGGCGGCTGCTGTAAAACGATCGGCGGACACCAAGCTGACGGCCCAACAGGTCGCAATGATTCAGCTTGCCGCAGGATCGTCGTCGGTGCGTGCTGGGAAGAGCGACTTGGCAGTCGAAATGCTTGCCGGAGCCCTCGCAGCTCCCCATGATGAAACCAGCGGCAGTAAAGAAACAAGCGGCATGACCTTGGGTGCCTTCTCGCTCACCGCGCCAAAAGCCAAGAAGGCTGACAGCGCCTTGTCGCCAGCTCAGCAAAATTCCGCCATCCAACTGTTGACGCTGTTGGGCAGCGAAGCGTTATCGAACAACCAAAGTAAGCTTGCAGAGAAGGCTTACGCGACCGCTTTGCCGCATGTGACTGGCAAAGCATCCGCAACGGTCATGCTGGGCCACGCCTGGGCGATGTCGATGCAAGAGAATCGCGGGAAAGATGCAGCGAAAGCACTGGAAGCTTTTGTTCGCAAACACCCCAATCACAGTGATGTCGCAAGTGCGGCGGAGCTGTGTGTGGCGAAATACAAGTCAACTGGCGATACCGCGGCGGCAGATGTCATGACGTCGCGATTGCTGACACGCTGGAGCAAATCGCAGGCTGCCAAGAACGTCGTTGCTCAATACACGACGGCGCAATCGGGGGAAGTTCCCGAGTCGGTCAAAACGTGGCTGCTAGGTCAAACACTCCCGGATCGAATTGGCAAACTGGATGCATCAACTTGTGCATCGGCTTTATTAGTCGCCATTGAACAACAGCAAGTCTACGTGGCAGATGGCCTGGTCGCCCAATTGGCTAAAGTCGATCAGAAGGGCCAATCGGTGTCGGACGTCTTACAGCGATTGACCAAGCAGGGCAACGATTCTGATGCCGAACAGCTTGCAACTCGATTGCTCGCACCTACCGCTGAACACGAAATCACGCCCGCTGCTCGCGAAGCAGCATGCCGTTGGGCCGGCCGCCAACAACGATGGTCGATGCTGGCGCTTGCATCGGAGTCTTCTGATGTGAATGTCCAAGAGCATTCCAGGACGATCGCAGTGGAAAGGTTGTTTGCCGAAGCGCTGACGCAAGTTGGCCGCGGGCAAGAAGCTCAGGTCTGGTGGAATCACTTGGTCGATTCGCGAGAAGTGACGGACTTTGCCACGCTGCTGCGATGCGCCGAAACGGCGACGACTTACGCGGATGTGCCTACCGCCACCAATCGAATTTCCGATGCCAAGTCGGCAGCCGGACTAGCAGCCGACCGTGTCTCGTTGGTTCAAATGCTGTCAGCCGAACTGGCTGTTCGTGAACTGAAGTTCGATGATGCGCGATCGATTTTGCACGATGTGATCCGCAGCGACGGGGCGATTACCTCACTTCGCGGGCGAGCACAATGGATGATTGGCGAGACGCACTATTTGCAAGAAAAGTTTGCCGACGCGATCGAAGCGTATCGCAAAGTGGAGGGTATCGACCCGGACGGCAGCTGGGTCGCCATCGCTTTGGTGCAAGCCGGAAAGTCATTTGAACAATTGGGGCGGACACGCGAAGCCGCAGTTTGCTATTCGACATTGGTCAGTCGGTTTGCCGAAAGCCCGCACGCTGTTTCGGCCAGGCGACGATTGGCCGCGATTGATCCCACATCAACGCCCAGTTCCACTACGGAAACTATTCGACGATGAGCTCGACGATGAACTCGACGATGAATCAGAAATCCAAATTCACATCCAGTCGAAATCGATCGGGTAATCCCGTCGATCAGCGACGTTTGATTGTTGCTGATGCCGGCGTGCCACGCGCTAGGGCTGGCGGATTGCTTGCGCGCTTGATCCCGTTGATCGTCTTGGCCGTCGGTGCGATGTGGCTGATGAGCTTGATGCAAAGTGCGACCGCGCAGAATCCAAACTCGCGATACCCGCAACAATACCAGGATCAGTATTCAACGACTGGACAGCAGTTCCAGCCGATACGGCAAGATTTTCAGCCCGCCGGTCCGGCTTTTCGCACCGCTGCGGCACCCGCGATCCCGTCGGCGGCACAGTTGACGCCCGTGGAAACGCCAACGTTAGACGGCACTGAGCCTGAGTCCACCGAAGCATCGTTCTACTCGGATTGGGAAATTCCAGGATTCGTCAGCAAGATCGCCCAGGGTGGTTGGCTGATGTTGCCCTTGGCGATTTGTTCTTTGATTGTCTTCGCACTATCGATGGAACGGATGGTGGCGCTTCGCCGAAGCCGCGTGATTCCGCGTCCGTTTGTGCGTCGATTTACCGAGTGCGTTGAAGATGGGCAGCTGAGCTACGAAGAAGCGACAGATATTTGCAAAGAGTTTGATTGCCCCGTTTCGGAGGTGTTTCGAGCCGCGCTGAGACGTTGGGGCAGGCCGATGCTGGAGATCGAACAAGCGGTCGTGGACGCAGGCGATCGCGTGGCAGATCGACTACGACGGTTCTTACGCGTCTTTCACGCCATCAGCAACGTAGCACCGTTGATCGGTCTGTTGGGAACCGTCTTTGGCATGATCGAAGCGTTTGACATGATCAGTTCGCAAGATTCGATCGGACGCCCCGAAGCTTTGGCCGGCGGTATCAGCACTGCGTTGATGACAACCGCAGGCGGATTGTGTGTCGCGATTCCCGCGTATCTGGCTTACATGTATTTCAGCAGCAAATCGGATCGCTACTTGGGCGAGATCGACAAGCTATGCCAACGGGTTGTCGACAGCATTTCAGCCGAAGGGTTGGAAGAAACAGGAACACGAAAGAAACGCCGCGCTGCCTAGCTGTTGGCGTACCGGCTTTAGCCGGCGACTGCACGATTTGGGCCGGCTAAAGCCGGTACACCAACTCCTATTTCACTCTTGATAATACGCCATGTCACGACGACGCGAAAATCCTGAAGAAGCCACGATCAACTTGACGCCGATGATCGACGTCGTGTTTCTGCTGGTGATCTTTTTCATGGTCGGAAGCAAATTTAGTGAAGCCGAGAGCCGAATGAAAGTTAGCGTGCCAAGTGTCGGCGAGATGCGCAGTCTTTCACGCGTACCTGATGCGCGCGTGATCGAAGTCACCGCGCAAGGCGAGATCACGCTGGATCGTTTGCCCACGACGATGGCGGAGTTGTCCGCGACATTGAATGAACAGGTGCAAAATTATCCCGGTTTGAAAGTGACTGTCAGAGCCGACGGAACGAATTCGTTTCAGAAAGTGGCCGAAGTCATGCAGGTGATCAACAGTAGCGGCGTCCAGCAAATGGGTATCGTCGCAAGAAGTTCATCCGGAGGAACACGCCGTTGAGTAAACTTACCTTGAACAATCTCACTTCGATGAACACAACCCTGGTGATGATCTGGTCGGATCCGCGATTCGTCTATTCGTTGGCCATTGCAGCGGTATTGTTGCTATGCATCACGATCTGGCTGTTTCGACGACCTCAGCGAACGGGCCGACAAGCGGGCATGATCTGCTTGATGCTGTCGATCATGGCGCACTTGGCGTTGCTGCTACTTGTCCCGATCCTCTCGAACCGAAATGGCGGATCGACGGAGGTACAGGAAACCGCGGACGACAATTTTGGTATGGAGTCCGTCACGTTTTCAACCTTCGACGACGAAATGGTTGCCGCGGACACCAGTGGACTCGATGAAACGGCCGTGGTCGCTCCGCTGCCAGTGGCGGATCTGGATCAATTGTTGAACAGCCGGCCACTGGCGGAATTGACTCTACCGACGGAAGCAACTCCAGCGGTGCCCCCAACGCCTGCATCTTTAGCAGCGGTTGAACTGAGCGATTCCGACGAATCGTCTCAAAGTATCGATGATCTGTTAAGCGATGCGTTGATGGCAAGCGAGCCAGCGCCGGAAGTGGTTGCTGAAGCGGAACCGGAATCGGAGATGCAATTGGAGCTTCCAGATGAAACGCAATTGGCGGTGGATGAGATCTTGCCTCCAAGTAACACGCCCATTGAAGTCCCTGCCGAACCACTACTCACGCGTGTCGGCGACCTTGATCCCACGCTACAAGCTTTGCCGGTTTCGTCAGCCAATGCTCCTAAAGCGTTTACGCTTGGCGGTGATCTAGGCGACTTTGCTAATCGAGCCGGTGCGGCCAAGACTCTGGCTTTGGGGCGAACCGGTGGCGACGCGGAAACCGAAGCCGCCGTGCAAACGGCGCTGTCGTATTTGGTTAGTCAGCAGCAACCCGATGGTTCTTGGGATCCATTGACAACCGGCGGCGGTGAAGAGCGATCACCGTTGGGTGAAAACCGCGGCGGTGCGGGAAGCCGCGCCGACAATGCCATCAGCGGACTGGCTTTGCTGGCTCTTTTGGGTGCTGGCAACACGCATCACGACGGCGATCACAACGAAGCCGTCTACCGTGGTTTGGCGTACTTGATCCAAAACCAAAAACCCGACGGGTCACTCGCGGGCAACGCCGCTGTTTACGCATCGACGTACGCCCACGGCATGGCTGCGCTTGCAATGTGCGAAGCTGCTGCGATCACCAAAGATCCCTCCGCCATCACCGCAGCCGAGCGAGCGATGGCATTTACGATACGAATGCAACACCCTGCGACAGGCGGTTGGCGATACACGCCTGGCGATCCAGGTGACATGAGCCAATTGGGCTGGCAAGCGATGGTGCTTGACGCTGGACACCGAGCAAAATTGTCGGTCGATCGGCGCGCAGTCAGCGGCGTGCAGAGATTTATTCGAAGCGTACGGGCTGGAAATAGCGGTGGCTTGGCGAGCTATCGCCCCGGTGAACGCCCCACGCGAACAATGACTGCCGAAGCGCTGGCGACTCGATTGCTGGTGGGCGACCGCGTTCCCGAAGTCGAAGTCGCTGAGGCGGAGCGTTCGATCATGCAAGAGCTGCCTGGTCAGGGCCAAGACAATTATTACTACTGGTACTACGCCACACTCGCGTTGCACCAGCTGCAGGACGACGCTTGGACACAGTGGAATGGTGCCTTGAAAAATCGTCTCCTTTCCACGCAGAGATCCGATGGAAGCTGGCCGACCACCAGCGTCTGGGGCGGGTATGGCGGAAAGGTCTACACGACTGCCATGGCGACGTTGTGCTTGGAATCTTACTACCGGCATACGTTAAGACGCGATCAAGACCGCGTTGCAAACTCAGGAAATGCGTTAAGATAAAGCCGGTTGAAATGAACGACATTTTTAAGTCAGGCACATAGACATGGGCGAAGTTTCTGAGCGAGAAGTGAGACGTTTGGAGCTTGAGATTGGCGAGCTGCAAGAAGAACTGCGGGCAACCCGATTCGAGATGGATCGTCGGGACGGACATTTTCAAGAGTTCGTTTACGCCGTCTCGCATGACTTGCGCGCTCCACTTCGCCATCTGAGTGAATTTACAACGCTGTTTTGTGCAGACAATGCCTCCAGTGTAGATGAAGAGTCCCTGGAAACGCTGTCGCACATGCAGACGAGCGTCGCACGCCTGCAAGGAATGCTGATGGCCTTGTTGGAGTATTCACGGGTCGAAAGCCAGGGCAAGGTATTTGAAAAGGTCGACCTGGGCTCGGTGTTGAGCTTCGTTCGCGATTCGATTGCCGAGCGCATTGAAGCGGAAGAAGCCACTTTGCAGATCGATGCGCTTCCGGCGGTAAACGGAGATCATCAGCAGCTGCAACGCCTCTTCACGGCGTTGATTGACAACGCCCTGAACTACTGCCGAAACAAATCGGAAATTCATGTTTCGGCAAGCCAGGAGCCGGGCCAGTGGGTTGTCAGAGTGGTGGACAACGGCATTGGAATCGAACCGCGTCAAGTCGATCGGATCTTCACACTTTTCCAACGGTTGAAGGTGATGCCCGACGTGCCTGGATTGGGTGCTGGCCTGTCAGTTTGCCAGCGAATAGCGGACCGCCACGGCGGCCGAATTTGGTGCGAGTCAGATGGTGAAAATGGCTCGCAGTTTTGCTTGAGCATTCCAGTTTTGCAGGGTTAGCGAACTATTGAGAGCGTCCAGCTTAAGTGGTTGGTTTTCCACTGCAATTCGCGGGATGCGATCTCATTTGGCGCGAACCGGCGTATCGATTGTGCTCTCCCTAGATCAATTGCGGAGCAATGGCGGAATGTAGCCTGGGGTAATCCTTGCTTGTCTCAGCAAGCAAGGTGCAGCCCCAGGTTGACCCGAGCAACCCCAGGCTACATTCCGTCGCCACTACGTGGCTGGCATTAGAAATCCACATAAGCTGGACGCTCTCTATTCGCTCAACACCACTTCGCTGCACGTTTCTTCACTTTCCCACAAACGCACTTTGAAAGCCGTCGCCCCGGTTCCATCAAGGATCTTTGGGCAAACTTCGTTTAGCAGGTGGGACGCCATGTTTTCGGCGGTCGGATTGGAGTCTAGCTCGTAAACACGATGGGGCTGAGAGGACCGGATGGCAGCAAGTCCGTTTTCATCTTGATCCCAAAGAATGAACGTGTGGTCCCAGTTCTCATCGATCCATCCGTTGACTCGATTCTTCAATTGCTTGAAGTCCAAAATGCGGCCGATCGAATCTTGCTCTTCCCCGGTCACATAAATTTCAACCACGTAGTTGTGACCGTGAAGATTCTGGCACTTGCCTTCATGGCCTACCAATCGGTGTCCGGCGCAAAAAGAAAACCGCCGCATGATGCTGAGAGACATATTGTTTTGGATCTTGGTTTCGTATCGGGATTTGTTCTTCTAAGCAAAAAGCCACATTAGGAGTCCCCTCAGTGTATCGGGAAGGAAAGGAATGCAGAATCAGCTGCGATTTGAGGCTGGTTTTAGGGGCTGGCATTTTTTAGGCTGGCATTTTTGAAGCTGGCCCTCCGAAAGATTTGGGAGAACCTGGCTCGCGTGGTAAGCTAACGATCCCCCCCTACGTCGCCAGTCTGCCCTCCTTGTCCTTCCGCGACAGTGCTTTCTTCGCATCTCAAAAGTCGGCAATTTGCCAAATCCGAATCCGAAAAGGGTTGTCTTTCTGCGATCGCGGCGATAATTCTTTGCGTTTTGATGCCTTGCTCGGCTCTCGCGCAGGAAGAAGCCGGGCACGAAAACCGACGTGGTGAACAGCACGCTGCAGCCACAAAGAGCATTGCAGCTTCAGCCGACGCAGCAGACGTTAACGCAGCGGCCATGCGCAATCTTGGACGTTTCGAGAAATCGATTAGGCCAATTTTGATGCGGGCGTGTTTTGATTGTCACAGCGGCGATCGTGTTGAAGGAAACTTCCGAGCGGATCAGCTTGACCCAGACCTAGCCAACGGCAACGACACTGCTTGGTGGTTGGAAGTGTACTCGGTGCTTAGCAAGGGAGAGATGCCGCCACCCGAGTCAAACGAACTCAATGACGTGGACCGAACACGCATCGTGGACTGGCTTGCTACCGAAATTCAGGCAGCGGAAAAGCAACGCGAAAACAGTGCGACTCACACTTCCTTTCGAAGGCTGACTCGCTACGAGTACAACTATGCACTTCAAGATTTGCTGGGGGTTCCGTGGACATTTGCAAACGATCTTCCGGCCGAAGCAAGTGAGGAAGGTGCTTTCGAGAACGATGCCGATTCGTTGCACATGTCCGTGCAACAAATTGAGACGTATCACCAGATAGCACTAAGGGCACTGCGCCGAGTCACGGTTCGCGGCGACCGACCGCCAATGGTGCATTGGGCGATTCCGATGAAGACCGCTTTCGACCGGGAAATCAAAAAGCATGATCGCAGCATCGAATCGATCAAAGAAAAGTTCGAGGACATGCCGGAGAAACGAGCGGAGCAGATTGAGCGTTCGAGAAAGAACTTCGAGGCGTCTGCTGACAGGTCGCATTATTTGGAACACGCAACGGGTTTGAGGGCCAAAATCGACTGGAGCTATCGCAAGGCACCCTATGCTCATGAGCCAAGTGAAAAGTACACTCCGATGCCGGACGGCGAATCTGAAGTGGCATCACATTTCGCCGTGTTGCAACCGGGCAGAAGACAGGACCTGACCATTGACCTTGGCGACAGATTGCCGGACCAAGGCACCCTGCGCGTCCGTATTCGAGCGTCGCGTGCCGAAGGCGTGGAAGATGCCCAGGCAAGTACACCGAGTTTGCAGTTGCATTTCGGCTTTCAAGCTACCGACCAAGGGAGATCCATAAAACGCATTGGCGGCGACGACGTGCCGATCGACGCACCGTTTGGGCAACCGAAAGTGTACCATTGGAATGTTCCGCTAAGCGAAATCGAACACCGCAACACGTATCGCGGCAAGACGCAATTGGGCGATCAGCCGAACCCTTCGGAGTACATTCGGTTCACCAACAGCACGATTGATCACGGCGATAGGAAAACCGAAAGCAGCGCGATTTTGATCGACTACGTAGAAGTCTCCGCGCCCGTTTACGAGCAGTGGCCGCCGCGGACCCATCGAGCAGTGTTTGTTGAAAGCGATCATTCACACGACGAAACGATCTACGCGCGGGAGATCATTTCTGCATTCATGTCTCGCGCCTGGCGTCGTTTTCCCGCAACTCGTGACATCGATCGCAAAGTGCGGCTCTTCAAACGGTTGAGACCGAGCAGCAATGATTTCCAAGAAGCAGTCATCGAGGTCCTCGCGACCGTGCTGACGTCGCCGAAGTGCCTCTATGTGTTGCCTGGCGAGAAGGATGCAGGACCCGACCGCCAGAAAGATCGACTTTCGCAAAACGAATTGGCGACACGACTTTCGCTCTTTCTTTGGTGCAGCCTTCCGGACGAAACATTGCTGAAACTCGCTTCAGCTGATCGCCTTAACGATCCCGAAATTCTCGGGCAGCAGGTCAACCGAATGCTGGCCGATCCTCGATCAGCACGTTTCGCGAATCACTTTGTCGCACAGTGGCTAAAAATGCAGCCACTGGAATTTCTGAGTCCGACCAGGGGTGACGATGGCCTCGATTCAGCGCTGCTGGAGTCCATGAAGAGAGAACCCATCGCCCTATTCGCGGATATGTTGCAACACGATTCTAGCGTCCTCGATTTCATTGACTCGCAATACCTGGTCATTAACGAGCGGCTTGCGGGGCATTACGGAATCCCCGGAGTTCAGGGAAATCACTTCCGTCGTGTTTCCTTGCCAACTGAGACGCATCGCGGTGGCCTGCTGACCCAAGCAGGCTTGTTGACGATGAACTCCGACGGAACCGATTCTCATCCAGTCAAACGCGGAGTCTGGCTGCTGACGAACCTGCTGAACGATCCACCACCGCCACCACCACCGGCCGTTCCAGAGATCGATCTTACCGATCCTGAGATCGCAAAGCTGACCTTAAAAGAACGCATCGAAGATCACCGTAATCATGCCGCGTGCCTATCGTGCCACCAAAAGATCGATCCTTGGGGCATTGCCTTTGAAAACTACGATGCGCTGGGACGATGGCGCGAAAAGATTGAGGGGGAAAACGTGGACGCTCAAAGTCATCTCCCTGGCGAGGTTAAGCTAGACGGAATGAGGGGACTAAAAAAACATCTCGTTCAGGATAAGCAAGAGCAATTCGTGCAGGCGACGGTGGAGAAAATGGCGTCCTTCGGCCTTGGTCGACAAACGGACTTCGCAGACCGTGCCGCCATCCGAAAAATCACGGAGCGAGTACGCAATTCCGGAGACGGCATCAAAACCATGGTGATGTGCCTGGTGACAAGTGAACTTTTCCAAACACAATAAATGCTAGAGTTAACCGACATTCCAGGTAGCGGATCTCGTGAAAGATCCTTCGCGATCGTCAGCTTTAACGAGCCTCCCTACGACACAATTCATTCCTTTAGCAACAGCGACAGATGTCTTTCAGTCTGAATGAACTTGACCGTCGGCATTTCCTCCGAGGAACCGGTGCTGCGTTGGCACTTCCGGTGCTTAGCTCCAACTTGCCAGCGTCGGCCGCGAACTCCGACGGCCAGAAACAGAAAAACCAGAAACGAAGAAACCCGAAACGAAGAAACCCGAAACGGCTGGCCTGCATTTATTATCCCGACGGTGTGCCGATGCCGCTGCGGGAAGACCCCGCTTACCAGGACTGGTCTTGGTTTCCACATGGCGGGGGAACGGACTTCAAGTTTACGAAGTGCACCGATGTCTTCGCTCCCTTGCGCGAAGACCTAACCTTGCTATCAGGATTTTCGCACCCAGAAGCACGCAAGGTTCACGGCCATCGCAATGCTGACCAATTCCTAACGGCGGCCAAAATACGTCGCGAGGGACTGTACCAGAATTCGATCTCTCTTGATCAGGTTTACGCCGAGCACGTCGGAGATCAAACGCGGTTCTCATCGCTTGTAATGTCGACCGATGGCGGCATTGGGACTCCTCGTGCCGCACAAACACTTTCGTTTGGCCGGACCGGACGGGCGATCCCTGCGGAACAAAGCCCGAAGAAGGTTTTCGACATGCTGTTCGTCAAAAGCGATGCGGATGCCGCACGCAGACTGGCGATAAACGAAAGTGCGCTGGATGAATTGCTAGAGGACGCCAAAGACCTCCGCGGGCGGCTTTCATCGGATGACAAACGTCGGTTTGACGAATATTTGGACTCAGTTCGTGACGCGGAAACGCGCGTTCAGAAAGCTCGCGAGTGGGTCAACCGTCCCTTGCCCACGGTTGACCGGGAAAAGATGGAAGCCGACATCTCGCCCGATTCGCCCAGGCTGTACGTGCGGACAATGTTGGACATGATCTATCTTGCCTTCAAAACTGATTCGACTCGTGTCGCGACGTATCAAATCGGACGCGAAAATGGCGCTGGGGTGAGCGATCGTCTCGCTCGAGCGGTCGGGTTCGATCTTGCCCACAAACTTACCCACGACACAAAACACCCTGGAGGATGGGAAAACCTGGGGAAGTACTGCCGGTTCCTCAACGAAGAGTTCGCGCGATTCGCAACCAGACTGAAAGAGACACCCGAACCAGCAGGCACAGGATCGATGCTTGACAACACGCTGCTGTTATACGGATCCGCATCGAGCGCGTTTCACCTTTCACGGAACTACCCGCTGGTTCTTGCCGGTGGCCGCAACATGGAATTCAAGCATGGCAGGTATCTGAACTACGCCGGAGCCAACCCGGTGGGAGGTGCTTGGCGAGGTGGCCAAGAGCCCTATCAGAAAGAGATCACCCACGACGATCAACCGTTAACACCCGTCTTTGTCACGATGTTGCAGCAACTGGGAATGGATACAAATAGCTTTGCTGGGGTCACAGGTGACTTCCCAAAATTGCTGTCCTAATGCTGCCCAATGCGTGCGAATTGAAATCCTAGTTTCAGCGACCAAGCACCCGCCAAAAATGCGGCCACAACCTGCCAAACGGCGAAGATAAGGTCAGCCCAGATCAGGCTGGTAGCGACGCGTTGGACTTTCAATGGCCCCACGATTTCGCTACTTTCGGTCTGTCGGGCCCCGTTTTTTTCTCTTTCAATGTGTGTACTGGATTGGTGCAAAATGCAAGACTTTAGTGTTCCAGCGGCGGCGATCCCAACGAGAGCAACACGCTTGACGAAGTGGTGCGTGATAGGTTGCGTGTTCATGCTCTCTGGGTGTCGCTCCACCTCGACACCCAGCACGACACCCACTGCCGACATGTCTTCGCAGCTAGCGACCTCGGAAGCATCAGTCGCGCAGTGGAAACCAACCACTTTCATCGATCGTCCCGAACTACAAGCCGGTACGGGGCCAATGGACGCGAATGCGGCAACAGATTTTTCGGTAACTGAATCAGGTCTGAAGTATCGCATCCTACGGAAATCCAACGGCAAAAAACCATCGGCCGCCAACACGGTGACCGTCAACTATCGAGGCTGGCTGCAAAGTGGAAACGTGTTCGATAGCTCCTACGAGAAAGGTACGCCGACAACGTTTCCGTTGGGAAATGTCATTGCTGGTTGGACGGAAGGAATGCAGCTGGTTGGTGAAGGCGGAATGATCGAACTGTGGGTGCCGTCACGGCTGGGCTATGGCGAACGAGGTTCTCCAGGCTCCATCCCAGCCCACTCGAACCTTCACTTCATCGTCGAACTCGTCTCTGTCGACTAGGTAAGCAGAATAGAAAAAGAGTACAACGAATCACCTCAGATTGATTCGCGTCGCCACAGCATGAACGCGTGTAAAGAAATGGCACCCAAGACAAACACCTGTTACGGTCAAGCGATACCCATTCAAATCAATCAAGTCCAAGCTTTGCGGATATCAGTGTGAAACCTTTCATTGCTCTAGTGGCTTGCTGCCTAATCACCAACAGCCTTGCGGCCGCGCCACCAAAGAATGTTCTGTTGATCTGCGTGGACGATCTGAATGATTGGATCGGCTGCATGGGGGGACATCCACAAGCCAAGACACCGGCGATGGATGATTTGGCTGCACAGGGAACTCTGTTTACGAACGCACATTGTCAAGCTCCGATCTGCGGACCGTCTCGAGCCTCTTTTCTGTCGGGGCGATATCCGCACGAAACCGGCCTGTACGACCAACCTCGCGGCAAAGGAAAAATGATTGACGATGTCAAAAATTTCCGTGGCAAGTTGCTGCCTGAGTACTTTGCCCAACACGGCTACCAGACACTTGCTGCAGGCAAGATCACGCATGGTTATCCGCTGAGAGAGGCAGTGAATGTCGCTGGCCCCACAGGTAACTCGGGACCGAAGCCAGAGGGCCCCAAGCCACCCAACGATGTGCGTTTCAACTATCGGCCGGACTATTCGCAGCCGTTCACTGGAACACAAACGGATTGGGCAGCATTCCCCGATCGTGATGCGCAGATGCCGGACCATCAGACGGCTGAATGGGCAATGATGGAGCTCGCAAAAGATCGCAGCGAACCGTTTTTTCTAGCCGTAGGGTTCCACCGACCGCACGTACCATTTTACGTTCCGCAAAAATGGTTCGACCTGCACCCTCTTGAACAAGTCATCGTTCCCGAAATAAGAGATGACGATCTGAACGACGTTCCCAAAACCGGCGTGCGTGTTCACGAATTGCCACGGTATCCGCAACTTCCTTGGCTGCGCGAAAACGATAACGAGCAGTTGCGTAAATGCACTCAAGCTTATTTGGCTTGCACGACCTTTGTCGATGCGCAGGTCGGTCGAGTCATCAAGGCGCTCAGCGAATCAGCACACTGGGACAATACGATCATCGTGCTGTTCTCCGATCATGGATATCACCTTGGAGAAAAGAACCGCGTCTCGAAGCACAGCCTGTGGGAAGAATCGACACGGGTGCCAATGATCATCATCGAACCCGGAAAACGCAAGCAGCAATTATGTTCGCGCCCCGTTGGTCTGATCGATCTTTACCCGACGCTCGTCGAACTTTGCGGACTACCAGCCTGCGACGCCAACTCCGGCAGAAGCCTTGTTGCATTGTTGAACGAACCCAACAGTCCGGCCGTTGATTGGCGCGATTCAATCATCACCACCTACGCTCGCGGCAACCACAGTTTGCGTTCGGAGCGTTACCACTACATCCGTTACCACGATGGATCAGAGGAGCTTTACGACCATCAGGATGATCCAAACGAATGGAAGAATCTGGCCGAATCGCACAACGGTTCACCGGAAAACGTGATCACAGAATTTCGATCGCAACTGCCCGCAGCGGAGGCCGAGTACCATCCGGCCGTTGGATTTGGCGCCGTCAACGAGTGGTTTACCGAATTTTATCAGCAAGTGCAGAAAGAGCGATAGCAAGCCGGTCGAGCAAAAGTCATCAACAAGGGCAGCACTCTTCCTCGGGGCCAAATCGGAGCAGACTTTTCGGACTTCACTCTCCCGCTGGGCAACGCCGTAGCGGATTCTCCACACTTCACTCTTCCTTCGGGGAACGCGAT
>CAYUGI010000046.1:0-30832 GCA_964444105.1 uncultured Pirellulaceae bacterium
CCCCGAAGGAAGAGTGAAGTGTGGAGAATCCGCTACGGCGTTGCCCGGAGGGAGAATGAAATTCTATTTGCAGGCGAATCGAAGATCAGAGTCCGCTACGGCGCTACGGCGGTAACTCAGCGTTTGACCTGCTCGACACCCAGTTCACGCTCCCACCATTTCAAGTACTCTTTGTCGGCAGTCTCAGCGGTCAGTCCGCGGCTCTTCATTGTCTTGGTAAACCACTTCCATTTTCCTTCCCGGAGTTTTTTCATATCAACGGTTAGGCTCTCGTCGATCGCCCCTTTATCGCCCGTCGCTTCGATCCAGTCGTCGACCAAACCACGAAGCTCAGCAAGCTCGGTTGCCTTGCTAGGATCATCAGCCAAGTTGTTCATTTCGTTGGGGTCAGATTCTAAATCGTAAAGTTCTTCGACAGGCCGCGTTTGCGCCATCATTGGCGAATCCCACTTACCCTCGGCGTGCAAGACTTGCATCACGGTGACCACGGGGTAACTCAGTTTCTTGTAGCTGCTGTGTTGCAAATACGGTTTGTCGGGATGAAAGTTACGGATGTATTTGAATTTTCGAGTGCGTACGCTGCGGATACGATCGACCGCTTCGCCACAGCGATCGCGCGCAGCAAACAAATGGGCATGCCCGCTCCAATCCGGATCGTGAATATCATGCCCCATCAATTGAACGCCTTGTGGCGCAGGGACGTTCGCGGCGGCCAATGTTGTGGGCACCATGTCCAGCAAGGAAGTCAACTGATTGTTCACACTTCCCGGTTGGACTTTTCCTGGCCAACGAACCAGTAGCGGCACGTGAAGACCGCCGTCGTACAACCACTGCTTTCCCCGTACATGCGGGCGACCATGATCGCCAAAAAACATGACGAGTGTATTGTCCGTAAGCCCTTCCGTGTCCAACCGGTCCAAGATGCCGCCGACCCTCGCGTCCAAAACTTCGATACTGGCAAGGTAATTTCCCCAATCCGCGGTCGTCACTGGATGATCGGGGTAGTACGGCGGAATCGGGCTATCGGGATACTCATGTTGCCGACTGGCAAAGCCGCGATGCGGTTCTTTGATTTGCAACTGAGCGAAAAACGGCTGGCCTTCACCGCGCTGGGTCCAATCATGCCCATCAAAAAAATCGCGAGCGTTATATTCAAAGTTCAAGTGTGATTTCGCGAGCTTGGGACCTTGTTCTGCGTAACCGCGCCCATTGCACACAAAGTAGCCCGCCTTCTGCATCAATTGTGTGACGGTCGGTATCGACTCAGGCAGCTCAGGCTTAATCCGCGTGTCATGATGATGTCCACCGACGGTCGTTTGATACTGCCCTGTCTGAAACGCAGTTCGCGAAGAGGAGCAAACCGGGGCACACGAAAAAGCAAGCTGATAGCGTGCACCTTCTGCAGCCAACCGATCAATGTTCGGTGTCTTGACGCCGGGATAGCCATAGCACGCCAACTCGGGACTCAGGTCATCCGATATGATCCAAACTATGTTGGGGCGTTCACTACCGCCTCGTTCTTCGCCATCCGCGCAAACAACCAAAGACAGACTGAAAGCGAATAAAAAACAAGGTCGCAGCATCACGTTTCTCAGCAGATTTCTGTTTCAAATAGGTAACCGCTTTCGTTGCAATCGAAAACGAATCGGACAGCCAGGATCAGATCTCATAAGATTGCAGCGTAGAGTGTAGACCAGTCTGCCAGGAGCCATGTCGAGAAAGAGTTGTTTTACCCTAGGTTTTCGGCGATGCTGTTGTGTTGATTGTTGGCAATCAAAACTCTTACCTCGCAACGACGAATCAACAAAATCGTGGTGAAATTGTCAGCAGGTGGTAACGCCTTGCCAAATAAGAATTGCCGGTGTGCCAAGCGGGCTGTTCCCTTTCAGATGCCATGCTGCCGATTCACTGCAATCTGCCTTTTACTAACTCAAAGCTCCCCAACGAATCGAATGATGAAACAACTGTCTTTTTGCATCCTGACGGCTATCGCTCTGTTGGGGTCTCGATCGGTGACAGCGCAGCAAGTTCTTGTTGAGGCAGAGAGCTTCCAGTCGCGCGGCGGATGGAAACTTGATACGCAATCGATCACCGCTATGGGCTCGCCATATATCTTAGCGCACGGATTGGGAAAACCAGTTGAAGACGCCACCACCGAAGTTTCCTTTCCGGAGACCGGCGAGTATCACGTTTACGTGCGAACCAAAGATTGGGTTGCGCGGTGGGATGCCCCCGGCCAGCCCGGTAAGTTCCAGCTTCTCGTCGATGGCAATCCACTGCCAGAGACCTTTGGGACGAAAGGCGCCAAGTGGTTTTGGCACGACGGCGGCACCGTTGAGATCAAAAACGCGAAAACGAAACTCAGCATCCATGACCTGACAGGATTTGATGGCCGCTGCGACGCGATTCTTTTCACAAAGAGCAGCGAAGCACCGCCCAATACGACTGATATCCTTCCACAATGGCGTCGAGAACTTCTTGGGCTTGAAGAAGATCCTACCGTCAAAGAGGGCTACGACTTAGTGGTAGTTGGTGGCGGCTACGCAGGTATGGGCGCAGCAATCTCCGCGGCACGTTCGGGTTGCAAGGTAGCACTGATCCAGGATCGACCCGTTTTAGGCGGCAACGGATCGAGCGAAATTCGCGTCTGGGCAATGGGCCACATCCGTCGCGGAAAGTTTCCTCGCGTGGGTGAAATGATCGAAGAGTTCTGCGACCGAGCCACCAAATCACCCGGCACGTACGAGGAGTTTGAAGACGCCAAGAAGGAACAGATTGTTCGCGCGGAAAAGAACATTGACCTTTTCCTGAACCACCACGCTTTCAAAGTAGATTCGGCGAACGATCAGATCCAAGCGGTGCATGCGTTTGACACTCGCACTAGCGAACAGCTGAAATTTGAAGGTCGCTTCTTTGCAGATTGCACCGGACACGGAACGATCGGCTTCTTAGCCGACGCAGATCTTGAAATGACGCCTAAAGGCCGCATGGGAATGAGCAACATGTGGGCATGGGATGAAGTCGATGCCCCAACCGACTTTCCCGCAACGCCCTGGGCTCTTGATCTAAAAATGGAGGACTTCCCGTATCCGCGTGACCACCACGGGCAGTGGTTCTGGGAGAGCGGATTCGACAAAGATGCGTTGGGGGACGCAGAGGGAATTCGCGATTGGAATTTCCGGGCGGTCTATGGCGCGTTTAATGCCATGAAGAATGGCGACGGAGCTGCCGAGCACAAAAACGCTGTGCTGACTTGGATCGCTTACATCGGTGGCCCCCGAGAATCACGCAGGCTATTGGGTGATGTCGTGCTGACGGGCGACGAAGTGGTAGAAAAACGAGACTTCAAAGATGGCTGTGTTCCCAGCACTTGGTCGATCGATTTGCACTACCCCAAGAAAGAATACGCTGACAAGTTCCCAGACAACCCTTTCATCTCGATCGCCGAACACGACCGACGCATTGACCGAAACTTCGGCTACCCGGTTCCCTATCGATGTTTCTATTCGCGAAACGTCAACAACCTGTTCATGGCAGGACGCAATATCAGCGTGACGCATAAGGCTCTGGGCACAACGCGTGTGATGAAAACCTGCGGCATGATGGGTGAAGTCGTCGGGCGGGCGACCAGCGTTTGCATTTTGCACAATTGCGCACCACGCGATGTTTACGAACACTATTGGGGTGAAATGGAAACACTGTTGCAGCTTCCCGGGAATGCCTATCGCGATAGCGTTGACGATCAGTTTACGATTCCCGAAGAATCGATGACCTTGGCAGACGGCCAAGGATTGGGCAAAGGGATTGACCCGAAAAGTTTGCCCGGAATCGTGATTGACGACGCCGATGCGACCAAGTCTAAAAAATGGCGGCCAGCGATCAGCTTGGAAGGTTACGTCGGATCGAACTACCTTTATTCGCGCAGCTACGATGAAGCGGAAATCCGGTTCGAGACCAAGGCTGCGGAGACAGGACGCGTCGATGTTCGCATCGCCTACCAGCATCACCCGAACAGGGGCGATACGGTTCCCGTAACAATTGAAATCGGCGATCAAGTTACCGAGGCGACGGTGAACATGAAAGAGCCGTCAGGTAGCGACGGCTTTTTCTCGCTGGGGGAGTTCGACGCGAAGTCCGGCGTCGCTATCGCGGTGACGCTTCGCACGAACGGTGCCGGCGGAAATGTCCACGCGGATGCCGTTCAAATCCTGGCACGGTAGCAGCTCAAGCCGTGGTGACAACCGCGTTATCGAACGCGGTTGTCTTCTGCAAGGTACAGGAATGCGTTGCAGTTGGGACAGTTGACCATCATGGATAACTGCAGCTGATCCAAAACATGCGTTGTCAACGTTTGATTGCAGCCGCCACACGAATCAACTTCTAGCGGAGCCAGAGCCTCTTCACCTCGCGACTGCGTCAGCCGCAGGTAGACTGCCTTGGCGGCAGACGGTATTTCTTTCTCGGCGTTAGCGAGCTGCTGTTCAACGTGCTCGGCATTTTCACGGACAGCGGTAAGGCGTTCCGTGACTTCCTTGACGCGAGCCTCCTGATCGGATTGCTGTTTCTCCAGCTCCGCGTTAGCGGCGTCCAGCTCGCTTTGAAGTACATCGATTCGTTCAAACGACTCCAAGATCTCGTCGCTTTGAACTTCATTGGCCTTTTGGTCCGCAGCGATCTGCTCTTTGAACGTGTCAAATTCAATATTGCTGGCGGCCTTATTCAGCTTCCCTTTGATCTCTTCGATGCGTGCTTCACGACTACTGAGTTGCAGCTGCTTTTCATCAGAAGCGAGCTTCGCCTGTTTCAGCGACTCCTTCACACTGTCCACGGCGGCTTGCGCTTTGGCAACCATCGTTTCGCCCGCTTTGATCGTACGCGGACCACGCTCCAATTGACTGGCAAGCTCGTGTTTCTGCCGATGAATGCTATGAAGCTGACGCAGCAAGGCGGCTTTGAACTCAACTTTTGCGGGTGCCATGACTGGATCGATCGGAAGGGTGCAGCGGACGGTTTCAACGATGACTTTGTTATATCGCGCCCACCGCGGTGTGACACCTAGGCCGGAAAATATCAGGCCAACAGATCCCGGCATCGCAAGCTCCGTTTGCGAACAACTGAACTTTCCGCTCAGGATCACATTTCGGAATCACATTTCGGAATCACATTTCAAAATCGTCGTTCGGAAACGGGGCCATGCCCCAGTGGCGTGCGTCCGATCACCAAAGCAATTGCGGCCCCTGCGACGAAGCCGCCAATGTGAGCCCACCACGCCACGCCGCTGCCGACTCCGCTTGCCAGGCCGTTGTACGTTTGCAATGCGAACCAGATGCCTAAGAAAACGGGCGCCGGCAATACGAACGTGGTTAGCAGAATCGGTATTGGCAGGATCGCTTGCACTTTGGCGTGCGGATACAGCCAAGCGTACGCGCCCATCACGCCAGCGATGGCGCCGCTGGCACCAATCGTTGGTATCGCACTCTCAGGTGCGTGAAAATAGTGCGCCATCGACGCAGCGACTCCTGTACCCAAATACAACAGCACGAACCCAAAGTGCCCTAGGCGGTCTTCGACATTGTCGCCAAAAATGTACAGAAACCACATGTTCCCCAGAAAGTGCATCCATCCGCCGTGTAAAAACATGCACGTGATCAATGTCATCCAAGGCGTGATGGCAGCCGGCGCCAATTCGTGAGTAATCGTTCGCACTTGGACGCCACTGGGCGTTTGCACAGGCACATTTTGCTGGATGACCGCCGCCGCATCGGCGTCGCCCAAGCGAAGCGGTACCATTCCGTATTGCTCGACAATCAAATTGCCTTGATCGGTCGCCGTCAGCTGAGCAAGAAAAGCCAGGGCGCAAATGGCGATCACCGCGTAAGTAACAAACGGCGTTGTGTGGCTGGGGATACTGTCGCGAAGCGGAATCATGGCAGATGGATTAAGGTATGGCTTCGTCCCACCACAATCGCGTCGCAGGCTGGAACGTTTCCACGAATGTTACCAGATCCGTCGCGACCTCCTTGCCCCCATGATAAAAAATTTGCCGATGCAGTACGCAAAACAAATCCTCACCGCTCTCACGCTTCTCGTTTCCACCCACTCGGTCGCTCAAGAAAGCCAACCGGAAAATTACCCCTTACACGACGACGCCAAACACGTCGAAGGAGTGCCTCAAGGGAAAGTCACGTCGCATCAGTTCAGTGACAGCAAGGTTTTTCCGGGAACAGAGCGAGACTATTTCGTCTACGTGCCCGCCCAATACAAGGCCGATCAGCCAGCGGCGTTGATGGTTTTTCAGGACGGTCAGAAGTACGTCAAGGAAAAAGGGCAGTGGCGAATGCCGACTGTGTTTGACAATTTGATCCACTCGGGTGAAATGCCTGTCACGATCGCGCTATGCATCAACCCAGGGGTGGTGCCTGGCGCGAGCTCTAACAATGAGACTGCCCAAGATCGATTCAATCGGAGCCTTGAGTATGACACCGTAAGTGATCGGTACTCCCAGTTCATTGTCGATGAGATGCTTCCGCTGCTGCGACAGACGTATTCCATCACCGATGATCCCAATTTGCGAGCCATCGCAGGTAGCAGTAGCGGCGCGATTGCTGCGTTCGGCGTTGCCTGGCATCGACCGGATCAATTTCGGCGTGTGTTCAGCACCGTGGGAACCTTTGTTGGGCTGCGAGGCGGAAATGAGTATCCGACGTTGATTCGCAAAACGGAACCTAAGCCGCTGCGTGTTTTCCTTCAGGATGGACGCAATGATTTGGACATTTACGGTGGCAGTTGGTGGAATGCCAATCAAACGATGCTATCCGCGCTGAAGTGGGCTGGGTATGACGTCAAAAACGAGTGGGGCGATGGCGGACACAATGGCAAACATGGCGCTGCCATTTTTCCAGATGCAATGCGATGGCTCTGGAGCGATTTCCAGCAGCCTCTCAAGGTGAACACCGGCGAGCATCCAGAACTGAAAGGGCGCATGTTGCCCGGCGAAGACTGGGAACTAGTGAGCGAGGGCCATAAATACACCGAAGGTCCTGCGGTCGCGCCTGACGGACGCGTGTATTTTATTGACGGCCCGCGAGGCGAGATTTGGAAAGTAGACGCGTCAGGAATCGGCGCTGAAAAATTCATTGACGATATGCCCGGTGTCAGCGCGCTAATGTTTGATTTGGGCGGACGCCTGTTTTGTGCGCGCAATAAGGCGAAAACGATTACACGCGTTGACCCAGACGGCAGCCGCACGGATCTTGCCACGGGAATGTCATGCAATGATTTGGTCGTTTTGGATCACGGCGTCTACTTTACCGGTCCTGACGAAAAGTGCATTTGGTACCTGCCGCACTCCAAGGACGGATCAGAAAACAAGCCGATTAATGTCGGCAAGGGACCTGAGAAACCGAACGGATTGATCGTCACGCCGGACCAACGCTTTTTGCTGGTGGTTGATGCAATGGGCCACTATGTTTGGTCCTACAAGATTGCTGACGACGGAAAACTTAATTTCGGACAATCTTATTCGTACGTGCATGCTCCTCAAGATGAGATGAACACCGGCGCGGACGGTTGCACGATGAACGCGAAGGGTGAATTGCTAGTAGCAACCAAGTTGGGAGTACAGATTTTCGACCAGCCAGGACGTGCTCACTTGATTCTTTCGCGTCCGCGTCGTCCAGGGCGATTGTCCAATCTGGTGTTTGCAGGCGACAAAATGCAAACGTTGTATGCGACGAGCGGCACGAGCGTTTATCGTCGCCGGACGCAGATGACAGGCGTGGCACCGTGGCAGAAGCCAGTAAAACCACCCAAGCCAAGACTGTAGCAGGCTGGTTACGCAGCTACTGAGGCAGAAAAAGAGCCAGTGGGACCTCATGTCCCACTGGCTCAATGTCTTCGCGACTTTCAAGAACGAACTACAACGATCCTTCGTTAACGTAAACCGTTCCTGTCATTGGAAAAAAGGAGAGCTTCCTGTGAGTAAACTCTCCCGCTATCAAAATGAAGAAGCAAAATAGGGAGTGACTTCCGTGTACGTCACGTCCGAAGACGAACTGGTGGGCGTCCAACTGTTACCACCTCCCGAAAAACTTAGTGCCGCGTTCCTTGCGGCAATCCTAGAGGTACCGAATCATTCGGCTAACTCTTTGGGCGAGGGGGCCTGATCGATGTCAGGCGATTGGGACGCTAGGACCGCAGTGGGGTCGGAGCATCCGGCTGAGCGAGATCGTTCAGAGCATTTGCGAGCAAAGACTTGAAGGGTGTATCAAGTTGATTCGCTGGAGGCGAGCCGAGAGAGACAAGCGTGCTTGTGTCACAAGGAAATCGCATAGGGAGAAGCTCCGAGAATAAGATCAACATGCCGCGGCGTCTTTTGACGTTTGCCACACTTCAACGCCGACATGTCGTAATTGGTATGGTGCAAACTTTGGCGATCCTCAAGCGATGTGTCAACAACAAACAAGACTGACTTCACCAATAAAATTTGAATAGTTCTTAAACGTCAAAAAACACAAGTGATTGCGATCAAAATATTTTTGCTGAGTGTGATTTGCGCAGACGAAAAATAGTTGGGTTGCAATCACAGTTTCCGGTTTGAATCCGACTTGACTGGCAAGGAGCAAGTTGCTTTTGACGACATTCAACGGCAGCCAAATTCTTGACAACAGCGGCGCAAAACATTTGTCCTTTGCGCACGGCTGCACGGACGATTTGTTACGATTTTAGTGAGCCAAATAATCGTTCTGTGCGTATCGAAATGCGATGCCGCTGGAATGCTTGACAGTACAAGTCCAGTGACGTTGTTTCCCTTTTTTATTTAGCCACTCGTAATCTTCGTTGAACCACAGTCGCATGAGCGATCATTCAGAAACTCCCGAGAAAAACACTTTAGGTGACGGCACACCCGCACCGTTGGATCAGGATCCCTCGCAGTTGTGGACGAAATCGCATGTTAAGAAAATGCATCGATTGCTGGGGGAAATGGTGTGCAGGCAACTGGGCATTTACGAGCTGCCCGACGGTTTTGTCTTATCGGTCATTGTTCCCGTTTTTAACGAAAGCGGTACGGTAGCCAACGTGGTAGAACGATTGGTGCAAACCGGAATGCCAATGCAAATCATCCTGGTTGACGACGGCAGCAACGATGGTACGGCCGCAGCGATGGACGCCATCGAATTGGAAAGGAATCAAATTGCCAGCCAAGCCCAAGAAAGCGGCGATAAGACCAAGGAAAGTCATGGTTTGGCCGCAAAACGTGTCTTGGAACTGGTTGTCTGTAAGCACCCGAAAAACCTAGGCAAAGGGGCAGCCATACAAACCGGGATTGCTTCGGCGACGGGCGATGTGATTGTGATTCAGGATGCCGATCGGGAGTATGATCCCAGCGACTTTCGGTTCTTGCTACAACCCATCTTGGCGGAAGAAGCTGACGTGGCGTACGGGACGCGCTACGGGCACTGTGATCGCCAACTCTCTCCCTGGTGGCATCAAGCCGTCAACGGCTTCCTGTCGGTCTTGTCGAGCGTGGCAATCGGCATTCGGCTCAGTGACGTCGAGACCTGTTACAAGATGGCGCCGACAGAACACTGGAAAGCCATCCTGCCGGAGCTAAAAGAGAATCGCTTCGGAATCGAAATTGAGTTGACGGCGCGATGGGTCCGCAAAAACTTGCGGTTTACCGAAAGGCCAATTCGGTACCAACATCGCTGGTATGACGAGGGAAAAAAAATTGGCTGGCGCGATGGCGTTCACGCGTTGTGGTGCATCGCCAAGTACGGGCTGTTTCGTCGCTAATGGGATGCGAGCGCCAAACTTAAATGGTTGCTCGATAGCGCGCTTCCACGGGAAGTCTAATGCAAGTGTTTTGTCTGCGTTAAACCAATCGCAATGCGCGGGATTTACGGGGCTGCTTTGGTGACGATTTTTCCATAGAGATGGCCGCCTACTTCGTCATGCTGCCACGTGCCACTATAGCGATCCGGATGGATCAAAACTCTTGCACCAAAAGTGCCCATCCCGGGAATCCAAAACTGATCCATCGTGATCACAGGAGTACGCCCCGCCCAGAGTATTTTTAAGTCCAGCGGCACCTCTTGGTTGACGTCGCCGTAAACGATTCGTGCCGTCAGCCGGTACATGTCGGGCGCCGGAAGCTTCTCACATTTGCTGATCGTGTACTCTTCCGTTTTCGGCGTCTTGTTCTCTTTGCCATCGACGGTGAACTTGCCAACAAACTTTGCACCCGAAAGGTACTTTGTGAGCTTGGCCTCTTTTTCATCCGGTTTTTCTTGTGCTGGCTCGGCTGCTTGCTCTCCTGGCACACGTTTTTGCTCGGCTTCTGGCTCAGTGGTCTTGTCCTGCGCCGAAACTGCGGCAAAGGTGAACGCAAAAACAAAAAACGCTGCCAGCACTGATGTACTTCGTACCAATCGCAACATCGCAGGGTCTCCTAAGGCAAATCCAATAAACAGAAAACAGGTTGTTGTGAATTATTACGAGATCGCCCCGTCAATGCACTAGCCGGCCAATACAATTTGCGCGAGCAGTCTGTTGTAGCAATGCCCGAAGCGTACTTTTCAGACTTCACTCTCCCGGAGGGCAATGCCGTAGCGGATTCTTGTGAGCCGCGACGCGTAAGCGGCCGGGTATTAAGTCGATCACTATTGCGAACAAGGCCCGTGGCCTCACGGCCAGCGGCTCACATATGAGGTGATCGCCGACTAGAAATCCGCTACGGCGTTGCCCGGAGGGAGAGTAAAATTCAATGTGCAGGCGAAACAGAGCAGAAAAGCCCGCCACGGCGTTGCCTAAAAGCAAAGTGACTTCTGAAAAGTACGCTGCGTCTTTCTCGCTGCCGCGAATGGATCTGCGTCTCTTCTACATCGATTCACTGAGAATGGATCGAAACCACCTGAGAGCCGACTTTCCGATTCGCGGCTGCACGATTGATGGATGTCCTCCCATCGTGACCGATTCAATCGATGTTTGGTTTTGTTGATTGAGGACAATCAGATTCACCTCCGCCGCCGATTGCGGTTTGTCGCTGGCGTGATCCAATTCGGGATACCCGTCCACCAAGAGAAGCCAGTCAGCGGCGAAACGCTGCCGAATTTCGATCATTGCTGATGCAAGGTCACTCTGATTCGCAAATGAACAAAGGTCCTGCGTATCGGCCAATGACAAACCGCCCCGATAGGAGGCCGTTCGTCCCAGTGAGGCAAAGTCATTGCCTAGAGGTGCGGCATGCCCTAGCTCGACAACCACCAAACTCTCGCCGCGCTGCTTCAGCACCGCATCGACGGCATGAAACTGCTCGAACTTTTCTCCATCTCCAAAGTAAAGGTCGCCGACGCGATCAAGGATTTTCTCGCGAGCCGATTGGATCTGTTCATCACACCCCGCTTCGCTTGGGGAGGTGGCTGTAATTCGCAGCGAAATCGTTGCGGTGCTAACCGTGATTCCGATGCGTGGTTGGTGGTCGCGAGCAATCATGGTGCCCAACCGTTGCTCCATATCACTTTCACCCGTGCCGAAGAACTTCATGACCGCGTGCTTGATGTGGCGGGATCCGCCCGACATTTCCAAAATACGCGTCGCGACGGTTTCGTCGAACATGCGTTTCATTTCTGCTGGCACACCAGGTAAAGCGAAGATACGACTTGCTGGGCGATTGCTGCGCGGGACGGCGAGGTCAACACCCGGTGCGGTTCCTTGCGGATTGAAAACCTCGTCGCTTCCTTCAGGAAACATGGCCTGCAATCGATTTCGCTCGGGCATCTCTCGATTGCGTTTGGCAAACATCGACTCAATATGACGCAGGGATGAATCGCACAAGACCAACGGTTTCTCGACGACACCCGCCAAGGCTTCACGAGTGAGATCGTCTCGCGTTGGTCCCAGTCCTCCCGTCGCCACAACGACATCGGCTCGCGACGAAGCGGTTTTGAATACGTCGATGTTGTGGGCCAAGGTGTCACCCACGGTTGAATGAAACGTGACCTCGATGCCAAGTTCACCCAGTCGACGTGATAGCCATTGCGCGTTGGTGTCTAGCCGTGCGCCGCTGGTCATTTCGTCGCCAATGGAAACGACTTCGGCAGTCAAATGTCGTGACGTCGTGCTGTTGCCGAGTGGCGCAGTGTTATCGCCGAGTGGCGCAGTGTTATCGCCGAGTGGCGTCTGGTTTGTCATCAGGTTTTACATCCAGGTTTGTGGTGGGACGCTGGATTGTAAGCGTGACGCTGCGACGTGGAACCGTGGCATCTTTTCGTGTGCGATCTTTCTTCTGGGCTGAGGGCCCAAGAATAAGAACCCGATTGACATAGCCTTGTTCGCGTTCGAACAGCATTCGTTGCGAAAGAACCTTGGGTGGTTGCTTTGACGCTGGCTGGATTTCAAAAAACCACCAAACGTGTGCCCCTTCTTCTTTGCGCCCGACCCAGCGGTAAGTGGGTGGATTCACAGGCTTGGACTTACCAGGATCGACCTGAAACGTACGTGTTAAGTAGCGAACGGCCCACACTTTGATTTCGCTCGCATCATTCCCTTTTGCATCCGCGTCCCCTGCCGCTTTGCTCTCCGTGTGATTGCGTTGGATCCACTGCTGATCCAACACGCTTAGCCGAAGTGCGACTTCTAGTCGGTGCGTTTCCGGATTCCACTGAACCTCAGCGACCGTTTCATGCATCGGATGCAAAAGAGTCGCAACTAAAACCGTAAAAAACAGGTTCATCACTTCTTGCCTTTCGGGGCAGTCTTCTTTTTCGCTTCCTCCTCGTCGTCACTTTCATCGTCCTTCTCTTTGTCTCCATCCTTCTTTTTCGCCTTCTTCTTTGCTTCGGCCTTTTGCATCTCGTTCTTTTTCTCTCCATCCTTGAAGAGCTTGAATCGGCTAGGCACTAATTGCGGAGGCCAAAAGTTGTTTCCGTAATCGACATCCGCTGTCTGGCGTCGTGGATCCAACTCCAATCGCACGATCTCCTTGTCGGTGACGATCAGCTTGCTGACCTTACGGTTATTGAGTCGCCAGATTTGTGCTGGCAACGTCAGCATCTCAGTCGTGTTGTCGTTGTAATGAACGCGCACGATGATCGGCATGACCAATCCGCCAAGATTTGAAAATCGCACGACATAGAAATTGGTTTTGCGCCGCAAGAGCGTTCGCTCGTCGCTATCCAATCCATCCAAGTACTTTTGAAACGCTTCGCGATCACTTTTTTCGGCTTTCAGTGGGTCGTAGTCGGGGCTGTTGTAAAAATCCTTCAATCCCGCTTGCCACTCAATTCGTTTGGGCAAATCGGCGTTTCGTTCCTTGCTAAGCGTCGGTTCTTTCTTGTCCTTTTCTTGCCGATTGCGTTCGGCCGCTTCGTCGGGATCGCCGGTGTCAATTTTGTACCAACGAAGCGATTCGATTCCGATGTCGACATGATCGGTGCTGTAGAACCATCCACGCCAAAACCAATCCAAATCCACTCCCGACGCATCCTCCATCGTGCGAAAGAAATCCGACGGCGAGGGGCGCTTAAACTTCCAGCGTCTTGCGTACTCGCGGAAAGCGAAATCGAAAAGCTCTCGGCCCAGGATCGTTTCGCGCAAAACATTCAGCGCCGTAGCCGGCTTTCCGTACCCGTTGTTGCCGAACTGCAGGATCTCTTCGCTGCCCGTCATGATGGGACGTTGGTTTCCGCCTCGCATGTAAGGCACGATTTTTTCTGGATCGCCACGCCGAGAGGGGTAGTCCTCCTCCCATTCTTGTTCTGCGAGATATTGCAAAAACGTATTGAGCCCTTCATCCATCCAGGTCCATTGGCGTTCGTCACTGTTGACGATCATTGGGAAAAAATTATGGCCCACTTCGTGAATGACCACGGAGATCAATCCGTACTTCGTTGCTTTGCTATACGTACCGTCGTCTTCGGGGCGCGGGCCGTTGTAACAAATCATCGGGTATTCCATCCCGTAGACCGGCCCGTTGAGGCTGATCGCGACCGGATAGGGATAGGCAAATGAGTAGCGCCCGTAAACCTCTAGCGTGTGGGCAATCGATTCAGTCGAGTATTGGCTCCAAAGTGGTTCGGCTTCGTTCGGGTAAAGCGACATCGCCATCACTTTTTGATCGTCCACCTGGACGCCCACCGCATCCCAAATGAACTTGCGACTCGCCGCGAAAGCAAAGTCACGAACATTCTTTGCATCGAAAAGCCACGTCTTTGTCTCGTCACTGCGAAGTGGCTCGTTTTCTTTGGCCTCATTCGGTGTAATCACGAAAACAGGCTTCTTGCTGTCGCGAGCTTCGTTTAAGCGATCGATCCACTTCGCTTGCAGCACGTCGCCGGGGTTACGCAATTCTCCGGTCGCGGTGACAACCATGTGTTTGGGTGCCGTGATGCTGACTTGATAGTCGCCCAATTCCAATGTGAATTCGCCGCGCCCAAGAAACTGTTTGTTTTGCCATCCGGCGTAGTCCGTGTAGGCAGCGACGCGAGGGAAAAATTGAGCGATCTCGTAAATGTAGTTTTCGTCCTCTTTGAAATACTCGTACCCAGATCGGGCACGGATCAGTTTTGCATCGACAATGTTGAATTCGTAGTCGATATTGATTTGCGTTGATTCACCCGCTGTGACCGGCGTGGGGAGATCAACGCGCATCATCGTTTTGACGATGGTGTGATCAATCGGTTTCCCTGCACCGTCGGTGACCGATTTGATTTTGAATCCACCGTCAAACGATTCGCGCACCAAAATCGATTTCATGGTTCCAAATGGCACGCGTGAATCGAACGAGGGTGCCGTTCGCGTTTTTGCGGCATCCGAATCAGGGCGAAAGAGATTTTGATCGAGCTGAACCCAAACGTAGCTCAACGTGTGGGGGGAACGATTCTGGTAGTGAATCCGCGACGTTCCGGTGATTCGTTGATTCTGATCGTCAAGCACGATGTCGATTTGGTAGTCGGCACGCTGCTGCCAATATTGTGGCCCAGGAGCACCCGAAGCCAAGCGAGACTCGGTCGGTGTAGGCAACCAGGATTCGATTTGAAAAAAGCGATCCTGGGAGTCGGAGTGCTTGTGATTGGGCAAGAACTGCGCAGCCGCTGGCGAGGCGACCAGGGTCAGGCAAACAACAGACAGAAGGAATCGATTCACGGTGTACTACTTTCGCCAAATTCTGTGCGTTCAAAGAGGGGAGTATCGAGCGGCGGCGTCTGCTTCAACTTTAATTCGCCGTTGGCCTAAGGTGGTGATAAGGCACCTTTGTGGTAAAACTGTCCGGGCAAATCTTACAAGGACGTCGAACTGTGACGAATATAAGCTCTCCAGAACTAACCATCGGCTATTGCACCAATGTGCATGCCGGGGTCGATTTGCCGTCGATCCGCGACAATCTGGACCAATTCGCTGTCCCCGTGAGACAGAAACTAGTCGCCAAAGGTGACATCAGCGATCAAAATTCCTTGGGCGTTGGTCTCTGGATTCCCGATCAAGCGTCATGCGAACTCGTCTCTGGCGACGCTGCAAAACAGTTCGCAGAGTTCTTGAAAGATCGTCAGCTGGATGCCTTCACGATCAATGGGTTTCCGTTTGACAACTTTCATCAAGATGTCGTGAAGCACCAAGTTTACTTGCCAACGTGGTGCGATCGACAGCGGCTGGAGTATACCCAAAGGCTGGCGGACATTTTGTCAGCGATCATGCCAGACGGATCGAGCGATACAGCAGGCAGTGCAGATAGCCCGCTTGTGGGATCGATCAGCACCCTGCCGATTGGTTGGCCAAACAATCCGTCCGGTTCGGAAAGTGAATCGGATGAGCTGAAAACAATTCAAATGGCAGGCAGCAATTTCCGTGAGCTTGCGGATTATTTGCAAAAGATTGAATCGAGGACGGGGCGGCGAATTGTCGTTGCGATCGAACCGGAACCGGGCTGCATTCTGGATACCACCGAAGACGTCACTGCGTTCTTTGAAACCCAGTTGCCCGAGGCATCCCATCGCAAGTACATCACGGTTTGCCATGATGTTTGTCACAGCGCGGTGATGATGGAGCCGCAAGCCACTGTGATCCAACGTTTGGGGCGTGCGGGTATCGCGATCGGTAAAGTGCAAGTCAGCAGCGCCATTCTGGTGGAATGGGAATCAATGGCCGATGGTCGTCGCAAGGAAGCCATTGATCAGTTGGCCGATTTTGCCGAAGATCGCTATCTGCACCAAACTGGGTGCCGATCAAGTGACCAGGAATTTCGGTTAGCCGAAGACCTTCCGCAGTTGATTCAATCGGTTCGCGAGGGTTCGGGAACGGTCGAAGACGATCGCTGGGTGGTTCATTTTCACGTGCCGATTTTTCTGGAGCGTTTTGGGCATCTAGCAACCAGTCATCAGGATGTGCTGGAAGTGCTTCGAACCTTGCTGGCAGCTGATACGTCCGTTGAATTTACAGGGCACTTAGAAATCGAAACGTATGCTTGGTCGGTGTTGCCCGAGTCGATGCGGAAGCGTGATTTAGCAGATGACATTTCGCAGGAAATACAGTGGCTGCGAAAATCCATTGAGATGGTCCGTTAGAGAGAATCATGATTGAACTGGGTGTAAATATTGACCACGTCGCGACCGTTCGCCAGGCTCGTCGCACATACGAGCCCGACCCCGTCGTGGCAGCGGCACTTGCCGAACAAGGCGGAGCTGACGGGATTACGTTTCACTTGCGCGAGGACCGTCGTCATATCCAAGATCGCGATGTCGAAGTCTTGATGCAGACCGTTTCTGTTAAGACGAACTTCGAGCTGGCTTGCGCCGACGAAGTTCTATCGATCGCGTGCAACGCAAAGCCCGATTGGGGATTGCTGGTTCCGGAAAGCCGTGAAGAGGTGACCACCGAAGGCGGGTTGGACGTCTTGTCCGATAAGGGTCGAATCGCCAAAGCCATCGATCGTCTGAAAGACGCGGGGATCTTGACCAGCCTGTTTATCGATCCCGAACCTGACCAGATCGAAGCGGCGGCAAAACTGGGCGTCGATGCAGTCGAGCTGCATACAGGGCCCTACGCTTTAGCAAAACGCGAGGCACGAGAACACGAGCTGTCCCGGATGATCGAATCCGCCCAAGCGACCAGGGCATCAAAGCTGCGTTTGCACGCAGGCCATGGATTGAACTACACGAACGTCCGCGACATCGCGAACATTCCTGGCATGGTGGAATTGAATATTGGTCACGCGATCGTCAGCCGAGCCGTGATGGTAGGCATGCGAGAAGCGGTCGCAGAGATGCGACGGATCTTGGATCTGGTGTGACAGCCTTCACCTAGCGTTCTTTCGCTGAAGACCAAGCGTCTAAAGAATGCCGCCGTGCGTACGGATCGGCGACAGGTGGCTTGGTGAGTCAAGCAACCAGAATCGCTCCCACTCATCAACCAGTGAGCGCAGATCTTCCGACGTGTACAGCAATTGTTGAACGCGTCGTTCTGGACGTGCTGAATAGATCGGCAAGAAACAACCCACGGTGGAGCTGAAGCAAACGGCCAAAAAAGTAAGTTGCAGTAGTCGACGCATCGAGACGTTCCTCCGTGAACGATCACTTTGTGTTCGAACCCTTAACCGGAACGAACGATCTTTTGCTCAGGCATTGTCCCAGCGACCACTGTGGCCACCTGGATCTCCCGAAAGGTTGGGTTTGTTGTCAGCAATCGCCTCCGTGTCATTGCTAGCTGATTGTTTCTTAGCTAGCTCACGCTCGGAAAACTCTCGCACCTTTGCTTCCATGTTCTTTCCAGGTTTGAAAGTGACCACGTGCTTCTCTGGCACAATCACTTCGTCACCTGTCCTTGGGTTGCGCGCCTTTCGCGCCGCCCTGGCTTTGACTTCAAACACACCGAAGTTTCTCAGTTCAATACGACCTTCTCGTACCAATGATTCGATGATGGCGTCAAACGTCTTTTGAACGATTTCCTTGGTTTGCTGTTGGGTAAGGCCAACTTCTTCGGAAATCGTTCGCACGATGTCTTTCTTGGTCATCCCGGCTCCCAACCGTGTGTAGATCACATCATGGCAATCGCTGTAAACCCTTTGCCACTATCAACTTAACTCCTGGTGAGTTTAGGCAGGTGGTTTTGGGGCGTCAAGATAGCCAAATAACGCGACCCACGCGGCGAAAACACCACGGGAGCTCTGTTTGTATTCATCGACGCGACATGCCGGAATGTTTGGACTAATCCGTATATTCGTCACAAATTGTCAAATTGTGTTCGCCGTGCAAAAACGCCAGACACCGAAATTGGGCTTCCCGGCCCAGCACGGCGTTCCAACCCGCTGCTGCGCTGCCCTGCTTGCATTGGACCTTGCTGGTCAGCGTGAGATTTCCGGATCTACCGCAAGGAGCGGCTGTACGCATCGTCCAGCCAGCCATTCGATACTACGTGCATAATCCGTTTGACGCATTGATCCGTCGGCATCGAAAAACCCGAACGAAACTAATGAGACGTTCAATCGATTCAGATCGTACAGGTGGAAGAATTCGGATGCACAACGAGAACCTCATTCGCTGCATGCTGCTCCTGGCTCTGCCAGCAATAGTCATTGCTACGGGATGCGCGCACCAGCCAACCCTGAACCGTGCCGCGCGTCCCATTTCTCTGGTCACCGCGAAGTGCCCGACCCTGCCCATAGATGCGGCTGAGTCATCAAGCAAGTTCGCAACATCGATCCCCGCAGTCACGGTGGAGACGCCTCTGCCAAAGCCTTCGTTAGTGAAATCAACACCTCCGGCGAAAAGTGCTTTAGCGGATCCGCTGCCCAGCAACACGAGGAACGCTTCGATCCTCTCGTCAGACTCCACGTGGAGTCGGGTTCAGCAGACTTCCGCAAGCGAGATGAAACCGCAGCGTCAGCTGGATCTGCAAGCCGCTCGGCTTCCCAGTCCGATTCGGTCCAATGACTTGCCGACGGGAGAAGTTTCAACCGCGAACAACTCGGTTGCCAAACCCGCGCGATCTTACGGCTTCAAGGATTTTGCGCGCGATGACGCTCCTGCCGTCTCTGTCAAAGTGCCACCATCAATGCGTCAAACGCCCGACGCAAAATGGGGCACGACTTCCCTGACCAGCGCTGCGGTGGAAAAATTGCCCAAAGCCGAGCAAGGAACCCATTCCTCGCACTAAATCGACAGCTTCTTAATTCGATTTAATTCCGCTCGTTCTGGCATCGCTTTGTAAAACGGATCCAATGGGTAGCACCCGCTGATGATGCCGTTTCGAGGCGCGGTGGTGCAGTCGCTGAATGTGCGACATATCTTCTTTCGCGTCATCACCGTGCCCGCGATAATATCGGCAGGCATGTCAGGGTACGACAGAACCATTCGCCCCAAGCCAACGCTATCAACCATGCCATCGCGAATAACCGCCTGAGCGACTCCGGGCAACCAGTCTTGCAAATAGGTGTAGCCCGACCCAACAAAGAACATGTCGGGGTGTTTGCTTTTTAGTTCCGCGGTCGCGTGAATCTGACGCGCAACTCCTGCCAATGGATCTTCGGGCGGCTGGTAGCCATCGCTGGGCGGGAAGTAGGCGGGCCGCTGAATGTGCGGGTTGTAATAAGGACTTCCCGCCGTAGTGCAAACCAAATGAATGCCTAGCTCTTGTAGCAGATTCATGAACTTGGATGGCTCGGCCAGATCGATGCCCAACCCTGATCCGTCACCTCCAAACTCCAGCTTCGGATTGCCCAACGGATCGGGGATGCCAATGTTGTCCTCACCCGGTTTGTAAGGAAAGAAATCAAAGATGCTCACACGCACCGCAAACTTCAATCTCGGTGCGACGCTTCGGATACCAGCGACGATATCACGCAGGAAACGGGTGCGGTTCTCGAAACTGCCACCGTATTTTCCTTTGCGATCAACACCGCTCAGCAGTTCGTGCCCCAGGTAGCCATGGCAGTGCTTGATATCGACAAAGGTGAATCCAGCTTTGTCGGCCATCGCAGCGGCAGCTACGAAATCATCCACCAACTGCGCCAGTTCATCATCGGTCAAAACGGCGGAATCATCTTTGATTCCCTGCTTGTTGTCCAAAGCAGCGTTGCGCTGCGCGGGTCGAGGCTCGGCTTTCGCTTTGTCATTGGGGCGAGCAAAACGCCCTGAATGGGTCAGCTGAAGTCCAACGACCAAGTCGTCAGTCTGACCGAATCGCTCCGCATGTTTGTCGATCAAACCGGTTCGTAGCAATTCAATTTCGGACAAGTTCGCATCGTTGATCATGACTTGATTCGGGTTGGCGCGACCATCATGGCGAACCGCCACGGCTTCGCCGCCCCAAATCAATTTGGCACCACTGATCCCAAAATTGTGCCAGCGTCGGTGCGTTAACTCCGTCGGCTTGCCCTCAACAGTTCCATCCCATCCCTCCATGGGCAAAATGCTGAAACGATTGCCGATTTTCATCTCGTCGATCGTCGATGAAGCCGCCAGGACACTTTCGTCACCCGAGTCAACGTTTTCGTCGCAAGGCAGGGTGATGCCAAGTTCGTCCAAACGGGCGAGAAAATCAGCATGCGTCTTAAAGCTGGCAATTCGAGGGTAAGCCATGGTGGGATCTGGTTGGATTGTTGGGGAGCAAGAGTGAGCAGGCTGTTGGACAAAGAGGACTTAGCTGCTCAAGCGTCTTTCTAAATCGTCCGCGATGTTTTGCAAAACTGGAATGTCGGATTCAGGTCGCTCGGGAGAACCCGGAAAGGTTCGATTCGTTTTGATCTTTCCACGAAGATGCAAGAACATCGCTGCGGAATGTTTATAAGCAGGCACTTCGGGGCGGAACGTAAATGTACCAAGGTACTGAAGCAGATCGTTCAGTTCAAAGAACTCCGGGTCCCCGGACTCCCACATCGCATCGCGTCTCGCAAACGCCTCGGGGGCAAACGTGCTGAGCCCCAGCAGGTAGTCGCTTCCGTACATCACCATGTCGATGGCCAAATCGTTTCCGGTACAAACCTGAAAGCCAGGACGTTGGCGATTGCGAAGTTCTAGTCGTTGCCATTCCAGCATTCGATTAAGCGACGAGTGTTTCGCGCCGACGCACGATCTGATTTCCATCAGCTGCGAGTAGACATCGAGCGAATAGATTTTGCCAAACGGTGCAAACACCGGCGAGAGCTCGAACGCGTAGAACGCATCACTGGTCGCCCCCAAACTTTGATAGGCTTGCACGATCTGGTCGTCACTCCCATTTGCCAATCCGTAGGACTGAAAAATCACAGGCACGCCGTCGCACTGATGAATTTGATCCATCGCTTGACGGTAAGCGTCCGCGTTGTACTTGTCGCCTGGATTGTCTTTCACGAAAGCCCCCGAAACGAACTTCCGGCCCGCAGCGATACTTCCGGTTCGTTTAAGCACTTCGATACGAGTCGCCTCGTCAATCAAGTGTGCGTAGCCCGTGTCCATGTTGATCGCAGGCGCCAAACCTGCGTCAAGCGTTCGTGCGACGTGAGATTCAAAGCTGGGCCAATCCACCGTGTCATCAGCATGAAGCGGCAGCAGGATCGCCGAAATACCGTGGATCTTGCGACCGGGTGTGAGCAGTGAAAGCGGGTCAATTTGCGACATGTGTAATGAGATGGCGGGAATTGGGTTTGCGAATTGGGCCAAACTGGTCATGACAAGCGTGAAAGATAGCCTGACGAGCATCAAACGTCTTGGTACATTGGGCCACTCTTAGTTTTGCAAATCGGGCAATCAAGCAGGTTTGACAGTGAAAAAACATCTCACGGCCCAGGCCTTGGAGGAAAAGCTGCCTCCCTGGGGCGTTCTCGTCCTGGAAAGCCATCACTCACCGCAGTTCTTCATGGAATGGCGGACGCATGATTTCGTCAAGATTGTCTACGTGCTGCGTGGTGAAGGCGAATTTCGCTTCAGTAACGATGCGTTTCGTTTTGCCGCTGGAGACGTGATGATCGTCCCGTCGAAAACCGCCAACAGAATCGTGGATTCACCCGGTTCGGCTTGCAGCTTATACATCGGTTGCTTGGCAACACAGTTGCTCTCATTCGACTCCCATCTTCTCGCTCGACTAGGCACGCAAAAGATTGACGGTGACGGGCACTTGTCCAGTCGCATTGCCGCGCTGATGCGACGAATGGTTTATAGCCAACAGCGTGACGATGATGACAACCGTCCGCTTGCAATGGTTGCCGATTCACTGCAGTTGCTGACACGAATCATGGACGCAAAGCGTGTTGGCCAAGAGAATGCGCCGACAACGCGAACCGATACGGTGCTGACGGATCGCGATCGCGTCAGTCGCTATGTCGAAGCATTGGAGACCGATTTTTTTGAGGCAACGACGATCGATGATGCGGCAAGATCGTTAGTCATGCCGCGTCGTTCCTTCACGAAGTGCTTCACGGAAATCACCGGGCGCACCTGGCTGGATTATGTCCATGAACTGGCAATCCAACACGCAAAATCACGATTGATCGAAACTTCGCTGCCCATCGCTTCGGTAGCGTTCGAGTGCGGTTTCAATGATCTTTCGACTTTTTACCGGCAATTCAAACGACGAACCGGGATGGCTCCCGCCAGGTTTCGCAAGACCAAACTTGGCGAGGCAGCGAACTGAAGCACCGAGCCAAATGCGTTAATCAATCCGATCGCGAATCAATTGGCGTTGTCGTCTCGGGAGCCGCAGCGGGTTGATCGGCGCTGATCGTTGCTCGAGGATTCACGCCGACACTACGCGCCAACCATCGCCCCAGTGCGCTAGCCATCATTCCAGGCAGCAACAAGACATCGCCAAATAGCGCGGCGAACAGCAGGGCGAACATCAGCAACGCAAATCGGCTGGTCGGGACAAAATCGCTGAACCAGTACGCCATCAGTGAAAGGCCACAAACCGTTGTTGTTTGAAACATTGCCCAGCCGCATTGCCCAAGAGCACCAAACGAAGCTCTGATCTGTCCAAACCCGCGCGCCCGGCGCGACCCGTAACGGCTTAACAAGTGAACGGTGTCATCCACCGCGATCCCCAATGCCACACTAGCGGTCATCACTGATCCAATATCCAGCGGCGAACGGACCAAGCCCATTGTTCCGAAGACGGCGACGGTGGGAAACAAATTTGGAACCATCGCCAAGATTCCTCCCACAAAATTCCGCAGCACAAAAATCATCACAATCGCGACGATTCCAAAAGCAGCCATGAAACTGCGGAACAAATCGCGGAGCAAAACCTGCTGAGCTTTTTGAACGATCGCGACATGCCCCGTCATGATGACTTCGACTGGGATTTCGCTATCGGAGAGCTCGTCTTGGATCTCCGACTGAATCTGCGCTATCTTGACCGAAAAATCAGTCTCCTCACTTTGAGGCATCCGCAAACTAATTCGCCAGACCTCGAAGTCACGATCACGAGAAATGAAGTCCAGCTTGCCGATCGATGACTCCGGATCAGAAATCAAGCTGCGGATCGCGCCACGCGCAGCCGAGGCTGTCAGTGAACGGCGTTTGGGAATCGCTGGCACGAACGTCATCGCCGAAAGCACTCCGTCGACGCCGTCCATTTTGTGTGCCCGCAGATGAGCACGCTTAACCAGATCCAACCGCTCCAGCGGGTCGTCGTCTTCGCCAGCCACCGGTAGTTTCAATAGGATATCTCCCGTGATCGTCGGCCCAATATTTTGCTCGAACCAAGCGTACTGCGTCCGAATGGGACTGTCAGGGCGAAACATTCTGGGGATGCTGACCGTCGTCTCCAGCTTGGTCAAACCAGTGGCGAAAACGGCAGTGATAATCATAAAGAACACGATCAACGGCCATGGGTGCGCCAGCCGCGAACGCATTTTCGCGCGGATGTACTTTCGCAGCGGGCCAACTTCCGCAGGCTTCAATTCGGATTCGTCTGTTCGTTTGGGTTTGGTCAACACCATCGCGCCGGGCAGCATCAGCAACAGCATCCCCAACGTCGACATGACACCAATCGACGACACCATTCCAAAGACGCGAATCGGTTCCAGGCGAACCAGCATGAGCGAACCAAGCCCCACCACCGTCGTTCCCGTCGCCAGCAAACACGGAGCGGTGCCTGCTTTCAGCGCTCGTCGCGCAGCCATTGCTGGCGTCATGTCGACAAATTCGTGAACGGCATCCAAGTAATAGTTGCTTAAGTGAATCCCTGCCGAGACGGTCAAAACAAACACCAGCGGCGGCAACACGATCAGCACCGCATTCATCGGCGTGCCGGTGTAATACACCGCCGCCAACACCATGCCTTCACCAACCACCGCGATGACGCTGATCACCAGCGTCAGCCAGATCGACCGCAAGCAAATGAAACACAAGATCGCGGCGATGACGGCCGACGGTGGAGAAAACGTCCGAATCGAACGCACACTTTCATCGTCCACCGTTGCCCCATCGAATGGACTGCCCACCATGGAAATATTTTTGTCGTGGACGGATGCCGATTCCGTAATCAACTTACGAAGAAGTGGGATGACTTTGCGGCGATGAACGGTGCCTTCTTCACCCAAGGAGATCACGATGCAGGTTTGTTCGCCGTCGGGGCCCACCAGCGAGCCACTCATGCGTGCGATCGCGGTCCGCCTGGGCAGTCGTGCAGGCGCCGCAGTCATTTTCTCCAGCGTCTCAGTGCCGCTGCGTGCCCATTGAAACGGGGTCAAGGTTTTGGAGGTCTCCCGGATTTCCTCCACCAAAGATTTAGCCGTCGGCGACAATCGATTAAGCGAGTCGGCGTCCCGGTTGCCATCAAACGACCGATGGCAAAGTGGCGCGATAGCTTCCGAAGCTTCGTCAAGCGATTCCGAATCCAGCGTCGCTTCGGGCCACGCCACCATGATGATGTCGGACACCTCGAAGTGCTTGGTGAATTCGTTGAACTGTGCTTTTTCGCTCAGCGAATCGGGCACCCAGTCGGGCGGCTGATTCAGCAGGCCTTCGATCGCAGCGTGCGAATGAACAATTGCTGGCACCGCCAGTAGCGCCAGCAGCCCCCAGCCAAAGAAGAAGCGTCGCAGGTAGCGAGTTCGCAGCGAGTCATCTTCGTCGGGCAAACTGTTTCTCCTTATCATTTCGGGCCGCCACGTTATACGGCAGTTTCACGAGGAGCGATAAGTCGTAAACGCAATGCCAGGTCAGGATCGGCCAATTTGACGCACCTAGTCTGTTGAATTCTCACGACTTTGCCGTTTTTAACGCGTCCGCGGAAGCACGCCGTGAAAAAACTTGTGGCTAGCCGGGGCTTCCCAAGTAGATATTCTTTACGTGTGCGAAAGCACAGGAATGTCGACGATTTTTGAGTGGCCACGTTGTTAACTAGGTATCGCAAGTGCAAAAGATAAAATCACAATACGACTGCGTTGTTATCGGAGCTGGCCCCGGCGGCGGGGCGGCCGCTGCGATTGTGGCCGAAGCGGGCTTGTCCACGCTGTTGATCGAGCGAGAGCCGGTTCCGCGTTTCCATGTGGGCGAGTCATTGATGCCGGAGACTTATTGGCCGCTGCAGCGTCTCGGTTTGACCGATCGGATTCGCAATGCGGGGTGGCAGACGAAAAAGAGCGTGCAGTTTGTTTCTCACAAAGGCACCGAATCGGAACCGTTCTTTTTTGAGATGCATGATGATCGTGAATGTGCGAATACTTGGCAGGTCGAACGCAGCGAGTTCGACAAGATGCTTTTTGATCGTGCTGCGGAATGCGGTGCCGATTGCTTTGACCGGACGCGATTGCTGGATGTTCGGTTTGATGCAGAGGGCAAGACGACAGGTGTCGTGGTTCGCGACCAGGACGACCAGGCTCAGGAGATCGACTGCAAAGTGGTGATCGACGGAAGCGGTCAACAGTCGTTCATCGCCAACAAACTGAACTTAAAGGAAGTTAACCCGGATCTGAAGAAAGCTGCGATCTGGGGTTACTACCGCGATGCGGTTCGTGGCGAAGGGGACAATGAAGGGGCGACGATCATCATGAACACGGCCAACCGTGAATCATGGTTTTGGTTCATCCCGCTGTCCCGCGGTGTGACCAGCATTGGTTGCGTTGCCGATAAAGATTATCTGTTGAAGGGCAGGGGGACTCCCGAGGAGACCTACAACGAAGAGCTCGCTCAGTGCCCCGGTTTGACCTCGCGGCTTTCCGGTGCAACTCGATTGGGCGAGTTGAAAGCGGCCAAAGAATTTTCGTACAAAACAAAGCAGCCCTCTGGAGATGGCTGGGTGCTGGTTGGCGATGCGTACGGGTTCATCGATCCGGTTTACTCTTCCGGCGTCTATTTCGCGCTGGAAATGGGAGTCCGCGCGGGCGATGCGGTCGTCGAAGGCTTTGAAAAGAATGACCTGAGCGCCGCCCAACTTGGTTCCTGGTCCCAGTCGTTCAACGAGGGAGCCCAATGGGTTCGCCAATTGGTCGGTGCGTTCTACACGAAAGGATTCAGCATCGGTCGTTTCATGAAAGAGCACCCCGAGCATCGAGGTTGCCTAACCGACGTTTTGATCGGTCGGATCTTCACCGACGAAGCCAAGGGAATGTTCGACGACATGGAAGCCAGCATCGCGCGGGCAAAGGCGGAGATGATGTAGGCGGAAAATGTGGGAGGAAGCGTTTCAGCACTGGGAATTGAAAAAGTTAAATTGACAATTGTAAATTTGAAAATCAATTGTGCAGAAAGCCCTTTGTTGCGGGAGTTCGCGTTCGTCGCAGGTTTTTTATCAACCCGTAGCTACCAATGGGAGCGATCACGCTTCGGCAAGATTTGCTTCAACGTCCTTGCACGCAGACCCATCCAGGAACTCCAGCGATGCAATTTCAAATTTACAATTGTCAATTTAACTTTTTCAATTGCAGCAACGCCGGGGACATCTTCATACGCACTGTAGAGAGCATTAGGCAAACAACTCGTCAATCCTGCCCGTCGAATCACCATGCCTATGGGCTTGAACACCGATGCCGTGCAGAATGCTAAGCCACAAATTGCACAGTGGCGTTTTCGGATCATCCATCACCAAGTGGCGTCCCTGCTTGAATCCAGCACCGCCACCGGCAATCAGCGTGGGGCAATTCTTCAACGTGTGAACGCTGCTCAAGTTAGTTCCCAGAGTCAACGCGACATTGTCGAACAAGCTGGTGCCGTCGGCCTCTTTTGATTTCTTCAACTTGTCGATGAACCCAGCAAGCAGCTTCGCGTGACCGGTGTCACGGTTTTGTGAAACGGTGCGACGTTCGCCTTCGCTGTAGTGACTCATGCTGTGCGCACTCATCGTGGCACCTTGGCTGGCGATCATCGAATTAGCGGGCATGCGGTACGTGAACACTCGCGTCGCATCGACTTGCATCGCCGCGACCATCAAGTCGTACATGACACGAATCTCTTCGACGCCTTCAATCGATTCGCCCGGCTGGCGAACTTCGCTGGCGGGCTTCTTCTTTTCGACGTCCAGCCACTTTTCTTCTTTGGACAAACGAACTTCGATCTCGCGAATCGATTGAACGTATTCCGTCAGCTTGTCTTTGTCTTCTTTGCCAATTTTGCGATACACGGACTTTGCGTTCTCAGTCACGGTATCCAAGACACTACGTTGTTTTTGCATCGCAGCCTGGCGAACGGCAAGCGGCGTGTCGTCGTCGGAAAACAGACGGTGGAATGCCGCGACCGGTGTATCAAGTCCAGCAACGGGTTTGCCAAAGCGGTTCCAGGCTAGCGATGATCCGGGGCCGTGCCCGTCGTTACCGGCCCCCTTTGCACACAGTTGGATCGAAGTAAATCGCGTTTGTTGGCCCAGTTGCTCCGCCGCTACTTGGTCAACGGAAACCGTATTGTGAAAACTCTGCCCAGGAATCTCGTAGCGGTTCGCGCCAGTCAACCAAAACGTACTACCACTGTGCCCGTCGGCAGAATGCCGGTGCATCAGGTTTTGGATGATGCTGATGTCTTTTTGATGTCGCTTGAGCGGCTTCAAGATGTCAGGCAGTTCATAGTTCTCTCCGACCGAGTTACGATCGGGATACCACCGATCAGCCGTGACACCAAAGCCCATGCCCATGAATACAACACGTTTTGGCACCTGAGCCGGCGTCGCCGCTGCGGCAAACTTTCGGTGGCCAAGTGATTCAAGAAATGGCAGCGAAATAAGTGCGCCGGTTCCACGAAGTAGAGAGCGGCGATTCGTTTTGAAGGTCATGTTATTCTTAACTTGTTATCGAGTGGCCCCCAATGGCGACCGGACAGGCTATCGCGATTGAAATGAGGGTGACTGGATCAAGGCATTGATAAACGCCGTGATTTGGTATTGATTCTCTTTCGCATGTGCCAAAATCGAATCGGCGAGCGACTGATCACTGAACCCATAGGGTCGTCCCAACCCGTAGGCAATCAATGCTTCGGTAAATCCGCGTGCAAAATCGTCTTCATGCAGCGCGATCGCTTTGCGGAGTGAGTCAAAATCGCTGAACGGCTCACCGCTGGGCAAGCTTCCCGATGGATCAATTTCAAACTCATCGTACTTCGCAAACTGACCCAGACGCTTCCGTCCTGATCCGATCTTTTCGATGTCCCGCCAAAGACCATCAGCTTGGAAATTCTCTAGCCCGTATCCGATCGGATCAATTTTGCGATGGCACTGGGCACATTGCGGTTGCTCCTGGTGAGCCTTCTGAAGCTCGCGAGCCGAAAGTACCTCGCCATCAAGGCGGCTCAACTGAGGAACGTTCGGTGGTGCGGGCGCGGGCGGGTCATTTAATAAGTGACGCAGCACCCAGGCACCTCGTTCCACCGGGGACGAACGCAGCCCGTCAGAACCCATCGCCATCACGGCAGCGGTGCCAAGCAATCCACCACGCGGCAACTGGTCAGGCACCATCACTTTGCGAAACTCATGTCCTTTGACCCCACCAATTCCGTAGTAGCCAGCCATCACATCATTGACAACCACATAATCTGCGTCCAACAGCTGGCCGATGGGCAGTCCCTCATTCATCAGGTGGGAGAACGTTTGAAAAATCTCCTCGCGTGCATTTTCGCGGGCAGCATTGTCAAACGTTCGGTGCATCGCGCCGTCAAACTGAAACATGCCAAGACGCTCCATGCTAAGCCATTGGTGAACGAAGTCATACACGAAACGCTTGTTGCGACCGTCGGCGATCAGACGCTGGGTTTGTTCGCGAAGCACGGCTGGATCGGAAAGTTTGCCACTCATGGCTACCCGCATCAGTTCGTCATCGGGACTGCTGCTCCAAAGCAAGTAGGACAAACGCACTGCCAACTCGGTGCCGGAAAGTTGTCTCGACCCGTCAGTTCGCTGCTCCTCAACCATGTACAGGAATTCGGGAGATGACAGAACAATTGAAAGTGGCAAGATGATCGCTTCTCTCAGCGATTGCCCGGCTTCGCGGCCTGCTTTGTAATGGCCGAAGAGCTGCTTCAAGAACTCACGCTGCGGTGTGGTGCCACGAAAGGCACGCATCGAAAAGCGCCGGAGGACTTCGATGGCATAGCGGTCGTCGTCTACGCCGTCAGGCCTGTCGATCAGTATCTTTTTTGCAGACTCAGCCGGTGCTGCGTTTGGCTCGGGACCAGCGATTTCAGCCCAGTCAATCCAAACACCTGGCTTGGTCCCCATCCCGTTCTCAGCGCGATGGATGGTCCACAAATTTTTGTCGGCTCTGTCCTGGTGACTCCGCTGATGCAACCAAAGCTGTTGTTTTTGGCCTGGCACATGGTCGTATTGGAACTCGACGATCTCCGGTTCATCAAGTGACGCCGTGATCTTCCGCCAGCCTTCATACTTTCGCTCCGATCCAATACCTGACGACATCTCGACGTAATGAAAACGCTCGTCTGCATCGGGGTAGTGTGACGCACGCACACGGATCGTGTAGCGGCCCGGCGCCGTTGGATACAGCGGCGGCAACTTCACCTTCGTCGTGCCGCCGGCTTTGATCGTTGTGATAAGGGTGACACCCGTTTTCGTCTCCGGACGCTCTAGATACTCCTCCAGCTGCGGTCCCCATTCTTTGTACTGTTGGAGCTTCTTTTTCGCTTGGTATTCATCCAGCAGACCAAACTCAGACGGAGGCTTTTCTTTTTGCGATTTCCAAGCCGTCGCCCTATCAAACTCATCTTTGATCGTTGTGAGATACTCTCGATAGTGAGCGGTCTGCGCTTGCTCCGGCTCGACACGACGTGTCTTCGCTTTCGCATTTGATTCATCGGGAAGAAGACACAGAGTTAGCGACTGCTTGGCGGCAGCGAGATAGCTTTCTAATTGGTCGCTCGAGAAAAACAATGATGCACCCTGCGTGTCAAACCCCGAGCTGGCTTGGTCATCGGGCAACGAGCTTACATCCGGTCGAACACCCAGCAATGCCTCAATCGTGTTGGCGTACTCCCGGCGATTGAGTCGCCGAAGCGGGATGACGCCACCGGAATCGCCCAGAATCTTTCTCGCGATCACCATCTGATCGGTCAAGTCTTCCAAGAACGCTGCTTTGTCAGCGTCAGCAAGCGGCTGGGAATCTTCAGGCGGCATTTCGCCCGAGTTAATCGCGTTGAGAACTTTTTGCCAGAGTTCAGCCGTTTCAATCGAATCACTGACCCCATACGAGATCGACTCCAGGTTAACCCCAGCTTCTTCGCTAGAGGAGTCATGGCAATCGTAACAATGTTGTTCGAAAAGAGCAGCGTGTTTCGTCGGCATCTGAGCCTTCGTTGGCGCGACATCGGCAGCGACGCCCGTCGTTGCCGTCGCAAGAGCAACGAACAAGACGAAGGCTAGGATGATCACATTAAGTCGACGAATTTTCATCAGAGATACTTGGCTTAAAGTTTGCATTCGTTATCGCTAA
>CAYUGI010000047.1:0-30812 GCA_964444105.1 uncultured Pirellulaceae bacterium
TTGAAAGACTCATAATTTAGTACCTTGGTAAAGTGTCAATTAAACCTCCTTGTTCTGTGATGGCGTCCTTAGTGACCTTGGCGAGGATGTTCGCCGAGGCGGTTTACAGATTCAAAATGGAGCTTGCCGTTTCGTAAGCATCTTGCTTGGCAAGGTATTCTCCGTTTTGGATTTGAGCTTTTATGTCGTTGACAACTGACTCGCGAATTTCGCTTGTGTTGGTTACCAGTTGTAAAACGACGTTGATCGATTGCGTGTCCACCGCAGCAGCCGCGTTACCGCGAACAGCCCCGGATGGGCTTGACCCAGTCGACGGCCGAGCAACAGGTTTTGCTGCTGGCGTTGGGACTGAGTTTTTGCCGGGTTCGATTCTCATGGTTTCCTCCGCTTTGGTTTCGTGTTCAGGGAGAGTTGTCGAAGCACCGGCAGATAACTTGCTAGTGAATTTCTAAAGCGACGCAATTTTTAAAGAGAGACGGGTTTGTCCGTCGAAGAGGTTGTAGCGAACGAGGTGACTCTTCTGAGCAATCCGATCGGATTGATTTTCGATGAAGGCGAACCCTTACGAAGACGAGCAGCAACTCTGCGGCTCGTTCGCAAAGCGTTCGTTTATCCAAAGGCCAGGTGTTTACTCGTGTCCCGTTACCAAACGATCCTGATAGCAGCGTTGCTGACGATTGGTGTCGTAGGTGGACTGGTCTACAACTGGCCTTTTTCAGCCACGGAAAATGAAAGCACCACAAGCAGTGCCGCAGCCTCCCAGGAACCTGACGAGGGCTTACCCCCAGACGAAGAACCGCGAGGGTTGACCCTCACCGAAGTTTCTTCACAAACACCCAATGCCGAAGAAGCAGCGAACCTCAATCTGGATCTCGATCCAATCCGACAAGGAGACCGACTGCTACTAGGTGGGAACGCGATCGGTGCTTACAAGCAGTATCAGCGAATCCCGACTGATCTGGCAAAATCGATGAGCGCGTCGATCAAGTTGCGCATGGCATTGGCTGCCGAAGACGCAGGTTTTTTGGAGCAAGCCGAACGCCACTTCAGCGACACCATCGCCGCGGCGACTCGCGGCACGCCCGAGCAGATCTGGGCGTTGATCGGAACCGGACGCATCTGGGATGCACAAAATCGCGTGACAGAAGCAACGCATTTGCTGAGCGAACTGTATTTGATGACTTCCAGCGAAAGCTACCCCGCTCAGATGCGTCTGGCAATCAGCAAGCAACTAAGCGATGCGTTGCAAAAAAGAACTCTGGCTTCCGTGGATCTTGCGGAATCTTCCTCGCAGACCGCGGCCAGCAAACAGCAGCAACTGACTGACGTCCTGCAATACCACTGGTGCCAAACTCAGTTGCAGCCAATGCTTCAGGAGTCTTCTTGGCGGCGAACTCAAGACGACGGCCAGGCGAAGGATATACTGGAAGTTGTCCAACGCCCTATCGATGACGTGTCATTGATCCTGGCCAACGTCAAGTCTTGGGCCTACCCCATTTCGCAACTACTGAATGATCTGGAACGGGCTGCATCGATCAAGATCGACCTGAGTGCAACCGCGCGCTCTACCATCGCTGGGCGCTCGGCACGCGTTGACGCGGTTGCGATGCCCATCGCACTGCTATTGGACCAGACGCTTTGCACTCATTCGCTTGTTTGGGACCAACGCGGCGGCATCGTCACTATCTCTCACGCCGACGAATGGAACGCAGACCAGAACAAACGCTTTGCATTGCAGCGTGCACAACGGCTCCAACGACAACTACAAATCTATTTTCCTGATGGCATTCAACGGATCGCCGCTTTGATGCACGATGCCAATAACAGCTTCCTGCTAGGCGAAGTGGGAGCGGCTGCCGAAAAGTACGATGCCGCGCGCGGATTGGAACCGGTCGGCGAACTGAATGCCAAGATCCTATTTAACGCCGCAACACTCGCTTTGCAGCAAAGTGATTTTGATTCCGCGATAAACGACTACTATCTCGCGCTAGATCAGACGCTGTCTCCCGAACTACAAGCGATGGCGTATTCATGGATTGGTGAGATCGAAATTCGCTTAGGCCGTCCCCAACGCGCCGTCGCGGCTGCTTCCCGCGGGCTACGACTGGCGACGCAAGCCGAGGAAAAAAACCGAGCATTGATGGCGCTTGCCAAGGCTTACCTGCTTTTGTCTGACGCGTATTCCGCGAACCAAGTCCTGTTCAATCATGCATCCAGCCTCACCGATCCATCGAACCGTCGATTGGCGACAGTGTTATCGACGCACTCACGCTTTCAAGTCGTGAAACCCACCAACGGTCTTCAAAACGAAGGCGAACGCCTAGTGCTTTCGCTCGCGGCATTGCAGGCGGGTGACGCCAAAGACTTCGTGGAGCACCTGATGGTCTCGCGCGCGTTCGCAGCTGTTGGGTTTCGCAGTAAAGCGATAGAGCATCTAACAAAGGCGGCCGACGAAGTGCCCATAGGATACTGGCAGTCGCGCATCCCGATTGAGTTAGCCGAAATCCTCAGGGAAGCAGGAAAACCGCAGAAGGCCCTGGAGACGCTGCAATCAATGGAGCAAGTTGATGATCCATCCTTGCGTATCCGCAGCTTGTTAATGCAAAACGAGATCGTCGCGCGTACTGGCAACCCATCCAGTGTGATTGAAAATTGCAAAGCACTCTTGCAACTGTCTCTTGACGAAGCCGATCAAAAACGGGTGATGAAAATGCTGGGGAATGCCTATCAAAATTCGGGACAACATTACTCGGCTGCTCTGTGCTTTGCCGGGCTACTGCCCGAAGGCGATTCGAATGAACTGCGAAACTCTTCGACCGTAACGCCGTAACGCGAAGAAACCTATGTACCACATCAACTATCCAGTCATTCGAATATGCCAACCGTGGCGTACGGCGTCCCTTATTACGGCGTTCCTGATCATGTTGCCTGCGGGCGGAGGATTGCTTCGCGCCCAGGACGGTGCCGTTTCGCCATCGGCCGAGGTCGAGGCGTTAATTCCGATCGATCGCAACACGCCTGTTGACGTTGTTGGCAGCGACATCGAAAAGAACCTCAACTCATTGCTTGAGACAGTGAAGCGAGCTCAGGACGAAATCACTGGACAACAGGTCACTTCAGAGGCCGCTGCAACTCCGTTGGACGCAGCGGTCTTGGCGGCACCTTTGACGACTCAACCACTGTCCGTTGCCACGAACAAAAACGATCAGAGCAAACGCGTAAGCGACTTAAAAAAACGAATCAACTTGCTTCAACGACTTCGACGCCGCGAAGCCATCGAAAAACGCAATACGACAAAACAACCTTCGGCCACAGCATCAATGACGCCGCCTTTGATCCCTTCGGCAATACCGTCTGCCCCTTCCGCGGAAGTCCAAAGATCGCAGCCTACACTTTCGGCAATCGAAGAGAACCTAAAGCCAGAGACGATGGTCAACAACGCGGAGCCCGCCCAACCTGAGATTGCTAAGGCCACGCAGATACTCAAAGCGCCTGTCGATCATCTGTCCTTGGCAGAGAGCCTCTACCGGACAAGAAACTACGCGGCTTCGCTGAAAACACTGAAGTCCATTGATGATGAACAGCTCAACGCGTCCGACAAAACATGGATGGAGCTATTGATCGCATTATGCCACCGCCGACTTGGCAATTCGGAAACGGCCGAGGCACAGTTTCGCGAGATTTCCAACGCAAAGATCGCTGATCGGTCCGTTCCCTTAGCGCGTTGGTGGCTCAAGCAAACCGAAATTTCTGCGACGACAACCCAAACTCTCACTTCGATTTCCAGTGACCTGGACTCCCTGATCGAAAGGTCCCAAAACCATGCCGAATGATCTAGAAACTTCGCTTGGATCCTTGATGGATCAATTGCTCCAACAATATCAATCGCTCGACGCGACGATCGATACGCTGGGGCAGTCCGAATCGCCATCGATGGACGATGTAACATCAAAGATCGCTGAAATTAAACAAATTGAACAATCGCTTGCACCTATTCGCGAGCAGTACCGGAGCGAATTTGAAACGCTTAGCGACGACCTTCGGCGTGTGACGGACCAGACGATTGAACTGGTTACCGGCTTAATGCCAAAACTGGCGCAGCTTGAAAAGGCAACCGTGGAATCTGCAAATCGTCTGTTTCCGAAAATACAAGAGAGTGTTCGAGCGGTACAAATGCAAAGTGCCTACGGCGCAGGTGGCCGGAGCTAAACAACAGCAAGGTCGCAGGGTTTCAGAATAATATGATCGTGACGCAATCCGCACGAATGAAGACACTGATCAACTGCGCTCGCCGCGTGGCTAGGACTGGCGCGCCTGTGTTGCTAACGGGAGAAAGCGGCACAGGCAAAGAGCTGTTTGCGCAGTTGATTCACGACGAGAGTCCACGCTCAGGTGCCAAACTGGTTCGACTGAACTGCGCAGCCCTGGCTGACGGATTGATCGAAAGCGAGCTCTTTGGACATGAAAAAGGTTCCTTTACCGACGCCGTGACGCAGCGCAAAGGTCGTTTTGAACTTGCCGATCAGGGTAGCTTGCTGCTGGACGAAATTAGTGAAGTGCCGAGTTCGACCCAGGCAAAGCTACTGCGTGTGTTGGAAAGCAACGAATTTGAACGCGTCGGTAGCAGCACGCCCATTGAGCACGACGTCAGAATCATTGCGTCGTCAAATCGCAACTTAGACCACGAGGTAAAGGAAGGGCGGTTCCGCTTGGACCTGCTTCACCGAATCAATGTGGTTCAGCTACGCATTCCAGCACTGCGTGACCGCCGCGAGGACGTTGTTCCGCTGGCAATGCACTTTTTGAATCGATTCAAGCATGAAAGTGCCAACACCCTCGAAGGATTCACCCGCGAAGCAATGAAGAAATTGTCGCAGCATGAATGGCCCGGCAACATTCGCGAACTTCGCAATGTAGTCCACCGAGCCTGCATCTTTTCGGATGAAGCGTCGATCGACGAAAACGTGCTGACCTTTGAAACGCCCGAAATGCAATCACAAGTCAATTCAGCATGCGAAACGCCCGCTGACACTAAAACGACCGCGGACCTGCCCGAGCACTTTCTACAAACTCGGTTAGCGGACATCGAAAAGCAGGTCATCATCGCTGCGATCAAACGCTATGGAAATCGACAAATTGTGGCAGAAAAACTAGGAGTGTCGCCGCGAACTCTTACCAACAAAATCCGGCTCTATCGACAAGACGATTCCAAGGCCGCGTAGGCATTCGCGCCTACAAAATCGAGAAGATCTATCGATAACGGTTAAGCCATACCGAGTACGGCAGAATCAATACTCGACCCAGAGGCAACACCAAAGCCGTTGCCATCAATGTCCAAGTGAAGGCTATTCGTTTTTCAGGAATTAACCATTGACAGATGAGTGCGATCAACAGCACTGTTGCCGCCCAAACCACGGCGATGACCACCGCTGTCTTTGCTGCGATCAATTTTTTGGAAACAGACCGGTTCGCGGCGAAAGCGGTTCCAGCAAATTTCGCCACAAGCATCACGGCTATTAGCGTCGGGATCCAGGAAGCCCAATACCACGCGTTGGCTTGCGCGGATTCCCAGTCGGTCTGCTTTAGAAACCAAAAGGTGACGACGAAAATCCCGCCGAAAACTAGCAACAGTGGAGCAATTAGCGCGAACATCGCTAGACGTGATCTGCCGGTTAATGTTGGCCAGACGAATCCTAAGATCCGCGAGGGCACAATCGCGACCGTGACGATGGCAACCAATGCCATCCATCGATACGCGGCAAAATCGTCCCCATACATCGCGTTGTTGCTTTCCATCCACGACAAAAGTCGCCTTTGGTTGTACGGCATCAACAAGCACAGCCCGTAGGACGCTGCGAAGAAGACCGAGCAAAGGAATGCCATTCGAATGGCACTGGAGCCTCGTGTAAATCCAATCTCTGCGCAAGTCAGCGGACTCGCAGCGATGTACGGCGGCAAGCTTGACCCTTGCATCTGGGTCGGTTCCAGTAATCCTTGGCCAGCGATGGTTCCAATATTCGTCAACAGCAAAAATGAAAAGATGAAGTTCGCTGCTTCCAACGGCAGAAACGCCATCCCCACTAGCGCCGAAGCCCCGATCAAAATCAACAATGTCTTCTCGCTGAACAGCATCACACGCCGGAAATCGTGCCATGCCAGAGCACGTCGGCGATTGGAATGCAGCTTTACTTTCGACGCGTCGGGTGAAAGAAATGAGTTGAACGATCCCCACCAACCGGCGAATTTGGTTTTCGTTTCAGGAATCAACCCATTGTGGTTATTACGAGCGATTTTGATTGACCCAAGAGCGCACCAAAGGCCGCTCAAAAAAGCCGTCGCGGTCAGCGCATAGACAATCGCCTTGACAGACAACGGGTAATTCCGAAGGACATCGAAATCAGTGAATTTGTCAAAATGAGCTGACATGACCAAAGCCAGCAGCGCATAGTAAAGGAACCCGGGGACAATGATCATTGCCACACGCGACAAGACTCCTCGGCATGGTCTCCAAGTAACCACCGACGTCCACGCGCCGCCGGCCATGAACGCCAACAGCCCATTCCAGAACGGCAACCAGACTCCACCGATGAAACCACAAGCCAAATAGAGCAACGTGAAAAACAGCGTGATCCAAACGAAACGCAGTGCCAGTGGGACAAACGCGAGCGTGCGGTTTGATAACGGCAGTCGCATCAACCAATGGCTGTAGCCGCTTTGCCCCGCGAACGCGTTTTCGACGTTTCCGAACTCGAATATGGCGAGCGACCAAAGTAGCGCAGGAAAAATCAGCATGCAAAGCACCCCCATCGAATGACGATCACCAAAAATCTGGCCGGTCATCGAAGCGATTATCAAACTGACTGCGATCCATGCGGACCATGCAATCAGTTGAAAACGGGTTCGCGATAACAGGAATCGCGCCAGAGCGAGAGAATCAGACATGGCTGGCCTCCTCGGTGTTCTCTGCACTGCTTTGTTTCGTTTCGTCGGCGGGTAGCTTGCCCGTCCGTGCCGCGAACCATCTCAGCAACGATATCTCACGCGTTTGCGTAATCGAAAGAGCTTCCAGCTTCGCGCTGTCTTGTAGCGTTTCCTGATCTACGACGGCCGACCATTCGTCTACCGACGATTTCCACCCAAAGACGCCCGTGACACTGGGTGGGCTTGCCCAATTTTCGTCGGGCCTGCAAATGATTTCGCTGTAGCGCCGCTCAAGTTTCTCGACCGTGATGGATTCGATCATCGTCCCTTCGCACATCAGCGCCACACTGTCGCAAACTCGGTCCACTTCGTCTAACAGGTGACTGGAAAACAGAACCGTTCGGCCGTCTTCGCTGACCGTCCGAATGATTGCCTCCAAAATGTCACTGCGGGCAATGGGATCCAATCCGCTACTGGGTTCGTCCAATATCAGCAATTCAGGGCGGTGCGCGATCGCAATCAACAGCCCAACTCGCGCGCGCTGACCTTTGGACATTTCGCTTAACTTGTCAGTTCGCGTCAACGAAAACATCTCGCAGAGTTCTTTGCAGTACGCGTCATCCCAGTTTGGATACAGAGACCTTGAAAAATCCAGCATGTCGCCCACGCGCATCCACTTGGGCAGCGAGTCCTCTTCGGTCATGTAGCCAATTCGCTTCAGCAAGGCCTCGGGCGATTCAACAGGATTTTCTCCCAGCACACGAACCGTGCCGTGTTTTGCTTTGAGCAAACCCATCAGGTGACGAATCAATGTCGTTTTACCCGCCCCGTTAAGCCCAACGAGACCAAACACGCTTCCTCGAGGAATTGTCAGATTCACATCGCGAAGCGCTGCCTTGCCTCGAAAGGAACGCGAAAGCCCGTTGACCGCGACCGCCGATTGTTCATTGGCATTCATGATTGTGTCTCCTGATTTGAAAGTTCACTCTCGCGTTTGACTAACAACTCTTGAAGCTTTTCCCAATCAATGCCCAGCTGCCGAGCAGTGATAAGAAGTCGATCAACTTCCGGGGCGATCAACTTGCGACGTTGAGCGAGCGACAGCTTCTGGGGCAACTCCGCGACGAACGTTCCGGTCGTTCGTCGCTTCTCGACTAAAGACTCGTGCTCAAGTTCGCGATACGCTCGAGCCACCGTGTTGGGGTTGACCCGCAAAGCCTCAGCGAGACCACGAATCGTCGGCAGCTCATCACCAACACGAAGCTGGCCTGAGAGAATCCGAAAACGAATCTGCTGAACAATCTGCTGGTAGATCGGAGGCCCATCGGACGAAATATGCAAAAGCATGGCTGATCCCTTGTGTTAATAAAGTGATACAATAGATCAGCGGAGGTGTCAAGCGTTTTAGACTCAAATCTTGCCTGAGCGAGAATTACCTAGAAGCGGCGTTTCGCAGGAACAATCGACAAGACGAGGTCGAAAGCGTCGGCTTGACCGGACTTTGAAGAGCTATTTTGGCGTGCAAAACCTGAGAGCAGGCCAAATCCGCAAAAGAATGCCAATCTCGCCTAACCGTCATAGACTCACCCGGTAATCCGCTGTACACTGCCAGCTGGTTATAAGGGGCCTTATATCCGAATTCGTTTTTGAGAATTTCAGGTGCTCTTATGACACACTCCTTTAGAGTGCTGCGCGACTGTGCAGCACTAGTTTCTTTTGTCGCCGTCCTGTCAGGGCAGGCCACTATCTCGAATGCGGCCGACCACCTGGAAGCACCCGGTGTGATGGGCAGTGGCGATCTGGACATCAACGACTTGTATGTATTCCAGTCGCCCAATGATGCGAACACAGCGGTGTTGGCGATGACCGTCAATCCATTTGCCGCTGGCGGTGCAAGTCTAGGTGGTTACAACAGCGGGACTGCTTTCCGATCGGCAGCTGCAGGAGCCAGCTATCAATTTCACATTGAGAACGACGCGGGCGCGGCTGGAACTGACTTGACCTACACAGCAGCATTCGGAGACGTTGTCGGGGGAACGCAGAGCTTCACCCTTACACGAACTCAAGTCACAGGTGCTCTCGCAGGAACATCGACAGTCGTGGGTGCTTCGAGCACAGGCTTGACTGGCTTGATTGCCACTGGCGGTCAAGTGACTGCGGGTCAGTTCGACGATCCGTTCTTCTTTGATTTCGTTGGGTTCAATGAAACCCTCGCTGGTACCGGTGGCTTCACAGGCACGGACACTTTCGCTGGTGCGAATGTTTCAGCGATCGTTTTTGAAGTGCCGATCACGGATTTGACCAACGGCAGTACAAATGTGGCAGTCAGAGCTGTGACGACGCTCGGCGGCGCACAGTTTGACCAAATGGGACGCCCCGCGATTAATACGGCTCTTATACCCGCCGGACGGAAAGATGAGTTTAATGAGTCTGATCCTGCAGACCAATTTGCATTGTTTGAAGCGGATGTCGAGGCGAGTATTGCTTCGCTAAATGGTGGTGACACTGCGACCGCGTCGGCCTTGGCCGACATACTGCTACCCGATTTGCTAACGGTAGACTTGGCGAATGGCGCAGGCTATCTCAACGGTCGGGGTTTGCAGGACGATGTGATCGATGCGACGCTTGACTTGGTCACCAACAGTGGTATCACGACTGACGGTGTAGACTTCAATGTTGAAGGCTTCCAAAGCGTGTTCCCATTTCTGCAAGTTGCCAACGTTTCGGCTGTTCCTGAGCCATCTTCGGTCGCATTGCTTTTGGTCGCTAGCGGCGGCATGATTGTGCGTCGCCGGAAACGCTAATTCTTCTAATGACGATCGCGTAAAATCTCTTTAAGAGCTTGGCCGAACCTTTCGACCAAGCTCTTTTTGTCGTAGGCACGGATTCGTCCTTTACCTAATCACATTGCATTGCAGGAAAAGATGTTCTGTAGGTCACTGAAATGCGTTGGGATCATTTTTGCTGCTTGGTATCCAGCCGTGATCTTCGCTGGCGAGCCGTACATCCCAATCAACGATAGTGCAATTTTGGAGTCATTACCGTCAACGCCGCTGATCAGCACAGGCCAGATGGCAGGGATCCGACGTCAACTCGCGGAGGACCCCAAAAACCTGAAACTGGCCGTTGCCGCGGCGCAGAGCTACCTGAAAATGGGGAAAGCCGATGGTGACCCTCGCTACTACGGCTATGCGCAGTCAACAATTGCCCCTTGGGCCGAAGACAAGACACCGCCAGCAGAAATTGTGAAGATCCGTGCAAAGCTGCTGGAAAAAGAGCATGCGTACGACCGCGCCTTGATCGAATTGGAAGCGTTGCTTGAGCGTGAGCCTCGTGATGCCCAAGCATTGATCGAAGTCGCAAACCTGTATCGTGTTCGCGGTGACTATGCGAAAGCTTGGGAAGCCTGCGATGCGATTGGCGAGTTTGGTAATGAGCTTCAATCGATCGTCTGCCGAGTACCTTTGATGGCAGCGAATGGAAAGGCGACCGAAGCCTATAAATTGCTGAGTGACTTGCTACCCAAGGCCCAAGCCGAAACGCCCGAATTGGTTCAGTGGATCACGATGATCAAAGCAGATGTCGCCCGCATTCTCGGACGTACCGAAGAGGCTGAATCGCTTTACGAAGCTGCGATGAAAGCAGATGCGGAAGGAACCTATCTCATTCGCGCCTATGCCGAATTCCTCTTGGACGAAAATCGTCCCGGCGATGCAATTCCACTCCTCAAGGAGCAAATCGGCGATAACGGCAGCTTGCTTTTGGCGACCATTGCTGCTCACCGAAGCGGAGAAACGGAGTTGGCAAAAAAATGGCGGGGCCAACTGGAAAATCGCTACGAAGAAATCCGACTTCGTGGAAGCGAACCGCACGGGAGGTTTGAGTCGCGATTTGCTTTGGAGATCGAAAATGATCCAGCCAAAGCGCTCGGCCTAGCGTTGAAGACTTGGCGTGCGCAGAAGGAAGGCCGCGACATGCGAAATGTTCTGGAAGCTGCGTTGGCAGCGAAACGCCCAGCACCGGCCCGTCGCGTCGTAGATTTCATGCAAGAGCATGGCACCGAGGATGTGATTTTGCGAAAACTGGCTGATGAACTCAGGGGGCTCTAATGTTCGCTAACATTTTCAATCACCCCATTACTCGATTCACCTTCTTGCTCTTGGCCTGTTGGTCGACGACAGCCAACGCGCACAAGCCCAGCGATAGCTATCTGCGAATCACCGGTGGCGGTAAATATTTGACGCTGCAGTGGGACATCGCCATCAAGGATCTAGAGATCTTGGTGGGTGTAGATACAGACCAAGATCGTTACGTGACGTGGGGAGAAGTCAAGCAACAGGGAATCGCGATCGCGTCACATGCGGTCAGTCGTTTGAAGTTGAAAGCGGACGGTGAAGACGTCAAGCTGATCGCCAGCAACCTGCTTTTCAATCAACACAGCGACGGCGGCTACGTGGTTTTGGAATTCACAACCGACGCGCCCGGCGACGCCAACGTAATTGATGTTCAGTACAGCCTGCTGTTTGACATCGATCCCACGCACCGTGGGCTGGTCTTGTATGAAAATGATGGCCGCCAAAGCACCTATGTGATCAGCCCCACTGCACCACAACTTGTCATCAAGAAAGAAGAACTTGGCCTGTGGCGTTCGTTTCTTGTCTATTTGGTCGAAGGCGTCTGGCACATCTGGATTGGGTTCGACCACGTTCTCTTTTTGCTAACGCTCTTATTACCCGCTGTTTTAGTATGGCGTGGGAAGCGTTGGCGAGCTGTCAAGTCGTTCCGCCCGGCAGTAGAAGAGGTCCTGAAGATCGTCTCGGTCTTCACCGTTGCCCACTCGATCACGCTCTGGTTGGCTGTGATGGAATATGTGACGCTACCGAGTCGATTGATCGAGGTAACAATCGCCGCGTCCATCATCTTCACTGCACTTAATAATGTCTTTCGATTTTCCAAAATTGCCAATTGGAAGATCGCGTTTGCCTTTGGGCTGATTCACGGATTCGGCTTTGCCAATGTCCTGCTTGATTTGGGTTTGTCGAGCACGACGCTTGGCGTTTCGCTGCTAGGATTCAACGTGGGTGTGGAGCTAGGACAACTTGCGATCGTGCTCGTGTTTTTGCCGATTGCTTACTACTTCCGACGGCGCAAATTTTACCGAACCAACGTGTTTCGGTATGGTTCGCTGATCATTGCGGCCGTCGCCCTGGTTTGGATGATCGAACGAATTTTTAACGCGCAGATCATCACGTTCAGCTAGTAGACCGCTGACGATCATTCCCGCAAAAAAGAGCCTGCAGAACGCGTCACTGCTGCGAGTGCCTTACCACTTCCGCGTTGAGAACGGCTTCGTAAGTTTGCTTGTCGCTTTGCCATTGAGATTGCAAACGGGCAGGTACGTCCACACCATCCAAAAGATCACCAACAATGCGTCCAAGCTGAACGATTGAATCGGGCGTCACGCCCTTTTGAAACCAAACGATCTGCGCATCTCGATCCACAATCACTAGGTCTCCCTGTTCAACAGAGACCGCGCCTAGTATTTCTCCGTCATCAATAAACAAAGGCACCGGACAATCGCGAGGAAGCAAGCGGAACGCGTCGTCACTGACCAACAGGGCGACACCGACACGCTGACGCACCGACGGTGGCATCACCGCAGCCCATTGAATCAAGTTCGCAGCGGACGCCAACTGCGATGGGTGACCTTGGGCAAAGAACATCAGGGTAAAATCGACATCGAAGCCGCGCTGCGTCAACGTAGCTCGACCAGACTGATCCCGAATGGCGAACCGACCGACGCGTGTTTGTAAAACTCGCGACGGCTCATCGGGCGGCAGTGGGATGAAGTGGCTTACGTACCGTGGCAGTCGTGGCATCTGTGCCAGCGTCGGTTGCTCGGTCGGTGTTTCGAACGTGGCACCGTCCAATTCCAACGTCAAGCGGATCGGCTGAGGCGGGCTACTTCCGGACGGGTTGTTCATGTCGTTGGCTTGAAACCGTACTGGCGCCAAAATGCTTGGCAACTGCACCTGCCGAATCACACCCCGACGGCGATCAACCGCAAATCGATATGCCTCATTGTCGGCCAACACAACGACGGTCACGCATTCTTGCTGGTCAACCGTGACGGGCTTTCCAAAACGAATTTGATAAGGGCCGTCAAACAGAAGCTCCATGGGCTTAGCCGCAAACAACCAGTCCAATTGCGGCGGAGGCCCGGCTAGACCTGCCGCGACCCGTTCGCGAAGCACCGTGTCGGACAACAAGTTGCCAATCGATGGTCGTCCCGGCGACACCGTGGTTCGGACGACTTGGGAATCAAAATTGTCAGTGGTGGGGTCGGTGATCCACGCAGTAAACCGGTCCGGAGTGTGCCGCAGATGCACGTCATATGCATCCAAAGACAACACATTTCGATCAAACCATATTCGCATCGGAGCTACTTCGCTTTTAGCTTGACCGCCGACGCGATAGCTCAAACGTACCTGTCCGGCGTCTCGATAGGATTCCGCGTTGCGATACCTTGCGAAAACGGAACCGAGATACTGCTCTGCCGTCATCCCGTCGTGCTGAACGGCATCTGCCGGCAACGTTTCGTCCGTGCCGCTACGACCGCATCCCACAAGCAAGAGGACCGCCGACAACAACACGGGGCCCGGAAACCACACCGGGCCTGAAAACCACACCGGGCCTGAAAACAACACCGGGCCTGAAAACAACACGGGGCCTGAAAACCGTGAAATTGAAACCATTGATATTGAACGGTGCGGGGCAATAAGTCGGCGCAAAGCCATATGACAGTCGGCTAAAAGGACAATGAGCTTAGATTGAGACGCGTAATGCCAACCAAGGCTAATAGCCATGCTGGCACAGATGGCTTATGCGAACCGCCATCGACGACTAAAACTGTAGACTACAAAAACGCAGGCCGGAATCTCAATCGCGGCGACCAAACAGCGATTGTGAAATCGCCGCCGATTTCAGCAGAATACACCCCATCGCTGTACTTCAAATTGATGACTTCCAAAGCTACTCCCAACGACTTCCTTGCCGATATCGCTTCGTCGCTACAGATCGATACCACTTGGCAACTTGCGACTGCTAGTTCGTCGACCAGCAAAGACGTGGCCGGGCAGACGCACGAAGCGTTGCAAAGCCCGCTGGAATTTCCCTCCATCGAATCCGCCATTGTCCCGGGGGATCGTGTTGCGTTGGCCGTCGATCCGAATGTGCCGCAGCTGAGCGAAGTCATCACGGGAATCTTGAAAACACTTGCGTTGACGCAAGCGGGCGACATTGACATTGTCTTCTGGGACGAAGCGTCGGAAGCAGTCATCGATTCGGTGCGTGACATCATTGGCGACCGCACAACTCTGGAAGTTCATGATTCGGGCAAGCGAGAGTCATTGCGTTATTTGGCTGCCGATGTCGATGCGATGCCGATTTACCTTAATCGGCGACTGGTAGACGCCGACTTTGTCTTGCCTGTGGTCGCGTCGCGCACGATTGATTCGGCCAGCAAGAATGACGTGACAGGAGTCTTTCCTTCGCTAGCTGACTCGCTGACACGGCAGAAGCACCGACGACGAATGAGCGACGTAGAAGTAGCAAACGCCGACGATGAAACAGCGCAAATACCGTGGCTGCTGGGCGTGCACATGATCGTTGCGGTCAGCGTTAACGAGCAGGGTGTTGTCGGCGAAGTGTTGGCGGGCACGACAGACGCTATACGCAGCCATTTGCACGCGGCATCCATAAGCGCGGTGGCCACCAGCCAAGCCGTAACCGACGACGGACTTCCGCGCTCAGCGGAACTGGTCCTTGCTTCGATCACGGGTGACGAATCTCAGCAGACATGGGCCAATGCCGCACGCGCGCTTGCCGCTGCCAGCCGAAACGTCACTAGCGAAGGAACCATTGTGCTTTGGACATCGATCGACCAAACGCCAACCGGTCCCCTGGCACGACTGGATGACGTGGACGATCCGACCCAACTGCTTGACGAACTGGAATCCCTCGCCACGAATATCCCGACCGTGGATAACTTGACCGCGGAAAACGAAGAGCAAAATGATCCGCAAGAAGTCGATTTCCGGCGATGGGATTCGGATTTCAGTGTGGCGTTGACATTCGCCAGAGTTTTGTCGGAACACCGCGTGCTGATCCGCAGCTTGCTTCCGCACGAAACGATCGAGCCAATGGGACTTGGCGTTGTCGCAGACCAAGAACAACTGATGCAGATGAGCCAATCATTTGAGACATGCTGTATCGTGCCAGCCGCGCAGTTCGCAGACTGCGCTGTTGATTCGCCGCATCGCACAAAACTGCAACTCCCTTGAACGCCTTTTCAACATGAACTCTGAAACTGTCAAGATTGAGGCGGCATACCAATACTGCCCACGCTGCGGCACAAAAACGAATACGCCCGGATCAATCCCCTTTCGCTGCCAGGCATGCCAGTTTGCCGCTTATCTGGGACCAGTTGCGGCCGTGGGCGCGCTGATAGTGGATGACCAATCGAATTTGCTGCTGGTACGCAGATCGCGTGATCCCGGCAAAGGGCTTTGGGGACTGCCAGGTGGATTTGTGGATCGCGATGAAACGATCGAAGAAGCGCTCGCTCGCGAAGTCAGGGAGGAAACGCAATTGGATTTGGCATCGCAAGAACTGATTCTCACCGGCCCAAATCAATACAACTACCAAGGCGTCGTCGCGCCTGTGATCGACTTGTTCTATCTCTGCAAAGCAAGTAACCCGGCATTCATTTCTTTGGCAGAAGACGAATTGAGCGAATTCATCTGGACCCGCCCGGACGCCGATCACCTCGAATCGATGGCGTTTGCGTCGAATCGACGAGCCGTGGAACTTTGGCTCAGCCAATCAGGCGGCTGAAAAGTCGCGTTTTTGGTGGCATTTAGAGGTGCGACCAACTGTCACGGGATTTATCGACCAGGCTGCTTGTAATCACCTGGGCCATCACCCATACTTTGCTGAGAATGGTTCTCAACATCAACAAGCACTGCATCCGCAGTTCGGCTGATTTGAGCCACATTCGCCGAATACGAAGCAAGCCAGAGTTGTTCGTTGATGGTTGATCGCCTTTCGCGTTTCCGCCATCAAGCCTCTCCCAGCCAGCCACGCATCGGTCATGTCCATCGCGTTCACGTCGAACGCCTGCAGTTTTGCATGGACATCTCCGCTTTCTCCCGTGTACTGGATCTCCGGATGAATTTCCTCTCTTTGCGTTTGCGTATCGCCCAAACTACGGCGACTCGACCTTCGACCAAGCATTCCGCCGGCCGCGCAACTGGCCGTCGCGGCTTTACTTTGGTTGAGCTGCTGGTGGTCATTGCGATCATCGGTATTTTGGTGGGCCTGCTTTTACCTGCCGTTCAAGCTGCACGCGAAGCGGCGCGTCGGATGAGCTGCACGAACAACTTGCACCAAGTTCTTTTGGCGGTTCACAACTACGAATCGGCTTACAAACGCACGCCTCCTGCGTGGACTAAGCCAGCCATGACCGGTGACGGCTGGTCGGCTCAAGCCCGAATTCTTCCGTTCGTCGAAGCGGTTGGTTTATCCTCAGGGATCGATTTCGCTGCCGGTTACGCAGCGTCGACCATTCACATCGATGGCGAAGACATCAAAGTCGCCAGCTTTCGCGTCCCTGTTTACTTGTGTCCCAGCGATCCCTTGGGAGACCAAGGCCGCTTTGATTCCAATGGCGACCCATACCATCATCCGCTGAACTACGCCTACAACGCTGGACCTTGGTTTGTTTACAACCCAAATAACCAAACCGTGGGCAGTGGTACGTTCGTCGCCAACCGCATGGCTCGTTTCCGTGACGTACTGGATGGGCTGTCAAACACATTGGCCTTCGCGGAAGTCAAGTCGTGGCGTCCCTACACTCGCGATGCCGAACAGCTTGGCACGATCGCGATGCCGACGGACCCCACAGAAATTTGCCCCATGGGTGGATCATTCAAAAGCGAGACTGGACACACTGAGTGGGTCGATGGACGTATTCACCAGTCCGGTTTCACAACCACCTTTTCACCCAACACAAAAGTGCTGTGCGACCAAAGCGGTGTTGAATACGACATTGACTTTACCAACATGCGTGAGGGCAAGGCTACCACGGCGTCAACCTACGCTGCAGTGACTTCCAGAAGCTATCACGTTGGCGGCGTCAATGTTTCATTGATGGACGGTTCGGTTCGATTCGTCACGGAGTCGATCGACCTGGAACTATGGCAAGCCATGTCGACCCGCGCGGGCAACGAAGTGATTGCCGTACCAGAATAAGCGCCCTAATCGTTAGGCACCGCCCGCAATGAGGGACTTTGATAACCGTCTCCTCGTTCGCATCCGCCGACGAACTGCCTATAATCAAGCAGTACGATCGCCCGAGGTTCATTGAAATCACGGGCGATTTTTCGTGGGTAAACAATCTCTCTCGGGAGCGACGGTTTGGGAAAGCACAGTCTTGACGCTGCGAGACATCGCGCTGCGAAGCTTGGATTCGGCAGCACTTCGCGAATGATCATGCTTTGCGTTGACCGCAAGGAAGCGGGGTGTGCGAGCGCTAAACAGATGGCAGAGTCGTGGAAACACCTAAAGAAACGACTGAAGCAACTCCGGCTCGATGAACACGGCGAAGTACTGCGTTTGAAAATGGGCTGCTGCGGACTTTGCAAAGCTGGCCCCATTGCTGTCGTGATGCCCGATGCCGTCTGGTACGGGCAATGCACCCCCGAGGTCCTGGACAAAATCATCGACCAGCACCTGATCGAAGGCGAAGTCGTCGAAAAATACCTGATTGCACAGCCCGAATGGGCCAACGCCGATGTATCGGGATAAACAGAGCTTTCGATCGCCTGTTTTTCTCTCCCAAGTCCCACCGACGGACTTTCGCTTGCGCGATATGATTTGAAGCAAGCTGCCCCATTCCAAACAAGCTGCGCAGAACGCTTTTCAGATCGAAACGGTGATCGCGCGATGATCTCTTTCGCTATGCCGATTGGACAACCGATGTTTCGCTACCCAACCTCCCGCGACCGCTTCGTTGGCTCCTGCTGTTGCCTGCTGGCGAAAACCTTTTGCATCACCCTGCTGCTTTCCGCGGGATGCAGCAAAACAAACGACGACGTCTCAATCGACAATCCGGCCGACTTAAATGCTCCCGATCCTGGCCTGACAGCGGCGCAATCGATCGCACCAAGCATGGACAACGCCGGCGACTACTCCCCGACGGCAACCAACACACCCGAACGTCCCATCAGCGCGGATAGGACGACAATTCAATCCGGTAGCAACAACAATCTGATTCCAGGAGATTCTCTCGACGCATCTGGCATCGTTGGCCAGGAGGAGACACCGTACACCACACCACTGACGCTCGCCCAACCGAGTGACATGACGGATCGGGCGTTGGAGACGGCAGAAGACACCGCCAACCAACTGCAATTACGCCCCGATTTGACGTCCAGCGAATTGGTTGACTTTCTTAGCCAAACCGACCAGTACATGCAGTTGCTTATGTCGGGACGCGGAATCACGGACCCCGAAGACGCATTCGCGGAGATGAACCGTGTGGCGAAGGTCAAACTGGAAGCCGCCCGTAGGCTGGTCAATCTTGAAAATGCCGACGCGAAACAAGTCAGCGAAGGTGCTCGAGGCGAACTGCAAGCGTTATCGCACTTGGCCGCCCAGGGTGACGTCAATTCAGCCCAAGAGCTCAGATCACTCGCCAAGAAAAACCTGCGATCACCCGACACACAACTTGCTGCCGACAGCCGCATTGTGCTGATTGGTTTTGCGATCGAATCTCTACAATCCGGAGAAAAGGGGGCTGCTGATGAAATCGTTTCGCTGATCGATTCGATTGATTCCTCGATCAGCCAACCGGATGTCCCAGCGCTCATGATGATGGGGCACGCACGCAGCCTGCTGACCCAGTACGAGTTTGATCAGCAGGCAATCAAAGTCCGCCAGAGAATCCTGGATCTGTTTGCCAGTTCACCAAACCCAGAGATCGCCAAGATGGCGGCCCAAGCCGCTGGGAACGTCAAGTTCGACAACGTCGAAAAGTTACGCAAGTCAGTTTTGGCTGGGAAAGAAGTCCCCGGCGACCAGTGGGTCGCATCCGTCACCCGGCTGATCGACGATGCCCCGGATTTGGTCACGGTGCAATACTTGGCAGGAACCGCACTCGAATTCGAAGCGTCCAGCAAACAACAGCTCGCTTTAGAGACGTACCGATTGATGGAGCAACGGTTTGATGATCCCAAAAGCGCGACCGGTCGCGAAGTCGAACTTGCCCTGGAAGCAAGAGCGGCTCGCGAGCGAGTGATCGGCAATACCTATGCCCCCAATTTGCCGACCACCAGCGGTGCCAAGATGCCGCTGTCTGATTTCGAGGGCAAAGTGATTTTGATGCCGTTCTGGGCAACGGGTTTCAAAGAGTCCTTGCAGATCATCCCGATGCTAAAGGAGATCACAGAGCAGCATCCTAACCAAGTCGTCATCGTGGGCATGAACTTGGACCCAGCCGACGTCCCAGTTGACGAGTTTGAACCAGAAAAGCAACTTGGCTTCCGCAGCTATCGCAGCGTATCATCCGTGGAAGCGGAGGGCGGAAATCCAGTCGCCAGTCAATTTGGAATGGTGTCCATGCCGTTCGTCGTCATCCTGGATCAACAACAACAAATCGTCGCACTCGACTTTACCGGACGCAAATTGCAACCAACCGTTGCGCAACTCTTGGAATAGCGACCTATCCCGAGGACGGCGACTCGCCAGCAACTCGAATCTAACTCTTCCTGCGCGTTACCTCGTCGCGGATTCCGAACCGACGATCACCACCTCTGTGAGCCGCTGGCCGTGACGGCCAAGGGCCTTGTTCGCAAAACTGATCGACGAAATGCCCAGCCGCTTCTGCGTCCGACTCTCACGGAGGGCATTGGTGTCAAACGTAACGCGATCCCATTCTATTTGACGACACCCTGAGTGATTCCGGGAAGCGTGTCCGTGCGAAACGGAGTCATCTGCAACCCGCTCTTGCTCTGCACGTTGCAGATCGGGTTGTCTGCCCAAGCGTATCGCACTGCCTTGGGTTCTTTGACGCTATTGCTCCAGACTTCAACGGAGTCTTCATCAATGATCTTTGCGTCAGCCAAAACGAATTTCCCATCGTCACCAGCGATCGTAAATCCGATCGGTTCCCTTACGTCGAACGTGTCTAAGCCTTTCCCGACAAAGTCGAAATCCAACGTCGCCTTGGAGCCATTGAATTCAACGGACTTGTACGTGGGACTTCGAAAGGGAACATCGATGCCGTAGTTGTTCGCCAGCGCCCAACGTGCCAGTCGCTTGCCGACAACCTGCTTATTCTTGGGATGGATGTCCGATGCTTCGCCGAGATCCACGATGACGGCCTCTCCGGTGTTGGGTAGCTTTGACATCGTCATTGTCTGAGCTTCACGCAGCTCTGCCCAGGTACTGTCCTGCGGCTCGGTAACTTCATCTCGATAATCTGCCAACTGCACCCAGTAAAATGGCAGTTCATCTTGTTTCCAATCGTCTCGCCAATTTTGAATCATCAGAGGAAAAAGGTTTCGATATTGGTAAGCTCGTCCTGCGTTTGATTCGCCCTGGTACCAGATCACACCTTTAGATGTGTACCCAAGGACGGGCATCAGCACACCGTTGTACAAGTTGGCGGGACGATGTTGGCCTTCCAATCGATTCTGTGGCTTCCGCGGCTTGCCGCCCTTCTTTTCCTTGTTCCACTTTTCCATCTTCGTCTGCCAATTGGCAAGCGCCTTGTCGTGGTCATAAGTCTTTGCCAATTCATCCCATTGGGCCAGCAATTCGTCATAGTCACCAGCGTTTTCAAGCACGTCCCGTCGTACCCAAGCCTCGGCAGCCGATCCACCCCAGGCGTTATCGATCAGGCCGACCGGTACATCTAACGTTTGGTGCAACTGGCGACCAAAGAAGTAACCCACGGCCGAAAACTCTTTCACGGTTTCCGGCGTGCAAGCTTCCCATTGACCATCGAAGTCGTGCAGCGGTTCCTGAGACGCCAACTTCGGCACCGAGATCAACCGCAAATTGGGAAACTTAGCAGCCATCGATTCCAAATCAGCGTCGTTTGAATTGGCAACTGTCCACGCCATATTGGACTGCCCCGAACAGATCCAGACTTCGCCTACCAAAACATCCTTAAAGACTCGCGTCTCATCCGCATGGATTGTCATTTGATGTGGTCCGCCAGCCGGAAGCGAATCAAGGAAAACGTCGAAACGCCCCTTGCCGTCTGCGGTTGCAGTCGCGGTCTTAACGGCAAGATCAACTTTCACTTCGGAGCCAGCCGTGGTCCAACCCCACACATGAATTGGCTTATCACGCTGAACGACCATGTGATCGCCAAAGACAGGCGAGACTTTCAAGTCGGCAGCCGCTTGTTGCGCGAGCAGCAAGCTAAAAACGAAGCAGACAACGAAGAGCGAAAGGTAACGGCGACAAAGCACTGGCGGGACCTCGATCATCAGGGTGGAAGCACGATTCGAAGAGAACCGCGGGGTGGACCCAGGATGATAACCCAACCTGAGCAACCGCACCGAGACGGAGTCACTTTCGGTTGACAAACAACCGAATTACTGCGACGACGCCGCCCAAGATGGCTCCAACAAAGCCACCGAATAAGGCGAATGTGATAACGACCGTGCCCGCAACACCCTCCATGCGGGGCACATCATTCAGGTGCACGTGAACGCTGGCCAGCGAGCCTCCGATGAGCAATCCAAAGACCCCACCGATGAACAAGCTCTCGAGTATTTTCATGAATTGCTCGGCTCGAGGGTTCGCAATCCAGCCAACGTCGTTCTGGACGAAAGACCGCTTAGTGCTCGACGCTAGGCCAGTACTCGTCCTCGAACGCATCGGGTTCGTGGAAGTCGGGGCTGTTGTCCAAGTCGTGGCACTTCATGCAATGCTCTTTCGCGCGTTCGAGCGGTAATTGCATTGACTTGCGAAGACGCTCGATTTCCGCCTCCGAAACACCTGAATCGTCGCGTTCAGCTTTCGAGTGACTTTCGCCCGGACCATGGCAATTCTCACAGCCGTTACCGTGCAGGTGCTTGCTCGCCTCGAGACTCAAGTAGCCACTGGCGTAGGGATAGTAACCTTGAGGGTTCCATCCGGTCACGTGGCAGCTAAGACACTCGGGATCAAAGTGCCGAGGAACATCACCGCGATCTTCCGGTGGCGAGACGATACTCTCGGTCGCGTGAGCGTGCCCGGTGCCCGACCAGACATCGAACGCATCTTCGTGGCATTGGGCGCAGGTCGCTGTGCCGACGAATTTCTCGCCCGAAAGGTGCGGAGTCGGCTCTAAGCCCAACGCTTCGAGTCCGACCTGTTTGAGCTGGTCCTGGTATTCGCCCATCAGTTTTCGCATTTCAGGTGAATCGCCGAACTCGTGTGTTAGCGGAACACGGGCGTACTTCATCGGTTGGTCCGCGTACAAACCGACCAGGCCGGTGTACATTGCCTTATTGCCCGTCACGATCATCTGAGTTTTGGAACCTTCGATCGCTTGCGGCTGATAGGTTGGCTCTCCGTAACCACCCGCCGCGATCAACAAGTCAAAACCGGGAACTTCTTTGGCTAGTTTCGCGGCAGCTTTTTCTTTGCCGTAAAACGCAAGCACTTTGAAAGTCGCGTTCGCTTTGGTCATCCCTTCCAAAGCTGCCTTGGCACTTTCCTTGGCCGGTTTGATTTCCGCATCAGTCTGCACACCTTTTTCAAGTGATTCGGGATCCAGAATGTGCGTGATACCGACTTGGTGACCGGCTCGCTGGACGACCTTGAATGCCGGCACATAAGACTGGTCGTACAAGACCACATTGCCTGAAATGTACGTCGCTTCTTCGGGGCTATCCGACGCTGCCAACTGCAGCAGATCCGTCGCGGGCAGCCGCATGTCATCGGGGCCGAACCCGACGGCTTCATACTTCATTTTCTTCAAGGCTTCGGTTGACCAAGAAAGCTTGATCGCAGCCTGACGACCGACGCGACGAACTTGGTTGCCTGCATCGATCGGCAACAAATCCCAACCTTGTTGGCGAAGCTGGTTCATGAATGTCTGCCGCCGCGCGACACCACCCTTTTGTTTTTCCAAACCCGTGCAGCCGCACGGTTCGATATAGCCGTTCTGCTGACCGGTAACGAACAACGTTACGTCCGGCGTTGGCCAAACCGAATAGTCTTCCGGCTTCAGGTCGTCAGGGATTGCCTCCATTCCTTCGTCGGTAATCGCCTTTAACCCACCCGAATTGGAATCGGCCGGCGTTGCCGCTTTTGGCGAAGAGGCATCCTTGGCCATCGGACTTTCGATGACGGATAATTTCTCCGGCGTCTTGATCGAAGGCTGCGTTTCTGTGACGTCCAGTTTCCCTTCGGGCGTAGGGATTATCTCGGGAACACCCGGCGCCTGGAGTCCTGGTGCTTGAAGTCCCGGAGCCGCATCTGACATATCGGGTGCCGGTGGATTGATAATCTCGACGCCCTGATTGTTCGTTTCAGACAGCTGTGGAATCGGAACAGCTTCGTTCGCTTGGGCAACCGGTGTTGTGACCTGGATGAACGTGACGTTTTCAGCGCGAAGAGAAGTCGCGGGTGGCTGCAGATGAGTATGAAGCCGATCGAGAGCCCAATTCATTCGGTCGCGGTTGGGCCCATTCTGCTCCAGATTCGCGAGGCGATCATTTGCACCAACGACCGACATGGGGGAACGGACGCGACGCCGGTGGGTACGATGCCCTGCAGGATGAACTTCTGCCCCGCCAGGGAGACGAATTTGCTGGACATGCAGATCTCCGGTATCACTGCCCGAAACCGGCAGCCCAATTCGAAACTCTGCTTCGACAGGAACGATTGGGGGGGGCGATGACTCGTAGCAACCCACAACCGCCGTCAACAACGTCGCCGACACTATTCGCGACAACGCACGACCCAACAGCATACGACGCGACAAACGCCGATGCACGACACTTGTTTTCACCAGATTGTGAGCTTCCATTCCATTGGTACGTGAGTCGAACATTTGCAGCCTGTTTTTTTAATCCCTCGCTTGGTACCGCCAAGCAAAGGTCTTCCCCCGAAAGGGCTGTTGGTTGGTCGATGCTGCAACCCGATCAAACCGCCCCGCCTTGGACGGTTTGATAGCTAAGGTTTCGCGTCGATGGCAAATTTCACCACGATCAGCATCTTGGGCACTTTGGGATTATCGGACTCGATCCAGAGTTTTCCGTAGTCCCCTTCTGCTTTACCGGTAAGGTCGATCGGTTTATCACCGGGAATGATCTCCAATTGCAATGGGTAAAGCACCGTTTTCCCCTGGTTGATCGGTTTCCCCAGCGTTGCCTCAATTGCCTCAGCCGGACTAACTTCCCCAATGGTAAGTTTTGTGCTGTCTTTCTCGCTACCCTTCAGCTTGATGAATCCACGAGCTTTCCTGGAATCATCACCGGTGATTTTGCCAAGATTGAAGATATACCCACCGTCAACGGACTTAATCTTGTTGCTTTCGACCATGCTCAGCTGACCGGCAATGAAGCCCGTCACTTTGACATCGGCGCCGAACAGAAGTGGCTCGTCTGTTTCGTCGTCCGAAACTGGATTTCCGTCGTCATCGGGAACATGAAACTGAAACAACAGGCGGGTTGAAACCGCACCCTGTCGCAATCCTGGTTGCACGACAGCCTTGATGTCAAAACCCTGTGTCGCCTTGGCAAGTTCGCCGTCTTTCTCACTTGGCTGAAACGGCGTCACTTGGATGTCCGCCAATTCATTGATCTGTTCACTGACGAAACGTGCTTTGACGAAGTCGATGTCCTGGTTGTAAAAACTGAAGACCTTGCCTTCGACCTCGAACGACTCGCCAGCTGCGACTTCACCAAAAAGCCAATCGCGTGGGGCAAATTGGATATCGCGCACGACTTCGCCAGAGATTTGGAAATTCAAGACGACATGACGTGGGTCATTCGTGATGACCTGAGCTTGTTGCGAAAACGTGTTTTTGTCTGTTTTCACGGTCCAAGAGATCAGGATCTCCGTTTCTTCACCCGGCTTAAGTGAGTTACTTTCCAGCGAACCGATTGTGCATTTACAGGTGGATGCTCCCGTCTTGAGCGTTAGCACATCCGTGCCGACGTTCTTAATACGGAATGCCTTCTCACCTTTTTCGCCCGGCGACATGACACCGAACTCATGCTTCTCCTCGGTCAGCATTTCGACACGCGCATCGGAGCTCAGCTGATCGGCTTTTACCAGTTCCAACACGTTGTCCGCCGAGACGTCGCGCATGTTAAGCCGATCCAAATACGCGTCTCGGTGCCCGTGCTTGGAGTAATTGAACGCCCAAGCTGCGGAAAGACCGATAGCGCCGACCAAGATTGCGAAGAGCCCAAAGTGTTTCACGGTTGGATTCGTTGAGTAAGGGATGAATACGAAGTGAAGAAATTTGCCGTTACGGCCAGCCATTAGTAACGACGCAATTTTGTCGCCTTAATCGCCTAAATTTGGAAACTTCTCAGTGAACGCCATCATGCGTCGAACACAAATCTCAAATTACATCGTGTTTGGCGGCATTTCTTCACCCTCCCGCGCAGCGGGAGGGTCGGACGCAGTAGCGGCCGGGGAGGGCTGCGTTGCGCGGACTCCCTCTCCTCGCTAAGGCTCGACTCTCCCGCAAGCGGGAGAGTGAAATCAAGGTGGCGATTGCCGAGAAGTGTCTAATTTTGAGTCATTACGCCCAGAGACGCATTTTGGTTCGGCTTCAATTCGCCCCGAGGACTTCACTCCCCAGCACCTCGGTCGCGGGCGCCAAACGCGGGCGATCTGCAACAGATTCACCGATCGGCTGGACCACGTAGATCATCTGACGAAACAACTGACGCTCGATGTTATCCCCAAGCTTCGCCAAACGGGCGGCTTCGGTGGACAATTGTTCGGCCTCCGCCTGCCTTCCCATCGCTTTTGCCGTGGCAGCACGCTGGGCTATCAATGAATGGTCAGTGGGACTCCACTGAGACGCTCGCTGAAGCCGCTGGTCGGCCAGATTCAGATCGCGACGATTCCCAAAACGCTGATAGAGATGCAGGCTCTGCTGAGCCGCTGAACGGTAGACAGTCGGATTCTCACCGGCGCGGTGCAGAGCTTCCTCAAGCTGCTCAGCCCACTGTTTCCGCAGGGATGCGATATCGCCGCGATAAATCAGCTCCCAACGCAGCAAATCGGCCTTGTAGAGACTCGCATCGACCGCCCAAGGGTCGGCCACCACTGCCGCATCCACGGCTCGAGTCATCGCTGCAAGCTGCCCCTCGCTCCGAGCGAAAGCGGCGGCCTTCATCGCACGGCCTGCCGCTTCGGCTGGCGCCAAGGAAATCGTTCGATGGGCTAGTAACAGAGCTATCCCGATAGCGGCGACCGCGACGGCTGTTTTGACCTGCCCGCTCGAAATCTGTCTCGAGCTAACATCCGAAACGGAACCAGCTTGTTCGGTTCGAGACAACATGCCACCCAACATCCAAATTGGCACGGCCACTCCTGGGATTGACCAACCACCAGCCGCCGATAGGTGAACAAGCAGGCTCCCAATTGCAAAGAAGCTAACCAGATCAAGTCCAATCGCGTGGGTGCGGCTGATTGCTGGCCAACACAAAAACGCAGCTGCTACCGCACAGGGAACCGCAAGCATGTGAGCTCGAAAGTCAGGCGTGTGACCGGCTGCCGCGCCGATCAACCAAATCATCAACAATGACAGTCCGCCTCCGAGCCAAACCCATTTGGCAAAGTCATCGGCCTGAACACCTACTTCTTCACTCGACGATAACGCCAGCCAACGGCGGCGCACGAACAAACACACCACAACGAATAGCGTCACCAAAATCACGGCACCCACAAATCCTCCGGCCGCCAACGTTTCAAACAAAAAATTGTGCGCATCGGCAATGTCTTCACTCGCGCTCTCCTCGCGATAGCGTTGGTAGATCGACTGAAAATTGCCTGGCCCTGATCCGAACCAAGGAGCATCCATCGCCATTGCCCAGGTTGATCGCCAATACTGAAAGCGAAACGCTAAAGACTGAGGCGCCTGTTCAAACCATTCTTTGTTTCCAACCGCCGCAACGAGGCTCACCACGCCAATGCCAGCGACGACCAACGCACCTAACCCCACAAATATTCGCCAACGCAAATTTGCGCTCAAGCCAGCTGCTTTTGAGCCAGCCACGGTCATGCCGGAGTCATTTGAAGTCGAGGGTTGAACCGCGTTTGCCGCGTCTATCAACCACGGCACCACGACCGTGACGGCAACCATCCCCGCTCCGCATGCCAACATCGCCGACCGACTTCTCGCCATCCACAACCCGAGCAAACCGATCGCCAAAGCGACCAACCATCCAACTCGTTCGTTGACCTTCATCGATCGCCATTGCAACCGCGTAACGCCCGTGACTAACAAGCAACCAACAACCAAAAACCCTGCCATCGAATTTGCCAAGGCAAACGTTCCGGTGGGCCCCCCATCGAACAAACGATTCTCGAAGATCATTCGCTCGACCGATCCGGGTGGGGCAACGATTTGAGCCTCCGCCAAGAGCTTATCAGGATCAGCACGATACTCCGCGCGACTTTGCGGCAGACTGTACCACTGCTGATGCAACGCGTGCACAGCGACGCCAACACTGCAAGCGATCAAGACGCCGCATATTGCTCGGCGGACGCAAACAGAGTTCATTAGCCGCCGCGAGGCACAAAAGACGGCCACGCCCGAAACCCAAAGCCAGGCCTCGTTGGTCGCCATCCGGAGATTGCCTGGCGGGCAGGTAGTGAAAGCGGCCAACATGATCCACGACGCTAAAACGCACGCGAGGACATCGACGGCGATCGACCAGAGTTTCACCTCGCCCCAAAGCCGCCCCTGATAGCCGAATCGGGCCAACGCGATCGTGGAAGTAGCAATCGCGATCACTGCAAACCAGAGTGCATCGCCTCGTTCGACTGCAACGCTATCGCTGGGGTGGTACGTGACGTAGACCAACAAACCGGCCAGCAGCGCGGCGGCAATCGCCGTGGGCTCCAATCGCGTTGGAACTGAATCATCAGACAGGGAACCTTCAAGCATGGAGTCTTCAGACGCCTGCTCTTTGGTCAAAGACTCCGACAAAGGTGTCGACGCGAGTTTGCCGGGAGGGTGTCCCGCGGAAGCTTGTCGAGAAGCGGTTACGCGTCTTTTTTTCGCCACTGCGTCGACTCCAAAATGACGACCAACAACAACATGCAGACGACGATGCCTAACACGGCGAATGCCTGAAGCAATGACACATGTGTCAAAAGCACTGCAGCGAGTCCGCACGTCGCCGTCACCAGGTAGATGGTCAGTACCGCACGCGAACGACTCAGCCCCAACCCTACCAAACGGTGCGAAAAATGGCTGTGATCACCTTGGAAAATCGAGCGACCTTCGCGGACGCGAATCCACAAGACGGTTGCCATGTCGTACATCGGCACGGCCATCGCACATAGCGGTGCGAACACCGCGTGCGGCCGCGGTTGCGTACCAACGCCACTTCCTGCAAAAGTCGCCATCAACATGGCGACGGCGACCAAGAAACCAACCAGGTAACTGCCACCATCGCCCATGAAAATTCTCGCCGGCGGCCGATTATGCCAGAGAAAACCCAGCAGCGATCCGCAGACAACCAACAACAACGCCGCCACAAAAACTTGCGGTTCTTGCGTACCCGGATTGGGCGTACTCAGCATCACAGCAGCCATCGATCCAGCAACGATCGCGGCCACACCTCCGCTCAAACCGTCCATGTTGTCCAGCATGTTGAATGAATTGATCACGGCGACGATCCAAACAACAGACAACAATCCTGTTAACCATGGCAAACCAATGAACGCCGTGAGTCCAAATCCAAGTCCGTAGACAACAAAGGCGGCTACTGCGAATTCAACCAGCAGTCTTACCACGACATTCACCCCCCGACGGTCGTCGCAGATACCCAAGACGAACAACGCCGTGCCGGCTGCCAACAAGCACCACAACTCGCCCGCTCGCATCCAAATGCCTCCCAAATAAGGCAGCACCTCAGCGGGAAGGTTCGCTTGCAACCAATCAGAATTTCGCCCCACCGCCACGGCGAGCGTTCCGGCAGCGAACGTCAGAATGATCCCGGCCCAGATTCCAATCCCCCCGCCAAGCGGAGTGGCCTGCGTGTGCGAGCTATGCCCGCCAGGCAAATCCAGAAGTCCTAGTCGCACAGCAAATCGACGGACTGGGTAAAGCGTCAAGGCGCACAACAACATTGGCGGCAACATCGTTACCGCCAAGAGCCATCCGATCCAATTCGACAGAGCCAACGAGTTTGCTTCCGGGAGTAAAGGTACTAGATCACAATACACAAGCCGCTTTGCACAAGCGACTCAACTGCCATCTACTTCACTCTCCCTCTGCGAGAGTCGGATGCAGTAGCGGCTGGAGAGAGAAACACGGCATGCAGATGAAACATGCTGGCAATCTGGCTGAACCCTCTCTTCGCTAAGACTCGACTCTCCTTAGGAAGAGTGCTGTGAACGAAACGATGAATCTTTTACAGATCGCGCGCGCTGATGTCGAACGTCTCACCTTGGCTTAAGTCGCCTGTTTGAAGCCCCTTCATAAACCACTTCAAACGTTGCTCGCTTGTGCCGTGAGTGAACGACTCAGGAACCACATAACCTTGGCTACGTTGCTGTAGTCGATCGTCGCCGATTGCAGTTGCAGCCTTCAACGCTTCTTCTACGTCGCCCGGTTCGATAATGTTCTTGGTTCGCTGGGCGTGGTGCAGCATGCAACCGGCGAAGAAGTCGGCTTGCAACTCCAGTCGCACCGATGCCTCGTTGGCGGCTTCCTTGCTTTTGGTGCGGCGCGTCCGCTCGACACGATCGGTGTAACCGAGTTGGTTTTGAACATGGTGGCCGACTTCGTGCGCGATGACGTACGCCTGGGCAAAATCGCCCGGAGCCCCCAGCTGGCCGGACAGTTGGCGAAAGAACGTCGTGTCAAGGTAAACCTTCTCGTCGGCTGGACAATAGAAAGGTCCTGATGCCGCACTGGCAAAACCGCATGCCGACTGAACCTTGCCCGAAAACAGGACCATCGTTGGTTTTTTGTAACGCTTGCCTGCTTTGGCAAATAAATCCGTCCAAACGTCTTCTGTGTCGGCGAAGACAACTTTCGCAAAATCACCTCGCTCTTTTTCCTCGGCTGAAATCTCGCCCGTTGTTGCGCCGGCGGGAGCCTGTGCAGCTTGCTTTTGCTTGGCTTGCTGCAGGAACTTTTGGGGATTGCCGCCTAGCAAAGCGATCACCAACGCGATAATCATCAGCCCCATGCCGCCACCCACGACCGCCGGACCACTTACTCCACGTCGATCCTCTACATTGTCACTTTGTCGTCGTCCGCGCCAGCGCATTTCCCATACTCCCTATCGAATCAAAATCGGCACAATCGCCGGTGTTATTATTATGCCGCGGTTGCCTGCATTGCCAGCGGGTGGGCAATTCCCAAGGCCAGAACGGCACAAAAACCAGGCTGCCTTCACGCGACTTAATCGCGGCGCACGCGGGACCTCCTGCCTTCGCCGTGATTAACACAACAGGATCGCCTAGCCGTTGAAGGTACAAACCCCGCGTACATCACATGCTCGTTGGTAAGACGCATCCTCAAAACCGCCGGCGGACGGCTGAGGTGCTAGCAGGCACAGTCCCTGTGCCGTCTGCCTCAAGCACCCCGTCGATCGCCGCGCCGAAAAAGCCAGAACCGCAGC
>CAYUGI010000048.1:0-17482 GCA_964444105.1 uncultured Pirellulaceae bacterium
CTGTCATGAGAGCCGAAGACAAAGGCCCGGCGGACGCCAACGTCATCATTCGGGCTCACCAGGACACGGCCGCCGGCGACGTTCAGGAAATCATCAAGGTCGCGCAGGAAGAAAAAATGGTCAACTTCGCGCTCCGGGCCAAGGAGGATCGATCATGAAGATACGCAACAAGGAACAAGAGGCGAAGCAAGACCTGGACATGACCAGCATGATTGACATTGTCTTTCTACTGCTGGTGTTCTTCGTGATGACCTTCAAGATTGTCGAAATGGAAGGTGACTTCAGCATTCGCATGCCGCTGGCTGGTGATAGCACGTCAGTCTCCGATGTGACCGATCTGCCACTCAAGCTTCGTATGCGAGCGACGCCCGAAGGATCATTGGCGTCGATGTCGCTCAACGAGATTGACCTGGGTACCGATTTCACCGGATTGCGGAGTCAAGTGTTGCAACTGGTAGGCACCGGCGCGCCGGTTGAAGGGGATAGCGGACCGGAAATCGAAATCGACACGGACTACAACCTTCGATACGCCTATATTATCGAAGCGATCACTTCGGTCAGTGGTTACAAGAATGGTGACGAAGTCATCAAGCTGATCGAGAAAGTCAAGTTTGCCAAGCCACGCCGCTGATTACTTGGCTGTCGTCTGCACAGTTCTTTTTAACCTCCAACGCGCAGCGGGGGAGGTCGGACGCTGTAGCGGCCGGGAGGGGGCTTTCAATTGAGTTGATCGATTCACCTTACGGCTAAACCCCATTGCCCCTCTCCCTCGCCTAGGCTCGACCTCTCCCAAGGGAGAGGATTATTGAACGATTGATAGCTTGTAATTCCGCTACCTCCGTCTTGGCTCCGATCAGTTTTCTTCATCATGATTCTGTTGCTGGACAATCACGACTCCTTCGTCCACAACCTCGCGCGGTACTTTCGAATGCTCGGCTGCGAAACGAAAGTCATTCGCAGCAACAAAATCGATGTCGCGACCTGTAAATCGCTTCACCCCGATGCGATCGTCCTCTCACCGGGCCCTCACGGCCCCGAGGACGCGGGCTGTAGCATCGATGTGATTCAGCAGATCGATCCTGACATTCCAATTCTAGGTGTTTGCTTAGGTCATCAAGCGATTGGCGTGGCGTTCGGCGGTGAGGTTCATCAATGCGGTCCAATGCACGGGATGGCGACTCAGATCAAGCATGATGAACAAGGCGTCTTTGCCGCTTGCCCATCGCCCATGGCGGTGGGCCGCTACCATTCTTTGGCGATTGATCAATGCTACTTGCCGGACGAACTGATCGTTACGGCATCCACTGACGACGGAATCATCATGGGAGTTCGGCATCGCACACGTCCAATTCACGGTGTTCAGTTTCACCCCGAATCGGTGCTGAGCGATTACGGCATGAAGTTGATTGAGAATTTTGTTGCGATGACTCCTCTCGCAGCAAACGCATCCTGTGCAACAAGAGACGTTCGCTCATGATTTTGGAATCAATCGTCACTACCGCGGATGCTTCTGGGCTTATTAATGTCGCTCCGATGGGTCCGTTGGTCGGCGGCAGCTTGGAGCATCCTTCGTTTACGCTCAGGCCTTTCACGTCATCGACAACCTACGCCAACTTGGAAAGTACCGGACGCGCGGTCATTCATGTCACCGATGACGTCCAATTGTTCGCCAGGGCAGCAGTCGATTCCATTCAAGGTGAACCGGCCCGCGAAATCGTTCGCGTCTTCGAAGACAGGTGGTGGGTTCTACAAGACTGTCATCGTTGGTTTGCGGTTGAAATCGAAGCAAAATCGGGTCAAGAGCCACGCATCGACATGCAATGCCGCATCGTCCATAGTGGCGTCCAGAGGCCGTTCTTCGGTTTCAATCGAGCCAAGCATGCGGTCATTGAAGCAGCTATCTTAGCTACGCGAACTCACCTGCTGTCTGCGGATGAAATACAAGAACAAATCGGCAGGCTGGTTCCCCTGATTGATAAAACGGCCGGTGATCAGGAACAGGCCGCATTTGCTTTTTTGCGTGAGACGATTCAACACCGAACTGACAAAAAATGAGCCCAACGCCGACCGCGAACCAGCCAGAGGAGGTCATTCGAATCACGACGGGTTCGCGTCTCCATTTTGGGCTGTTGGACACGGCTGCTCCGTTTGGCGGCGTCGGGGTGATGATCGATCAACCAGCGACGGAAGTAGTCGTTTCGCCTGCGAAAGAGTTTTCTTGTGACCACGCAGCCGATCGCATCAGCGCGATAGCGGACCGCTTGCGCGAACAGACGGGCGAAGCGAATCGCCCAGCTTGTCGCGTGCAAATTGAACAACGTGCCCAGCCGCATCACGGACTCGGAACGGGAACGCAACTGGCGATGGCGGTGGCGGAGGGACTAGCCCGGTTCTGTGGGCACGATTTCACGGGTGAATTTTTAGCAACACAGATCGCCAAGCGAGCGAAGCGTTCCGCAGTTGGCAGCCATGGATACGTCCGCGGTGGCATGATTTTCGAGTCGCAAAATGACAGCGGCGAACTTAATCAACTTCAGCGACGCATCACACTGCCAAGCGAATGGCGCGTCGTTGTTTTTCGACCAGCCCTGGCTGATTCGGCAGTCAGTGGAATCGCCGAACAGGAGCAGTTTGACAGACTAGGCAGCTCGTCCAGCTCGCAGCGTCAAGAATTGTTTCGCATTGTCGTGGATGAATTGCTGCCCGCAGCTGAGCAAGCTGATTTCCACCATTTTTGCGACGCTCTGCATCGCTACAACCATCACAGCGGGATGTTGTTCCAGCCCGTTCAAGGCGGTCCGTACAGTAGCCCCGCCATCGCAGATCTTGTTGCAACGTTGCAAGAAAACGGAGCAAGAGGAATCGGGCAAAGTAGCTGGGGGCCTAGCGTATTTTGCTGGTTTGATGCGCCGCAGTCCGCTGATGAGTTTGCCACGAGAATGAGACCAAGTGGCCTGCCAATGTTCCAATGCCAAGTGAAAAATCACCCACGCACTCTTTCAGTTTCCACATTGCCGCAAGGTCGGTGAGTACTGCCACGCAAAGAGTCAAGACGGTTAGTCGTATCTACCGAAGTTGACAAACCAACCATCCGTCCTTTAACTCTGATTCAACCTGAAAATAGTGCGAAGCTTGCTTGCCAAAACTTGAATTGCACCGAGTACGCAGGACGCGGAAACCATGAATAAGAAGCTGATTTTGATGAGCCAGCCAGATCGACCGACATCAACCATGCCGCCTCCGGGGATGTTTGCCTCGGAGCCCGCCAGAAAGCTCTGCAAGAAAAAGCCTCCGCTAATCAGCGCAATAACGGACATGGCAATCGCTGCGATGGTGTCGTTTTTCATAGTTGACGTCGCCTGTGGATAAATGGAATTGAATCCGCTTTGTTGAAATCAGCTCGATAGCCCGATGGCTCTCATCTGCGTTGAAATGCACTGAGTGCGAGCCAGCACATCTATGTAGATCGCTACGACATCCAATGACCTTGTGGTCTGGTTTTTCGAGGCTGGCGAACGACGACGCGCTTGCAAATCGGTCTGATTTACCGATTATCGCGATTGCAGCGAGATTCTTCGCCGTTATTCACTTGACCAAAACGCCCCAGTGGCGAACACTTCGGTCACGTTGACATTTCTTTCTCGTGTGCTGGGTTTGCGTCGCCAAACCCCTTTCATGCCATCGTCAAAACTTCGCCGCCAAATTGCTTGGGAGGCGGCTCGCTTGATGTACTCCCGCGATGTGAGTGAGTACTACCAAGCCAAAGAAAAAGCGGCACGCCGCATCTATCGTGGCTGGATCAAACCAGCTGATTTGCCCAGTAACGCTGAAATTCGCGATCAGGTTCAGATCCTAACCCGTTTGCACGAAGGCAACGAATCCCAAAGCGGTCGACTACTAGCGATGCGGCTACGCGCTGCGTGGTGGCTGCGTTACTTGGAACCGTATCACGCCAGGCTGATCGGTAGCGTATTGACGGGCTCGATTCGTGAAGGATCCGATATCGACATTCACGTTTTTGCATCAAGTCCGCATAGCATCACGCATCGCTTGGATGATTTAGGCGTTCAGTACGAAGTAGAGCGAAAACGTATCGTCAAAGATAATCAAACCCGGGTGTTTACTCACATTCACGTGAAGGATGAATATCCGATCGAGTTGACGCTTTACGATCCATCGCAGCTTGGTTTTCGATTTCGCAGTTCGATCACCGGTAAGCCAATCGAGAAAGCAAATCTGGGTCAGTTGGAGTCATTGATCGTTCTGGAGCATGACGTCGATCCAAGCGAACAGGCGACTCGGTTGGCGGAAATGGACACTCGTCCGGATCGCATCAACGTGTTTCTGTCGTTGTTGGTTCCACTAGAAAATGTGAAACAACATCCTCGGTACCATCCCGAAGGCGATGCGTTGTTTCATTCGATGCAGGTTTACGCACTGGCCAAAGACCAGCACCCCTACGATGAAGAGTTCCTGCTGGCGGCCTTATTGCACGATGTTGGCAAAGCGATTGATCCCGATGACCATGTCTCGGCCGGCTTGGAGGCGCTCGATGGATTCATTTCGCAGCGAACCGGTTGGCTGATTGCGCATCACATGGAAGCCCACCAGATTTACGACAGGACGATCGGGGCGCGACGCCGCAAACGCTTGCAATCTCATGCGTTGTACGATGACTTAGTCACGCTTGGCGAGTGCGATCGAGCGGGAAGGGTGCCTGGCGCGGACGTTGAATCTCCCGAGGAGGCATTGGACTACGTCGAACAGATCGAAGAGATGTTTGGCTGAATCGCAAATTCCGACGATCATGGATTTCAGCGTTGTGGGAGAAATTCGCAACGGGCAGTTTTCTTCCCACAAATTATGATAGCGAGGCTTTCGGACACTTGGCCAAAAAGATTGCAAAGCCGCGCTTTCAAACGGCCTATGTCGTATCTATGTTCGGACTTAATCGAAGTCATCACCGATGATTTCACCCTAACTTTACAGCACAGATTGGTGCAATTGATGGGCGCTCCGTAGACTCCGGAGCCAAAGGCGGCTTATCAAATTGCGTAGGCGGACGTACACCTGCATTAACCAGTCGTGGTGCGCCTTTCGTTGTTCTTTTTCCTAACTAGGAGAGAATTGTGAGTCGTATTTCGCGCCTTTTACTTCTGACCACGATGATTTCGTGCTTGGTCGCCCCCATGTCTTTCACATGGGCTCAAGATGCCGCAGACACAGATACTGCAGCCGAAACCACTTCAGCGGATGCCGCTGAGGATTCTGCCCCCGCTGATGATGGCGGCGGTGAAGACGCTTACTCTACCGATGCCGACAATGAAGCCACGATTGCCGCAGGAAGTACGGTTGAAGGATTCACGGTTAACAACTTGTGGATCTGTATTTCAGCCGCCTTGGTGTTCATCATGCACCTTGGATTTACGACCCTAGAAAGTGGTCTGACTCAAAAGAAAAACGCGGTCAACATCATCTTCAAAAACGTATGGATCGTTTGCACAGGCGTCTTGCTGTATGCAGCATGGGGTTTCAACGCCATGTATCCCGGTGAATGGGCAGTCGATGGGATTTTCGCCATGGGCAGCTGGTTCGGTGGAGACCTGAACGATACTTCTCTGACTTCGGCCGGCTACAACGCGGGATACACCTGGTGGGGTGACTTCATTTTCCAGGCCATGTTCGCTGCGACCGGTGCAACGATTGTTTCGGGTGCTGTCGCAGAACGCGTCAAGCTTCCAACTTTCATGTTGTTCTCGATGTTGCTTGTCGGCTTCGCCTACCCGATCAGTGGTGGTTGGAAATGGGGCGGCGGCGTTTTGGATGCAATGGGCTTCTACGACTTTGCGGGTTCCAGCGTGGTTCACGCATTCGGTGGATTCGCGGCTCTGGCTTGCTGTTTAATCCTGGGCCCACGAACTGGAAAATACACACCCGAAGGTATCCGTCCCATTGTTGGTCACAGCATGCCACTAGCTGCCATTGGCGTATTCCTTCTTTGGTTGGGATGGTTTGGATTCAACGGTGGATCAGCACTTTCGGCTGACCCGAAAGCTGTCTCGTACGTTTTTGTCACGACCAGCCTTGGTGCTTGTGCTGGTGCCGTCGCATCGATTTTGACATCTTGGATCGTGATCAAGAAATTGGACGTCTCGATGGCCCTGAACGGTATCCTGGCTGGCTTGGTCGGTATCACTGCTGGCGCTGACGTCGTCGACGAATTTTCGGCCGTTATCATCGGTGCGGTTGCTGGCGTTCTAGTTGTCGGTTCGATTCTGTTCTTTGACCGAATCAAGATTGACGATCCAGTCGGTGCTGTCTCCGTGCACGGTGTCTGTGGAGTCTGGGGAACGCTCGCTGTCGGTATTTTCTCCTTCGCTGTTAACGACGATGGAACGGCCGCGCACAACATCGTTACGCAGGCGATCGGAACGTTCGCGATCGGCGGTTTCGCCTTTGTCTTCTCATTCGTTGTCTTCTTCATCCTGAAGTTGGTGATGGGTGTTCGAGTGACCGTTGAAGAAGAAATGGAAGGTTTGGACCTCTCCGAGCACGGTGCGCAAGCCTATACAGGCTAAACACCGCTGATCTCTGTAGATCACTGAAATTCGACGGCCGTCGCAAACCTCGTTTGCGGCGGCCGTTTTTCGTTGGCGGATGCCTTGTTGCGACCATCCGAGGGGTTTGCCGCGACCAGCTTTCCTTCACGGCGACGAGCCGACTCAGGTTGCCTCTAATTCCCTCTAACGGAGGAATCGATTACTCTTTTGCGAACTTGGACTAGGCGGTAACAGGTAAAAAAGAGGAGCAGTTTGCTCGTGTTGAAAAAGATACTCTCGAAGCGGTTTATTGCTGGCTCATTCCTCTTTCTAGCGAGCATTCTGCTCGGCAATTCCAGCGTTCTTGCCGCTGAAGAGCCCGCAGCAATCAACTCCGGCGATACCGCCTGGATTCTGATTTCGACGGGATTGGTTCTGTTCATGACCATCCCAGCACTGGCGTTGTTCTACGGTGGTCTGGTTCGTACCAAAAGCGTTCTCTCGGTGCTGATGCAGTGCTTGGTCCTGACAGCCTTGATGAGTGTGTTATGGGTTGTTGTCGGCTATAGCCTGGCATTTGACGACACCGGCATGGAAGCGGGAAAAATGAACCTGCATTCTTTCATCGGTGGTTTTGAACACGTGATGTTGAAAGGAATCACCATCGATACGATGCATGGGAGCATTCCAAAAATCTTGTTCGTCGCTTTTCAAATGACATTCGCCGCAATCACACCGGCGTTGATCATTGGCGCTTTTGCCGAACGAATGAAGTTCTCGGCAGTACTGATATTCTCGTCCGTCTGGCTGTTGGTCGTGTACTGCCCCATCTGCCACATGACCTGGGCCGGCGAAGGTGGCCTGTATGCTGACTGGGGCGTGAAAGACTTTGCCGGTGGAATCGTCGTTCACATCACTGCGGGTTTTGCGGCCCTGGTAGCCTGCATCATGATCGGCCCGCGATCGGGTTATCCATCGCACCTAGATCCGCCCCATAACTTGACCATGACGTTGACGGGCACCGCGATGCTCTGGGTCGGCTGGTTTGGCTTCAATGGGGGTAGCCAACTCGCAGCAGACGGTACCGCAGCGATGGCGCTTTTCGTCACACACCTTTCCGCCTCGGTTGCGACTCTGGTTTGGATGGCCATCGAGTGGGTGAAACTTGGAAAACCTAGCGTGTTGGGCGCAGCGACTGGCGCCATCGCGGGCTTGGCTGCCGTCACTCCGGCATCGGGATACATCGGTCCAATGGGTGCAATTGCCATCGGGGCTTCCTCCGGCGTCGTCTGCTTCATCTTTGCAACAATGATCAAACAGAAATTTCGCTATGACGACACATTGGATGTATTCGGAGTCCACGGGGTTGGCGGATTCCTGGGCACGATTATGTGCGGCGTGTTCGCAGCAAAACAGTTTGGCGGTGGGGGTGTCGACGGCGGCATCTCCAGTCAGTTGAAATACCAAACCATGGCGGCAGTTTCTTGCGCGATTTACACCGTCATCGCGACCTACATCATTTTGAAACTCATTCAGTTAACGATTGGTATTCGCGTGGATGGTGCCGCCGAAGACCGTGGGCTTGATTTGGCAGAACACGAAGAACGTGGATACATTTTGTAAGCTCACTCACAACAAACAAATGGATTGCGGCTGACTATCGAGACGACATCAGTCCCTTCCAGTTTTCGCTGTACGACGATCCGTTCGTTGTCAGATAAACGTCGCTTTTGCGGCAAGTCGTTCTCAAGTATACCACGCATTGTTTGGGTGCCCCGATTCATCAGGGCCTTAGGCGGCCCAAGCAGTCAGCCGAGAGAACTTTGTTCTCCCGGATCGGCGTCGTTGATTTATTCACCTCCTACAGAATTGAGAGAAAACCAGTGTTTCGTTTGATCCATCTTCCGATGGTGGCACTCATGCTGTCTTTGATTGCCATTGTCCCGCCAGCCAACGCCCAAGAACCCCAAGCGACTGCAGAATCCCCAGCTACAGAATCCCCAGCTGCAGCGCCCGACACTCAGGCAGTCACAACCTCTTCCGCCACAGAAGGCGCCGTGGTCGACAGTGAAATCGATCCCGCTCACAACGCTTGGATGCTGATTTGCTGTGCTCTTGTTTTGTTCATGACCGCACCCGGCTTGGCAATGTTTTACGGCGGACTGGTTCGTCGCAAAAACGTCCTAAGCGTGATGATGCAGTGCATCTTTTTGATGGGCCTAATGACAGTCATCTGGGCGATCTACGGCTATTCACTTGCTTTCGGCGGATCAGGTGGCTGGATTGGAAACACTGACTACGTATTCATGAATGGCGTCCAGCGCGAGTGGGATCCATCCATCGGAGAAAACGGCGCAGCAGTGACACCGATGGAAGGCGACATCCCTCGTTTGGTCCACATGCTGTTCCAGGGAATGTTCTTCATCATCACGCCCGCTCTGATTTGTGGCGCGTTCGCCGAACGAATGAAGTTCAGCGCTATGGTGGTCTTCTCCATCCTTTGGGGCACGCTGATTTACTGTCCACTTTGCCATTGGGTCTGGGACGGGGGGCCACTTTCTTACGGCGAAGACAGCATCATGGGAGGAGCTCTTGATTTTGCTGGTGGCACCGTCGTTCACATCAGCAGTGGCGCTTCGGCCCTGGTTGCCGCTATCTTGTTGGGACCTCGTATGGGATACCTCAAAGAGCCGCTGCAACCACACAACTTGACGTACACCGTTTTGGGTGCAGCGATGTTGTGGGTCGGCTGGTTTGGATTCAACGCGGGAAGCGAATTGCTGAGCGACGGCATCACGAGTAGCGCATTCGCAGTGACTCATTTCTCCGCTGCAGCTGGTGCGGTGGCATGGGCAGTGACCGAATGGTTGGTCTTAAAGAAACCAACGGCGTTGGGCGCCAGTAGTGGTGCGGTTGCCGGATTAGTCTGTATCACGCCAGCAGCCGGGTTCGTTCAGCCAATGCCAGCCTTGTTAATGGGAGCCTGTGCTGGCGTCATATGCTTCCTAGCATGCAGCAAGATCAAGCATGCCCTGAAGTACGACGACGCGTTGGACGCATTTGGTGTTCACGGTATTGGTGGAATGGTTGGCGCGGTTTTGACCGGCGTGTTTGCGACGCGTGCCTGCTGGGACGTCACCGAAAATGGGACTGCGATCGGCCTGCTGGAGTCGGGGGATCCCTCACTCGTAATCGGGCAGGTCGTTGCTGTTTTAATCACCTTTGTGTTCGCCATTGTCGGCAGCTTCATCTTGCTGAAGATCATTGACCTAGCCATCGGCCTTCGAGTTCCTAGCAACGAAGAGCAGCGCGGCTTGGACCAATCGGACCACGGCGAAGAAGGTTACATGTTCGCCTAAGAAACGCCTGTTAAACAAGCGATTTCCCAAGCGGAAAGCGAAGACTGATCGCGGTCGTCACGACTAACGTGGCGGCCGCGATACTTTGCGCGGTCGACAAATCTGTCCAGCCAGCGACTTGTCCCCAAAGAAAAGAACCAGCGGACATCGATAAGGCCATCGCCGTCAGATAGCACGACATCCCTCGCGCACGCATCCGGCTTGGGAGCGTGACTTGAGCAGTCGCATTGAGTGTCGTCAAAGTCGTCATCCAACCAGCTCCCATCACAACCGTTGCTGCGGCAACAATCCAGCCTGTTGTGCTTTGGCTCATCACGCAAATTCCAAACGCGAACACCAACATGGCACCTGCAACCGTGCGGTCGCTGCCGTAGCCAGCTTGCAATCGTGGCAGCACTTGGGAAGCCAACAGTGCTCCCCCGCCCACGCACGCGACCAGCAGGCCAAATCCATCCGCGCCCCAGTTCAATCTTTGCTTTGCGACTAGTGGCAATAGTGACCACAGTGCGCTTCCTGGCACGATAAACAAACCAACACCAAACATGACGTGACGCATGCTCTTGGTTTTGGCCACGTAGCGAACGCCTTGATACAGCGACAATCCAAACGAGAGTCCTCGGGATGACTCTTTGCTTTCGCGTTTCCAGAAAACCAAGACCGCTATCACTCCGCCAAACGAAAGGGCATTCACCGCGAACGGTGTCCAGTTGCCAACCGTTGCTATCAGTATTCCGCCGATGGCAGGGCCAACCGTACGTGCCAAATTGAAGCTAATGCTGCCAAGTGCGACTGCACGTGACATTTCACGGCGCGGAACCAATTCGGGAATCGATGCTTGCCATGTCGGCACGTGCAGCACCAAAGCCATTCCCATAACCACCGTCAGTGAAAGCAGCATCCAAGCTGTAATCGCCTCCGTGTAAGTCATGGTGGCCAAAGTTGCCGTTGTCGCAAACATAACAAGCTGTGTCAGAATCAGCAGCTTTCGTCGGTCGATTCGATCTGCAAGAACTCCGGCGGGAATCGCCAGAAGCACAATCGGCGTGGCCATCGCGGTGCGTACCGCAGCGACCATTTCTGGCGATGAATCCAAATTGGCCATCAACCAACCCGCACCCACTTCGTGGATCCAGGTTCCCAAATTCGAGATCAACGACGCGATCCAGAACGCGCGAAACATCGGCGTTCGCAGCGGTGACCACGGCGACTGATCCTTCTGCGTATCACTTGCCGTCTGCGGCGCCTCGGAAGGCGTTGGGGAATCAGGAAAAGGCCGGGAAGACAAAGCTTGGCTGTGGACGCGATCAATGAGGGAGGGGAAGTGAAAGCTTGACAGCGAACTCGACCGATGCCAATGGGACCAAATCGACGATTCATTCGTGCTAATCCGCAAAACCGGGACCCCATGTGCTTATGCGTGACCTACGGTTCGTCAAATCCAGCACTAACGGGCCAAGAATGGGGATACGGCGAAACAATGATCCAAGTTAACGAACTCACGAAGCTCTACGACAACCATCTCGCCGTAGACGGGCTTTCCTTTCAACTGCAGAGCGGCCAAATTTGTGGACTGATCGGACCCAATGGAGCTGGTAAGACAACAACAATGCGATGCATCGCAGGGCTGATTCCCGCGACCAAGGGCGAGATGCAAGTCGCTGGCTGTAGCGTTTCCGCTGATGCTCTCAAGTTGAAACAGCGGTTGGCCTACGTTCCAGACGACCCGCCGCTTTTCGACGACCTGACGGTAGGACAACATCTGACGCTGATTGGCCAACTCTACCAAGTGGATGCCTATCGCGCGAAAGCCAACGAACTGCTAGCTCAGTTTGATCTGACCAGCAAAGTCAACGCGGGGGCGACGACGCTCTCTCGAGGAATGCGACAGAAGCTAGCCGTCTGCTGTGCTTACCTTTTCGATCCCCAAGTTCTGTTGCTTGACGAGCCACTGACGGGTTTAGATCCCCCTGGCATTCGTTCCCTCCTGAGTTCGGTTCAGGATCGCGCTGCCTCGGGAGCGACCGTGATTATCAGCAGCCATTTGCTGGCGATGATTGATGATGTAGTGACTCACTTGCTGGTGATGCAGGAAGGACAGTTGCACTACTTCGGCGCCGCTGCCGATTTGCGAGCTCAGTATCCGGCAGCCAAAACGCTGGAAGAAGCCTACTTTGCCGCGACAACATCCGGAGCTGCGTTCAAAGAACAAACCCAGCCTGGGCAACACACCGTTGAGCAGACAGTGTTGGATCAAGTCAGCGACATCGCTGCCATCCCAAGTGCGATCGACTCGCCAGCTTGTGCGTCACTGCCTTGGGGTGATTCACTTCACGAGGCTGCCCTTTAATGGGAATTTCCGTGATGCAAGCTTCGACTTCAACCACCGAAACAGTTCGTTGGGACTCGCCGCGAACGCACCTGCACTTGGCACGACTGACCATAGCGCGCGGACGGTTTCGACTGCTTCGTACGCTTGACCGGTTACGAAGTCCAAAACGCTTGCTCGCAACGGTCTTGGCGGTTGTTTTCTTTGGCATCTACGTGTCCAGCGGGGTGATGATTCTATCGACCAGGACCCCGGCCGACCCCGCCAGACTGCAGTTGTGGCTCTCCGGGGGAATGGTGATCTATCTACTGTACCACTTGATCCGCTGTGTCTGGTCCAGTCGCGTCGCTGATCTGGAGATGACGCGAGCCGAAGAACTCTGGTTAGGCGGTGGTCCCCTTCGCCGATCATCGCTGGCTGTCTACCACATCAACAACATTTTGATTGCCGCGGTGATGAAGACGGGGCTCTTGGCTGTGGTTCTCGCGTGCGATGTACAGCATCTGTCTCTATTGCTTGTCGGTGTATTTTCATCGTTGGTATTGCTAGAGGTCGCAAGGCTGACCGCGCAGCGTTGGTCAGCGGGCCTGACACCATCGGCACGCGGGCGAATGCGTTTTGGTTTCACTGCGATCGCCGCCGCAGTCGCCCTACAGATCTCGGCACGCATTTTTGCAGCGACCCCGTTGGGTTCTCCTACTTCGCACTATCTGTTCGCATTCTTTGATTCTATCGGCCACTTGGCGGCTAGTGACGCGGTGCAGTGGCTGGCATTGCCATGGACAGCTTCATCGCAGTTGGCTGTGACCGCTCAATGGAGTTGGACAACACCATTGTTGTTGACGGTTTCCGTTGCCATGATTCCACTATCGATCTTGTCGTTAGTCCGCGTCGATGCTTGGTCGCGCAGTGTCAAACACAACCAGGAAAAGTCCCGTCTGGAGTCGGGTGCGTATTCAGCAGCAAGTGAGCAACAGTCCAGCAAAACATTCCAACTCAACACGCCAATGGCGTGGCTGAGTGAATCGGTCAACGCTCGCTTTCCCAGATGGTTCAGCGACGCAGTCCATCTAGCAGCACGGCAGTCGGTCAGTGTGCGTCGCTACGCGGGGACGATCGCCTTCAGTTTTATTGTACCCACGCTGCTGTGCCTTTCACCTTTGGTAACAGGCCAAGTCACTGAACAATGGTTTTACGTCGTTGGCGGGATCGCCATGTGTACGATGCTACTTGCGCCACCAGCATTGCGGATCGACTTTCGGCGAGACCTAAAACGCATGCAATTGCTACGTGCGTTACCAGTGAAACCCCTTTCGATGGTTCTGGGACAGCTAACGCTCCCGCTGCTGATCACGTTCGCGTTTCAGTGGATTACGATTGCTGTAGCCGCAATGGTGACGCGACCTGGACTGGGGCAGTTCTTTCTATGGACGGGTGTTCTTTCGGCATTGGCGGTCTTTACCTTTGCAGTCGAAAACGCACTCTTTCTTGCGTATCCACACCATGAACGCGCAGAAGGCATTGGCATGATGGTGCGTGCGAAGCTGAGCTTTCTCGGCAAAGTCGCCGTGATCGCAGGATCACTGACAGCGTTGGTGATCTGGGCCACGGTTTGCAAGAACACCATGCCAGAATCTATCTCGCAGTTTGTATTCGTCACTGGAGCGGTGGTCGCCACGTGGGCGGTTGCAGCGGCATCAATCTTGGCAACGTCATGGTGCTGGCGAAGATTCGATTTGTCCTACGATGTGCCACCTGAGTAGAAGCTACTGGGGTCTACGATTCCGTCGCAACTTGCCCACTACGTCATCGTCAACGATTCCGACGGCTCCGCGACCACTTGTGAGCCTAGCTGCAACGTTTTCCTGGACATCCTTGGACGTGTGGTTCCAAAACTTGGTAATGGTCGCCTCACTGAGTGGCGTTGCAGAGCGGAAAACACGAAATCCGACGGTCAGTGCTGGGTCTGTCGTGAACCACCATGGGCTTTGAGGAAAACCAGGGTCTTCCATTTTCCAGTCGTCATCATGCGATGCGAGTCTTGCGGCCGACCGAACGTCCTTCAAATCCGATTCGATCGAACCGCCACGGACGACGCCTCGAGATGCCTGCGTAGGCCATTGCACGCTTTCGATCGCGTCGATTGGCTCCCGATCCTTCAACACGCCATATCCGTTGGGTGAGTAGTCGTTCACGGTCCACTCGCTGGCGTTGCCGTGCATATCAAACAATCCAAATTCGTTGGGTTCGCGTGCGTTAGGATGAACAAGCGATTCCGAGTTGTCGAAAAACGAAGCATGGATGTCTGCATCATCTTCTTTTTCACCCCAACTGAACCGCGAAGTTGAGTTTGCGCGGCAGGCGTACTCCCATTCGGCCTCGGCCGGAAGACGGTATTGAGTCTTCGTCACAATACTGAGCCATTTGGTGTACTGCTTTGCGGCATAGCGCGTCATCGAAACGGCAGGGTGAGTTGGATCTTCGCCATACATCAATTTGATCGAGGGATCGTAGACTTCCGTTGGCGCGGAAACGACATCGGGGCGAGAACGGTCTAGTTCTTGATAGGCCGTATTGTTTGGGCGATCTCGCTCGATCTCCTTGAAGACAGTGTAGAGCTGTTCGTACTGAGAGTACTCCCGCTTCGTGACTTCTCCCTGACCAACCCACATCGGATCGACCTTTACCAACACTTGCGGTCCCTCGTCTACCTTCCGATCCTTCTCGTTTGGCGGGCTGCCCATCAAGAACGTTCCGCCAGGAACCGGAATCATGCGAAACGTGAAGTCAGTGCCTGGAATCCGTTCGCGGTATGGCACCATCCATCCATTTTCGATCTTGACCATCGGGCCCATCGCGGGACGGGTGTCGACAACCCCTTTGGGCAGACTGTCTTGGGCGTGGAGAAGATTGGTGGATGGCAACGCGAAGAGAAACGCGGCAGGAATGACGCATCGAAACAGGGGCATCAATGGCTGCATTGCGAATCCTGCTTTCGCTCCGAACAATTTCGATCCAATTTTTTCAACACTAGGATCGGCAATTTCTCACTTACTCTCCCCTAGGAGAGTCGGGCTTCAGCGAGGAGAGGTTATGCGTTTAGAACCTCCCCTCGCTAAGGCTCGACGCTCCTTGAAAAGGAGGGTGAAGCTCTATTGAACCGGTAGAGATTGTAAAAAACAATCTCACGGCAAGGGCCTACTTCTTATCCGTTGCCAATTTTCGGAAGTACGCTTCGATCGCTTCACGGTAATGGGTGGGCAGATCGCGGCTGATTTGTTGCAGCGCCTGCTGTCGCTCGGCGGGTGGAAGATTTCCCCAGCCATCGCGGTCGTCTAGGTTTTTGCGATCAACGTCTCCGTTGCCGCTTGCTCCTCCGATTTGACTGTCTTGCATCGGCGAGCTCTTGCCGTTTTTGGGTGAGCCTTGCCCGCCTCCGCCAGCTTGTTGCTGTTGTTGCTGCTGTTGTTGTTGCTCTTCGATCTTCTCAATCAACTTCGTTAACTTGTCGATGATTTTCTGCTCTTGGTCTTGAACTTCTTCGTTGGAACGGCCCAAGTCTAAACGGCGTGTGACGTCCGTCATCAGTCGTGAAATTTCATCAAGCGAATCTTCTTTCAGTGGTTTGATGTCCGCGACCATCATTTTGGCGGTGCGTGAGAAACGAACCGGGCAATCGTCTTCATTCTCAAGCAGTCGTCGCAAATCCGAGAGAGCTTCCTTTTTCATCAGCAATGCGTGGTAGCAAGCGCCACGATAAAACAGTGTCGCCGCTGGGTCGATCGATTCCGCGGCTTCGACTTCTGCAATCACTGGCAGCGCCTCGTCGTACAATCGTTGCCGTACAAGTTGACGACCAAGCCATGTTCGCAAAGAAGCACGCATCGATTTCGGTAGCGCTTCGATATCCGCATAACCGGGTTGGTTTGGATCGATAAGCGCGGCGGCCTGAATAGTGCTTTGATCGGCAACGGTGATCAAATTGCTGACAGTGCTCAGAACGGGACGAATCGACTGCACATAAGCGTTCAGTGGATCAGCATCGTTCTGTTCCAGCGCGGCCAAGAATTGCTCGCTGACTTGGTCCATGTCGTCGGGAGCGACACCGAATTCATCTAAGCTCTTTCGCAACATTTGCGACATGGCTTCCGCGTCGTAGATTTCCCAGCTGGCGCGTCGCTCAAGCGAATCGTCTGCGAAGGCTGAGGTGAGAAAGACCTGGCTCTGGATGCCAAGAGCGAAGACCGAGACCACTGCGGCAATGATGCCACTTTTCAAAACGCCGTTTCCGACCAAAACGTGGCCAGAGGAAGCTGCCTTTGTTCGCGTCACGATGGTCTCGTGGGTTATTTGTTTCTTTTCAGTACCAAATCACGGGTGATGCGGTACAGACGATTTTGCCGCTCTGCAAGATTCTGCAGGAGAGGCAAGAGTTCGCCGGTTTCCGATTCGCCTGATTCTAACAATCCTGAGTAGCGATCCGTCGTCGATTTGATCCGGCGTTCCATTGTACGAATCAATTTTAGCTCAGCCAAAGCCTCAACGAGCGGTTGTTCGCCCTGTTGTTGCTGCTGTTGTTGACCTTGCTGCTGTTGTTGCTGCTTCTTTTCCAGATCCCGTTGAGCCTGCTGTAGTGCGGCAATCATTTCCTCTAGGGCGGCCAAAATGTCCTGTTGGATGCCCTGAGTGACGACGTCGATCTTAGTCTCAGCGAGTCTTTCGGCCACTTTCTGGGTATCGGCACGAATTTGGTCGACGACTTCTGGGAACGCGACACTTGAGCCTTCTTCGCGCAAAAGCAGCATCGCCCGGTCGGCTTCTAACGTTATTTTCTTTTCCTCAAACGCCAGATCACCCGCTTTGAGGTCCGTTTGACGATTTCGCTGTGACTTGGGCGTCGCGGCTAAGTCCGTCGTGTCATCCAAGACTTTCGACTGCATGGCCGCCATCTTGCGAAGTCGTGATTCCAACCGGGCAAGCTCACGCTGCATTTCTTCTTCGCGAAGCTGACGCAGAATCCGCTCCAGCCGGTCGATGGCTTTGCGAAGTTCCTCTTCCGCATCCCGTTGCTCTTGCGTCGCGTTTTCGCGTTGAGCTTGCTTGAGTTGTTCCTGCGCCTTTTGCATTTTCTCAATCGCTTTTTGCAATTGCTGCTCGGCTTCCTGCTCAGGCGACTGAGGCTGCTGTGCTTGCTGCTGTTGTTGGTCGGATTGCTGTCCCTCCTGCGGTTTACCTTCTTGAGGCTTACCGTCCTGCGG
>CAYUGI010000048.1:17582-19237 GCA_964444105.1 uncultured Pirellulaceae bacterium
GTTGGTGTTCATGGGTTTTCGCACTTTGTTACTAATGTCGATTCTACGTTCCTAACTTCACCCTCCTTTTCAAGGAGGGTCGAGCCTAAGCGAGGGGAGGTTTTCCGTGCTCACCCTCTCCTCGCTGACGCTCGACTCTCCCGGAGGGAGAGTGAGGTGGAGCGAACAAGTCATCGCGTATTAAATACTGGCTCTTCGATCCCGAGCCCGTTTGGGCTCGTCTCGCAAACTCAAATTCCAATCCAACATGTTTTGCAATCGCGCGACTAACCGATTCGGCGTCTTGCTCAACATCCTTGTCAGTGAACCGCAACACTCGCCAACCCAAATCCTCAAGCTCTCTTTGGCGAGTCAGATCTTCTTGTACCTTCGCGTCGTGGTATCCACCATCAATCTCGACGACCAGCATTTCTGAAACGCACGCAAAGTCAACGACCCTACGACCAATCGAATGTTCGCGGCGAAATTTCAATCCGCAAAGTTGTTTTGCTCGCAGGATGCTCCAAAGTAGGCCTTCAGACTTAGTCTTTAGTCTACGACGTTCGCGGCGGAATTTTTTCGCTGTCTTGATTGTCACGAACTTCACCCTCCCCGCTCGTTCCTCGCGACCCTCCCGGAGGGAGGGTGAACTGTTGTTGCTACGGCTTGAACATATCCAAGACTCGTTTCTTTCGCTCTTCCTTCGTTTCGTCGATCAATTCGGTTTGGTCGTCGATCAAGCCTCGGACAATGTCCAAGATCTCATTGTAACTTTCCAAGTCCAGCATTTTCTCCAAAACGGCCGTCAATTGCAGCAGCACTTCTTCGGAGGTTTGCACTGCATCGGCGGTTTTCTTGGCCGCTTCGGCTGGTTTTGCGACCGATTTCTCGACCGCTGTTATTTGATCGATGAGCTTGGCTAAAGGTTCCGCCACAATTTTCTTCAGCGGATCACGTACGCCCGTGCCAATCCTCTCGCGGCGATCAACGGAATCCACGCGGTTGTTGACCATCTCTTGCAGAAGATCGTCCAACGATGCAGCGATGCCAGTTAGCTCTTCAGATGTTTTGTTCGCTTGCAGACCGCTCTGTTGAACTCTCAGACGGCGGACTTGTTCTTGCCGAGTCTGCTCGCGATCGTCCGCTGGAACTTCTTCTGACTCGAAGCCACGCCGACGAAGTTGGTCCAACGTGTCACGCAGCGCGCGAGTTTCGTCGATCGTCTGTTCCAAACGCGACCGCATTCCTAGCTCGCGGCGTTCCAACAATGCGAGTAGCTGTTCGGGAGTAACGACTTGCAGACGGAATACTTCGCTGCGGGTCACGTGGGGATTTCCCAGATCGTATCGATCGTTGGCCTGGGCAAACACATTGATCGCGCCGCCGGGAACGATCTCGTCAAGTTCACCGTCGGCGACCAAGTCGCGTAGGTCCAATACCGCTTTCGCTTTTCCGTCTCGGTCCAACTCCAAGACACGGTCGGCTGTCTTGATTGTTTCGTCTTCCGTGGTTTCCTCGGACGATGACGGCGATACTGACAACCGCAATTCTTCGACGCCGTAGTCGTCCGTCGCGACAGCATTCATGGGCAGGCGAGCGATCGCGGTAACGGCTGTGCCGATACCCTTGCTTCGCAATTCCAGTTCCGGCGGTTCATCCAGGACAACGCCCATGAA
>CAYUGI010000048.1:19337-25723 GCA_964444105.1 uncultured Pirellulaceae bacterium
CGAACGTTGACGTTCATTTCCGTGATCGCGGGAGGCACGACGGACTCGACGCGATAGTCGTCCAACCGATCGTCCAACCCAATGATGCTGAAGGTGAACGATTCGCTTAGTCCGGCCAGCGGTGGGCCTTCCAAAACGAACGATTGGTATCCGTCGACGACGCGGCCGACACGACGCATGTTGGACTGACCCCGTGTGCCAGATTCTGTTCGGTAATAGACCGTACACAGCATCGGCACTTCGGACTCTTCGGCTTCGGCGCGAATCCGTAAGGTTGCACTACTGCCGCGCGGCAGACGCATGGTCTTGTCGGCGAATTCCAGCAGCTTCGGCTCTAGCGTTTCTTCTTCGGACGCGGTGACGACGGGTAACTCGACACCGACCATTTCGATGTCAGCTCGACGCGGCCACGGATCATTCGACAGAAGTGTCAAACGACCGGTCGCGCGGCCAAACGCGTTGGGGTTGAAGATTGCAAAGCCTAACATCATCAACGCAAGCGGCGCGACGATCATTCCTTTGCGGACCAACGGCTCCCAACGAAAGACACGGTTCGGATCGACTTGATCGACCGCAGCAGCGGCCTCTTTGTGAACCTGTTTAAGAAGCTCGGGTGAATGCGAATCACCACTTCGGCCTGGTTCGTTCAACTGGACAGCGGTTACCAAACGGCCACCCAGTTCAGGGTGATGTCGTTCGACTAAGAGCGCCAAACTGTCGTCAGGAAGCGGGCGATTTAGTCGACCCAGCAGCATTTTGGCAACGATCGCGATGATCAGTCCGGCGACCACGAGCAGCAATAGTGTTCGAGCCAACAACGGCATCTCGGTGCCACCGAGCATGACGGGTAAGTAGTCCATCGCCAGTCCGATCCAGAACGCAATCAGGATGACGGCCAGGATTGCCAGCACCGAATCCCAAACCACATAGCGCCGCACCCGCTCACGGAGTGAACCGAGTAGGGAGGCGAGTTGCGGATCGAGGTAGTGGGGCGGCATGGTCTTTAGGTTTTGAGTCCGCCGTTGGCGCTAGCCACGGGCCTGGGCGGTTTGGCAGCGACGGTAAAGGCCCGTGGCTAGCGCCAGCGGCTCACAAGTTCTTGTCGTTCTCTTTGGCCTAGGCCAATCGGTGTAATCGTCGTGTGACCCATTCCATCGTCAGCACGCTTGCGATCAACCATAACAGCATCGCGTTGCGTCGTTCATTGAACAGCTGATCTGGCGTACCGGGTAAGACGGTGGTTTGGGGTTGTGGTTGGAGTGATTTAAGCAGACTGGCTACGACTGCATCGTTGTTTGTTCCGGGGTCGATGGGCAAGTATGTTCCGCCCGTAATATTTGCGTACTGTGCGAGCTCTTCGTCGTTTCGTTTGGGGCGTTCTAATTCGATCGTTGGTAAGCGTACCTGGACGCTCTGACGTAGCACCTGTTCGTCCAGTGCATCTCCCAGCGTCAACCGAATTTCGTAGCTGCCAGCTTCGCGGACGACAAATCGACCTCCGTAAGTTCCTGCGCGAGGTTCGCCCTTCAGCGGCGCGAGTTTGATGTCACTGATTCGGCCGCTCGGAGCGAGCAACTTGGCAGGAACCTCCGCCACATCCAGCGGTTCGAACTGCTCGTCCGTCAGCACGGCACGAACCGTGATCGTATCGCCGACCATCGCTCGGCTATTGTCGACCAATAAAACGCCGCGGTTGCTATCGCGAAGCAAACGGCCTTCGCTGACCCAGCGAATGAGTTTGGTGTAGTAGCTGTCGAAATACGCATCGCTTTCGCCACGCAGTCGCCAGATCTCGCCGCTGCCTTGAAAGAACACTCGGCCCGCACCGTAAAACTGCGACGCCATATAGATCGGAAGCGAATCCGACAACTCCGTCGTTGGATCCGAGAAATATCCGTAGACCTTCGCACCCGGCTTGGCACTTTTGATACCGACATAATCGTAGACGCCGCCAAAACGATCCCAAATTTCAAAGCTTGCTTCGGGTCGATCGGCGATCCATAGGAATTCGGCGCGGCGTGCTTCCGGCGTGAACTCGATCGGCCAAGCGTTCTCGCCGCCTTGTCGTCCACCACCTAGAAGCGGGCCTCGCGTGGAAACATTGACCGGGAAGAACCCCGAGATTTTGCTGACACGCGGATCTGTTCGAAGTCGCGACCAACGTGGGTGATAGACCGGGCCAGCGACAAGTACCATTCCGCCGGCTTGTTGGGCCAACCAGCGGTCCAGCATGTCCATCGACGAAGCGTTGATCGCTGTCCAATCCGGATCAAACATCGCGATCGCGTCGTACTCGAATAATTCTTCGGCAGTCTGCGGAAACTCCGTCAACACGTTATCCGCGTCTTGGCTCATGCCGGGTTGCCCCGTCTGCAACCAAGCATCCAGTTCGATCGACTTATCGCGGTACAGCAAGTTCCGCACGAAGCGATACTCGCGAGTCGGTCCGCCGGCGACCAACAGGACGCGCAGCTTTCGTGCGACGACTTCGTAGCGTGCATCGCGAATATCGTCGCGTTTGTTTTGATCCGCCGATGGGGCGATCACGCGAATGGCCAAGCGTCGTCGACCCACGGATTCAGGATCCAGCTCGAACCGAATTCCCGTCAGCGTGCCGTCACTGGCGACCTTGATGGTTTGTGAATCTAGCACATCGCCGGGAGCTTTGATTTCGTCGTTTGGCCCGCGATTGGTGCCGTCATCCAATCCGTCCAGCAACTGAACTTCAACCTCGATCGCTTTGGGACCGCTGGCTTGCAAGACTCCGGAGATCGCAAATTTGTCGCCCGGGTAAACGCGGCGCGGTGCGTCCAAGTCAACGATGCGAACATTGACGGGTGCATCGCTGCTGCCGAGTCCCACGGGGTAGAGCGCGACCTCACTGCGACGGGCCTGTGCGACAGAAGCCGTCGCGGCGGTCCCTCCATTAGCCTGTCCATCGGTCAGCAAAACGATCCCCGCCAAGGTCGACGGGTCATGGTCACCCAGCACACTACGAACGGCATCACCAATTCGACTTTGGGCTCCGGAAGCGGCGATTTCGTCATCCCAATCGGTGACGCGAATGACTGGCTTGTCCGATTCCGCAGTGTCCGTGCCGTCGTCCTGAGACTCGGTCGTATCAGGAGCACTACCGCCCAGGATTTGCGAAAGTGTTTCTGTGCTACGAATCGCGTAGATGCTTCCCAAGAACAACGTGCCAAGGATCATCGTGATCGCAGCGGGTAAAACAAGGTAGCCCACCGTTGCGGCTCGGCCTGACGCGCCGACTGCCAAAGAGGAAAGCGAAAGCACCGCCGTGACGACAATGCAGAACGCACCCAACAGAGCCAGCCACGAGGCTCCTGAGCTCGACTCCGATTCTTCGTCGGAGGTCTCGACTTCGCCGTCACCGCCGCGAGTCTCCAGCAAGCGAGGTTCAGATTGAGCGTCGAACGCATAGACACTGACACGGTGTTCGGCTGAAAGTTTCGTCAGCAAGTCTGTCTCACCCAATAACTGGGCCGCTCGCTGCGAACGACTTTGCGCCGACTGCGTTGCTTGCTCTGGCAGTGACATGCTTTGGCTGGTGTCGACCAGGACCGCGACTTCGCTCGATCGCTTAACCAATCGTTGCGTTCGCCGCTGTAGATCGAAAAAGAAGAACACCAGCCCGACGATGACTGTTAGCCGCAGCAGGATCAACGTCCACCTGACTGGCGGCGTCAACTCGGCAGCATCGCGTCGGTAGTAGCGAACGCATCCAAATAGAACCAATGCGATCACGGCGACGATCATCGCCCAAACCCACCAGCCTTCAAGCGAAGTGGCGCGTGCGAATTCGTAGATAATTTGGCGAGTCCCGCCGGTGGCTGATTCGTTCATTACGATTTGCCTCCCAGTGGGGCCAAACGTCCGGTCTTCGCGGGAGCGACGTGGTAACTGGCCCAGTACGCCAGTGCTTGTTCGGCTGCCAGTATCAACGCCAGCAGCGAAAGCAAGACCAGCGTCAGCGTGGAACTTCCCGCAGCACGGTTTTCGTTGCTCCAAGCCGTGCTGCTGACGAATTGAACATCCAGCGGCATCAAGCTCTGCTGAATCTCGGCGGTGTTTGCACGTCGCAAGTCACCTTCACCGGCGCGGATCACCGAAGCCGTCGGGATCACTTCGCCACGTCCGTCGCTTTGGGTGAGCACCCATTCGGAGATGCCGGGACGCAAGATTTCATCGATGTTCGATTCACCCGCGATCACCATTTCTTGTGGCTGAAAATTCACCACGGGAATCGGCTCGCCCGAAATCGATTCGTCCGCATCCGTCGTCTCGGCAGGTGGTTCGGCGACGACTTCAATCGGAATTCGTGGCGGTTCGTTGGTCGCGGGCAAGTACATCACGTCCGGCGTGTATTGATCGGGCGGCAGTCGGCGTACGAGTGCGTCGTCGATGGCGCGTTGTGTTGGCGGTGCGGCTCCGCTCCAAAGCGTTGCGTTGGTCAACAAGAGAAATGGCACGAACGTTGGATCGCTGGGCCAATTGGTCCAACGTCCGTTCAAACCGGTCAACACCGTCACGACGCGGCCTTCGCCAACTTCGTGCTGCGTGACCAGCGGTTTGTCATCACGACGTTTTAATACCGTTCGAACCCGCGGCGCGTCGGCAGTCTCTTCTTCGTCAAGCGATGGCTTTTCAAGCGTCCAAGATTGTGCCAGTCCGAGCAGCGACCATGCTCCGTCGCCTCCGCTTCGGAGCGGATCCAGAAACGTTCCGTCGTCGCCTAAGGCAACATCGCCCGAATCACGATCCGACGAAGCTGGCAATTCGGCGGCTTGGCCGAGCGGAGCGGGTAACAAGAAACGGTCGCGAGCGAGCAGGACGCGGTTGTAGCTTTCACGTTGGGCTTCGTTGCCGATGAACCACGCCAATCCTCCACCGCGACGAACGTATCGACCCAAAGCATCGGCGGCGTTTTCGCTGATCTCCGGTAGATCAATAAGGTAGATCGCACGGTAGGGAGCCAGCGTTTCCATCGTCGCCGAACGCAAGAACGAAGGCGGCTGAATGTCCGGCACCGCACCAATACGTACTTGGCTGCCCGGATCCAAAACGGAACTGACGTGATAGCCACCGCGAATGTCCGCGTCGCCATCGATGACCAGAACTTTCTCGACATCGCTGAGCGGTAACGTGCAGGCACGAACGTTGTCGATCGGAAGCGCATCGTCCGGCAGCCCAACTTCGATCGCGTGTGTGCCCTGCTGGGTAATGAATACTTGGAACGTCTTGGTAACTTCGGCTCCCGGATCAATCGATTCGATCAACAAAGCCGGCAGCGATTCGATTTGGCCGCTGAACTGAAGCGTTGGGTCAGCGGAATCGAGCGTTTGCGGGTAGCGAATCACGCGGTTTGACACCGAGATGTTCTTTGCGGGTGTCTGTCCATAATTGTGAACCGTCACGCTGACGACCACGGGCACTCCAGCGACCCAAACATCTTGAGTGGGCGACAGGCTGGTAATGCCAAGGTTTGCCGCCGGTGTCGTCGCACAATCGATCATGCGAATTTCAACTTCGTCGGTCGGCATACTTTGCAAAGAGTTGGCAAGCCGTTCAGGCGAACCCCAGTCTCGCTGCCGAAAATCGCTGGCGACATACAGGTACTTGGTGTCAGCCGGAATCGATGAAATTAACTCACTGGCCAGGTCCAAAGCGGGAACTAGATCGGTTCGTACGGATGACGCTTGGGTTGCCATCAGTCGGTTGATCAGTCTAGCGTCGGACGTGATTGTTTGTGCTGCTAGATCCGCTGCGGCGTCGCCGGATTCACTGCCGCCGCGAACAGCCATCGCCGCCCGACTGGCTCGCATGACCGTTAGTTGATGGTTGCCATCATCGCTGGCAAGTCGACGGGTGAGTCCTTGTAACGATTGCAGTGCGCGAGCGTAGGACGTGTCGCCGCCGCTGGCGTCACCCATGGAGTAGCTGTCGTCCAGCACAACGACGTGGTGCGTTGTCTGTCCGCCAAGTGCGCCCAGGATTTTCCCGCCACCGGTCCAGCCGCAGAGCATGGCGACGAGAAGTGCCGCGGCAGCCAATCGGGATAAAAGCAGGAGCAGTTGCCGCAGCCGAATCCATTTTTTTTGCTTGCGATAGCTGGCAAGCAAAAAATCCATGGCGGCCCATCGTTGTCGTCGGTGCCGGAGCATGTTGATCAAGTGGACCAACACAGGCACGGCGACAAAAAAGAAGCCGGTCAATAGGGCGGGATAAAGGAACAAGGGTGTTATTGTTGCTAGGTAGCCACGGAGTGGCGACGGAATGTAGCCTGGGGCGCAAGCCCCAGGATAAAATGGTCGTATAATTCACTCACTCGATCGCCGAGACCTAGCCAAAGGCGAGGTCTCGGCGGG
>CAYUGI010000048.1:25733-29716 GCA_964444105.1 uncultured Pirellulaceae bacterium
TAAAAATTGGCGTAAAAAACCCCCCCCCCGCCCCCCCCCACCGCCCCAACGGCGCGGCCGCGGCGATCGAGTGAGTGACCTATTTTTGCTCTCGTGCCTGGGGCTTGCGCCCCAGGCTACATTCCGTCGCTGCTCCGCAGCTAGAGAATGCTAACGTTTCAACTTCGGTAACATCTGTCGTGACGCGAGGAACTTTGCCAACACTGCATCGAGATGCTCGCTCGTTCTCACTTGCATGTAGTCGATCGACAATCGACCACACGCCTTCTTCGTCTGGTTCAAAAACTCGTTCAACGCTTCTAAATACCCTTCACGAAGCGCACGTGGATTGCAGTTCAAAAAGTCCTCCGTCTCAAGGCCCTCGAAACGTGTCGCTCCGTTGAAATCGAAATCCAATTCGTCGTCGTGCAGCACGTGGAACAAAGCGACGTCGTGACCACGTTGTCGTAGCACTCGCAGGCCTTCCATCAAGTTATCAATGCCTAGCAAGTCCGAGATCACAACGACCAAACCACGCCGGGGAATCGACATTGCGACTTCCTTGGCGACTTTGGGAAGGTCCGTTCGGCCGTCCGCTCCAACGCTTTCTAGTGCCGTCAAAATGCGAGTCAGTTGATGTTGATTGCTTTTGGGCGGTACCGTTGACCGAACTTTGGTATCGAATGTGATCAGCCCGGTCGCGTCTTTTTGACGTAGTGCCAAGTACGCGAGCGATGCGGCGACCGACGCCGAGTAGTCAAACTTGTTGCTTTCACCGTCCCCGTAGGCCATCGAAGCGCTTCGGTCGACCAGTAGCGTCAGCCGCAGGTTGGTTTCTTCTTCGTATTGCTTGATATGCAGCTTGTCCTGCCGCGCGTACACCTTCCAGTCGATGTGACGGATCTCATCGCCGGGCGTGTACTGTCGGTGCTGCAGGAATTCGATCGACTGACCGAAGTAAGGACTGCGGTGCATTCCCGACAGGAATCCTTCGACCACACGGCGCGCCGTCAGTTCCAACCGACGAATGCGCCCCGTGACTTCAGGACGCAAATATCTTTTGGAATCGGGCATCGCGTGAAAGTTCATCCTCGGTCGTTGGCGTTACAGAAACAATGCGATCGATCACATCGTCGCTGGTGATTCCGTCGCTCTCGGCAGAAAAGTTGACCACCATGCGGTGACGCAAAACAGGCTTGGCCAAATGTTGGATGTCTTCGACTTGCACGTGGAAGCGACCTTCCAATAATGCACGCGCCTTGCCACCCAAAATCAGAAACTGAACCGCACGTGGTCCCGCTCCCCAGCCCACCAGTTCGTCAACAAAGTCCGGAATGCCGTCGCTGCCAACACGCGTTTGGCGAACCAGCGACAGGGCATACCGTACGACGTGGTCGCTCACGGGAACTTGCCGGACAAGTTGTTGTAGTCGCAGGATTTCTTCCGCACCAAGAACCGGAGCTACGGTCTCGGTCTTCGTGCCGGTCGTTCGACGCGCAACCTCGAACTCTTCGTCAAAGCTGGGGTACTCGACATAGATCTTGAACATGAACCGGTCCTGCTGCGCTTCGGGCAGCGGATAGGTTCCCTCTTGTTCAATCGGGTTCTGCGTTGCCAATACAAAGAACGGATCGGACAGTTCGTGTCGCGTTCGGCCAACCGTGACTTGTCGCTCTTGCATAGCCTCCAACAGAGAAGCTTGCGTTTTGGGTGGCGTTCGGTTGATTTCGTCAGCCAGGACCACGTTGGCAAACAACGGGCCTTCCATGAAGCGAAATTCGCGATGCCCGGTCGATCGATCTTCTTCGATGATCTCGGTGCCGGTGATGTCCATCGGCATCAGGTCGGGCGTGAACTGAATTCGGCTGAAGGATAGGTCGAGCGTTTGCGAAAGCGTGCTGATCATCAGCGTCTTGGCCAGCCCCGGGACGCCTTCCAGCATCACGTGGCCGCGGCTGAAGAGGCAGATCAAGATTTCGTCGATGACGTTTTCTTGGCCGACGATGATCTTGCCAAGCTGCTCCAGAATGCTCCGGCGAGCTTCGTGCAATCGATTGGCATCGGCTTCACTCAGGGCGTCCTGATTGGCCGCGGCGTCTGCGGACATGCAATATCCTTCAAAGTGTCTAATCGTAGAGGTTCAGGGCGATCGAATCCGCCGCGTACAGGATAGCAGCAACGCAAGAGGAGGGCGCTGGGGGCTTTGCTGGGTCGTATGCCGTACGTTTGTCAGCCGCTGGCGCTAGCCACGGGCCGCTTGTTGGCATTCTAAGTATTTGCTCGCGTGCTCCAATCGATCGACCGAGCTGAGTCTAGCTGCGTGGGAAGTCGAATGAGTGCAGTGTCCGGAGGGGCCCGTGGCTAGCGCCAACGGCTGACAGATTCGTTGAGCAAATTGACAACTACTCAGGCCGTTGCGCGACTTCGCTGCCAGCTCGAGTGCCCAAGGCTTGCCACAATTCCAAGTCGACCGAATCGGTGACGCTGGTGACCGAACCGTCCAGCATCAGAACCTGGACGAGACCAACATGCTGGCTTCGCGAAGTGATCGCAGCATACGTTGGATTGCCAGCGATCCCGTTTTTGCCTTCCTGCCAAGAGCTGTAGTCGATGTCGTAGGTAGCTCCGCCGCGATTGAATTTTACATTCGTGTTCGGAGACATCGTCGTTGTGAATCCGGTGTGGTGAACTCGTCCGTCCGGCCATTCGGTATGCCCGGTTTCTTTGTACTGAACGCCGCTAGCAGCGATCACAGCAAGTTCCTCGGGCGACGTCGGTATGGCTGTCGTTGGTGGGCCGCCGTTGCGCATGTACTTGTTCCAGGCTTTGACTTCTGAAGCCAAGAATGTACTAGACGTCCCATCCAAGCAATCGCGAATTCGCATCAACTTGTTTGGGTAGAACATCCCGTCACCGCCCCGGTTAGTCACGGGATCGTAGACAAACCAAGTGCCAAAATTGAAGCCGTAGTTCGTCGGATACAACGTTGGGCGACCATCATCAAAGACACGTTGCTGGTCACTGCCGGGATCACTCGGGCAGGCATAGACTTCGATCTTCAACCCATCGATTTCTTGTTGATCGTCCCACGCAACCGAAAGATCGACCCCCGCGTAAACGCTACCTTGCTCCAAGAATGGCATGATTCGACCGTGGACGCCCCATGAACCATTGTTACCCGTGCTGGTAACCGATCGATCGATCAATGCAGACGGCGGAAACTTTTTGTAGGCGCTGTGATAGTTGTGACAAGCGATACCGATTTGACGTAAATGGTTTTGACACTGCATCCGCCGCGCGGCTTCACGCGCTGACTGAACGGCCGGTAAAAGTAGTCCAACCAATATGCCAATGATCGCGATGACAACCAGCAACTCAACCAGCGTGAACCCTCGACGCGATGCGATGCGGCGTTGAAACGGAAGTTGGGTGCGGGTGGGCAACATTTACGACTACACTGAAAAGAAAACAAAACTCGAAACACGTTTGTCGCAGCTTAGCATCGTTGCGATCAAGGGGCAGGATACTGTCGCTGGTATTTTGATCGCCGCTGCCGAATTATCCACCACAGAAGCAGGTGGCGTTTTGGTGCCGAAATTCTGGGCGTTTCCTGCTATTTCCTTTTTTTTACGAGACTAATTGGTGTCGCGACGTCTTCGGTCTCTTCGATTTCGCCTGTTGATGCCGCTGGCTGCGGTATCACTTTTGACCGCCAGTGCGATAGCAATCGGATCTTACTGGCAAGGTGACCGCTGGACGAAGACGCAAATACAGAATCGCTATGCGTCAATCTCCAAGACACTTTCGGGAGCCTCTTATCCTCTGAATCAACAAGTCGTCGAGTCACTCGCGGGGCTTACTGAAACGGAGTTGCTGGGAATCCGCCGCAATGGCAGCCTTTCAACAAACAGCATCGAAATCACGACCACTGAAGTCGCGAACAAGATTGCCAATCTAGAAGTGACTTCCGAAGCGATTGCCGACCTGCCTGTTCGCTTGGGATC
>CAYUGI010000049.1:0-19697 GCA_964444105.1 uncultured Pirellulaceae bacterium
CAACGAACAAACAATACGCATCAACCAGCCCAAAATCAAACAGTGCTTTGCCCTGCGCACAAATCCCCGGATTCTTGCGTGTTGCAATCGCTCGAGTGTTGTCGTGTTTCATCGCAGTAGCAAAGCGTATTGGGATTCCGAGAAAGGCCCGTGGCTAGCGCCAACGGCTTACTACCGTCATTTACCGATCCAAAATCCGCTACGGCGTTGCCCAGAGGGAGAGTGAAGTTTGAAAACGCTGAATTGAAGCGTGATTTGCTTTGCAAGAGACGGATTCTTGCGATTTGGCGCCACATCAAAACTGGCGTTCCGCGTCGATGAGAAACGGCTCGGCTTACCAATCGAATTTCGATTTTTGCGGTGTTGAACAATTGCCGGTCCGCTAGTCGCTGGGACTGCTGCCCCAGCCATCAATCGTTAAAAAGCAATGCGCGGAAGTTTCGGCAGCAGCATCGGCTTGCAGTTGTCGCAATTGTTGGCTGGAGAATTCAGGGACCGATTGTGCATCAGATCCCCAAGACTCATCCGGGCGTGCTGGGATCAAACTGATGTGACGTGCACCTTGGCGAACCGCGTGGCGAATGGAAAGTCGTGCCCAGCGAATTGATTCGTCAGGGGATGAACCGGGCACGCCGACAATCAGGAAAACACGCAAATCGATACCCCGTTGTTTTAGATGGCGCGCGTAGCGATCGAATTGATCGCGTGTCATCTTTTTTCTCATTCGATCGAGCCAGCGAGGCTGCACGGTTTCCAGCCCGACCGCGACCTCTAGCTTTCCCGCCAGCATGTCTCGAAACGCTTCAAGACGTTGGGAACCAAACCGGGGATGGTTTTCGACAATGATCCGCGAATACGGGCGACACAATTCGGCGATCGCGCCGTACTCGTCGGGAGGAATACTTGCCGGGTCAAAGAAATTGCCGCTGTTGTAGAGCTTGATCCATTTGGATCGCGTTTTCATACCTGCCAAGTCGATTTGCGGTGGATGGGATTGCAACGCGGTACGTATCTGCCGTGTGATCGCTCCGGCAGGTGTTGCAGTCGGCAGTGTGTATTGGTGGAGCCCGCACATGCGACAGCCGATTGGGCACCGGCTAGCGGTCAGAAAGATCGTCGTTACATCGGCAAGCTGTTGCCGACCTTCGATCAGTGCAGGCTCTTGTTCGCGAAGAACAGCATACGGCTTGTCGGGATTGGGTGACGCGGCAGCAGGCAAGTTTGATTTAGAAGACACAGTCGGCGTTTTGAACGAGCAAATCGGGCGTTTGTCAGTTTCCCTCTGGGCAGCTTCCTCGACAAGACGGTTTTGGCATGCTCGCACCATTTCTCGGGAGTGAAGAATGCAACGGGAGCGTGTCGTTACGAACTCGCTTTGGTAGAGTGGAGCAAACAGTCGCCATTCTTATCGAATCTTATCGAAGAACTTTTAAGTGAATTTTTTTCCGAAGCCAGTCAAGTTGCACGATTGTTCGTTGGCGGAGGTTGGCGAACACGCAGAGGCAGAGCTTTTCTTGGTGGAAGGCGATTCGGCATCGCGAACCGTCGCACGGGCACGCGATCGCCGGACGCAAGCTGTTTTGCCGATGCAGGGCAAGCCGATGAACCCGGTGAAGGCCAGCAAAGCGGCGATCGCGAAAAACAATCTCTATCAAAATTTGATCGAGTGCCTCGGAGCAGGATGGGACGAATCGTTTGACGTCGATGCCGTTCGCTATCGACGCGTGATCCTGTTGTTTGACCCCGACGCCGATGGGATTCATTGCGGCGCACTGGCTCTGATGTTCTTTTTTCGCTGGATGCGTCCGCTCTTGGATGCCGACCGCGTTTGTGTCGTTCGTCCACCCCTGTATCAAATCACAGCCAAGAAGTACGCCGACGCCATTTACGCTTACAGTGGCGATCACATGACCAAAGTGAAAGAAGCACTGACGGCCAAAGAGATTCAGTACAAGAGTCAGCGTTACCGCGGATTGGCTAGTATGGAAGATGAAACGCTTGTGACGACCTGTTTAGATCCAGCGACCAGGCACTTAGCGATTCTTCGACGCGACGATGCGGAGGCGGCCATTGCCGCGTTCGGTGGTCAACGCCGATGAATATCAGAATGTTCGCGAGAGGCTGATTCGATGCGGACGGCATGGCCGTGCACGTTCGTTATGATTGCTCAATGGACGGGGCGCACACAGTTCGTCACCCAGCTCTTTGCTAGATTCTGTTTCAGTTCTTTCAAGCGATCAAAGTTTCCGTCCGCGGCCAGCTTGGCTTGTTCAGGCCAGTTCGTCGGATCGTGACGTTTCAGGCTCATTCCCGCCTTGGTCAGAATGCGTTCCAACTGCACCAGATCCATGGTCGACAGTTTCTTAAAAGTTGTGATGCGTTTTTCAATCAACAGGTCACGGATTTTCGGTCCAATGCCTTCGATTACCGTTAGGTCGTCAACCTCCCGCGTGGAAGTACGCCGTTTTGTTGAACGATTCTCGTTGGGGTCGCTCGTTGGTTTCGTGATGTTCTTTGCTTCGGCAGGTTTTTCGGAATCGTTCTTCCCCGCAGAATTCGTTTGATCGTCCACCCCTTCTAAAGTGCAACTAGGCTTAGGCGTGAGTGCGTGCTGAGGCGAATCTTCTTTGGATATGCTGGCTTGGCTAGCCAGTTTTCGCGTCAATTCGACGTTGATTGATCGCTCTTGACGAAGCGCGTCATCTGATTCGTCAGCGTGCTGACGAGCGACGGACAGCAAGGTTTCCAGATCACGAATTCGATCGGTCATTTGCTGATCGGAAGACCGTTTCGCGTCGCTTAATTGTTGCAATTCCGCTGTTCGCTCCTTCAGCTCCGAACCCGTATTCTCGAGTTCGCGTACGAAGTTGGACAGCAAACCCTCCGTCTGGCGAAGTTCGCTGGCACTGACTCCGGCCTGGTCCGACAGGGATTGGGCTTTGATTAACACGTGCTTCGATTCGATCTTTGCCGTCGCCAGCTCATCACGCGCGGTTTTTAGCTGATTCGTCAAAGCCTCGACCAGCTTTGTGGTTGAACGATCTGACAGTGCGCGGTCCGCTCTCTCTCGCGCGAGCACTTCGGTCAATGACTCGCGGTCTTTCTGCAGTGCAGTGAAGTCAGTTTGAATCACGGCGTTCTCGCGAGCCGCCTGCTCCAAGCTGGATCGTAATTCTGATTCGACGGCGGCCGCTTTGTGTAGCTGTCGTTCGTTGGCGAGTTGTAGTTCCTTGGTCTGTTCAATCGAATCATGGCGTTGCCCTTCCAATTGATCGATCACATCAACCAACCGCGACGTTTCCTGCTGAAGGTCTGCGTGTGCGGACTTGTGGGCACTTAATTCGTCAGCATTTTGTAGCAGCTGTTCGGTCAGTCGGGATACTTCGTGATCGGCTGACTGCAATGAGGCTTGAACCTTGGCCAGTTCGCTGGCGAGAGTTTCGGATCGATCCAGCAATTCCGCTTCACGGCTTGTGACCGTTTGAAGGCTAGCAGACAGTTTTTCGTTTTGAGTTTTGAGGTCTTGCAAGGCTAACTCCAATTGGGCTTCGGCATCGCGTCTGGAACTAGCAGCAGAGTCCAGTTTTGACTGTAGTTTTTCTCGAGCATCCGCCACTGAATCGACCTCCGACTCCAGCAAGTCGATTTTGTCGGCAAGTGCATCGGCCTGTCCCGCGAGCTGGTCACGCTGCAGGACCGCGCGATCGTACGCTTCGGCCGTACGCTGGTTGGCGGCGTACACTTCGTCCAGTTCTGACTTCAGATCACTAGCCAGCTTCGCGAGTTTAGAATCGTCGGAGATGTCGGGCATGGAGACTCGCCTAGATGCTCAAAAGACACGGCCTCAATGGATGAATTGAGAAGCAGTGTGTGTGCCGCCTTTGCCCACTGAGTTTACAGCAAAGCGAAAGAACTGGGGGCGGCAGGCATCATCTTAGACGGCGAGCGGCGGCAATCAATTGCGCTTGCCCAATTATGCTCTCCGACCACCAACCAGAGAATCTTGCAGTCGCACCAGCTTCTTCCAGTCGCCATCAGCGGCCAGTTGCGCCTGATCGGGCCAAGTCGACGGGTCGTGCATGTGGAAGTGCCCGCCGGCGTCCTGCAAGATTTTCTGCAAACGGTCGACGTTGCTGGCGGCGAGTTTGCGATAGGTTCTAATGCGTTTTTCCGCTAACAGCGTTTGGATTTTGGGCCCGATGCCTTCGATTCGAGTCAGGTCGTCCGTCAACTCTTTGGAACGCTTTCGTGTTTGTTTGGTTCGATTGACTGGTTGAACGGTCGAACTGTCAGCGCCGTGGATTTGCAAAAGCCGCTCATCTACCGCAAGCTTTTCGGCTTTCAGTTTTTCGTAATCCGACGCAGCAGCTTGAAGATTGGCAAAGCTGATCGATTCACTCTCGGATTTCTGTGAAATCAACTGTCGTTTTTCTTCGATCAGCAGATCGATCCGGGAGGCTTGGACGTCGCCGCTGATCTTCAGGTCGTCCAAGGCATCGCGAAGGTGCACCAATTCTGCTTTGCGTTCGGTCAGTTCTTGAGCACGCATGCGATCGGCCCGCGTGAGTCGTTGATTTTCGTTTATCAATCGCATGATCTTGTCAGCTTGCTCAACCGATTGGGCACGGATTGATTCATGTGCCAACGTCAATCTTTCGATCTCAGCCAATCGATCGTTCAACGTATCATTGAGCGTTAGGTTGTTGACGGATTCGTCTGACAACAGTTGTTCGTTTTCGGCTTGCAGAGACGCAATCAACTCAGCTTGCTCTTGGGCCGAGTGCATCTCAACATCATGACGTTCAAGCAGTGCTTTTAATTCGATTTGCTTTTCGTCGAGCATCTGAGTTGTTATTTCGGTCTGTTCTGTCAGCCGCTCATTTTCTTCTCCCAGCTGCTCGAGTTGGTTCGCCTGGGATAGCGAGTGTTCGTGAAGATCATTGTGCAGACGTTGCAGTTGCGAGATTTCATTTTCCCGTTCGTGCAGCGTTAACTGCTGAGCTTCGTTTTCGCTTTGAACGGCTTCGTATCGTTGCAGGAGAATCCTTAGCTGCGAGGCGAGTTCGCCAAGTTGGTCGGTCAGACGTTGCTGAACGGCTTTCATGCTGGCGACGCGTTCTTCACCCTGCTGGATCGCATGAGCCGACTGTGATTGATTTGCTGCGTATCGCTCGTTTTCGCAAAGCAATGAAGTGATCTGCGCGGCCTGGGTTTCGGATTGTTTGACCAGATTTGCGTGTGTCGCGCTGATGCGAAGCAGTTCGGCTGTCTGTGAATTGAGCGAAGTTGTTTTTGTTTGCTCGCTGCGATTTAGCTCTTGCTTCTCAGCCAGCAAGGTTTCAATTTGATCGACTTGGTCGGCACACTGCTGTTGAAGCGATTCGTGTCCAGTACGCAATGAGTCGAGCTCGGCAGTGAGGCTGGCGGTTTCTTGGCCTGCCAGACTGCATTCATCTTGCATTCGCTGTTGCGTCTGTTCAGCTGACTGTGCTTGAAGCTTCATCTTGGCAGTTTGCTGCTGAAACGCTTCGTCTTGCAAACGTTTTTGTTCAGCGAGTTCGTTCAGCTGATGTTGCAGTTCCGCGTTCTCTTTGGTTGCACGTTCGCATTGAGCCTCCAGGTCTGCTTGAATCGCCGCTAAGCGTTCTTGCTCGGTTGTCCATTGCATTTGAAGTTCGGTGCTGGCAGCGGACGATTCTTGCTGGTTCGACTCCAATTCCAAGGTGCGTTGTTGCAGAACTTCTGCTTCGGTGCTCAGAAGTGCTTTGGACTTTTCCGAGTCTGCCAGCAGCGTGGTCAGCCGATGTATTTCCGCTTGGTGCTGCAAATTCAGGTCACTGGTTTTCGATTCACTTTGATCCGCTAACGCTCTTGCAAGCTCCAGCTTTGCACGCAGTTCGGCCTCCGTCTTGGTTGCTTCGGCCAACTGCTGGCGTTCCAGTGACGACTGAGAATCCAGGTCGCTTGCTTTGGACTTCTCTCGTTCCAATGCCTCATTCGCCGCTTGCAGTTTGGCTTGCAGTTCTGCTTCGGTCTTGGTCGCTTCGGCCAACTGCTGACGTTCTAGTGACGACTGGGAATCCAGATCGCTTGCCTTGGCTTTCTCTAGTTCCAAGGCCAGTTGCGCCGCTTGCAGTTTGGCTTGCAGTTCTGCTTCTGTCTTGGTGGCTTCGGCCAACTGCTGACGCTCCATTGACGACTGGGAATCCAGATCGCTTGCTTTGGACTTCTCTAGTTCCAAGGCCAGTTGCGCCGCTTGCAGTTTGGCTTGCAGTTCTGCTTCCGTCTTGGTTGCTTCGGCCAACTGCTGACGTTCTAGTGTCGACTGGGAATCCAAATCGCTTGCTCTGGCCTTCTCTTGTTCCAAAGATGCGTGTGCCGCTTGGAGCTTGGCTTGCAGTTCGGCTTCACTGACAATGGACTGCTCTAGCCTTCCTTGCAAACTCTGCGACTGTTCCCGCAGGCACGCGGCTTGCTGGGCTTGTGATTCCCGCAGTGCAGCTACCTCGTCAGACAGCTGGCTGGTCAGCAGTTCTGCGGCTGACAACTTTTCGGCCGCGACTGCCTCTTGGATTGCATGCTGTGCAAGTTCCTGGCTAGCAACGATCGCTTGGTCGTGCCTGGCTTGCTGGTTTTTGGCGTCCTCGCGAACGTGTTGCAGTTCTGTGCGCAGCATCTCGGTTTGGGATGACGCTTCGTTTAGTTGATGCTGCAGTGTTGACTCGGCGACTTGCAGCTTATCGATGAACGCATCCTTGGCAGCGGCATTTTCTGCAGCGTTATTTTCGGCAGCTTGATGAGCAAGAGTTTCGTGTGCTTCTATATCGTTTTTTTGGGGGCCGGCTGCGATCTCACTGCTAGGTTCTTGGTCCAAGCTTGACATATCGCTGACGTCGGTGATGACTGCCAGGGTGATCGGCTGTTCGACTTCGGTCGTATCAACAGCTTCGTCTTTGCTAGATCGGTTGCGATTGAGCAACGCTTGCAAGGTGGCGTGTGCGCGTGCCAATTCTTGCTCGCCTTGGGAAACCTCTTGATGCAGCACGTTTAGCTGTTGGTTGAGTCCGAGTTCGAGTTTGTCTGTCGTGCCAGATTTTTGAACGGGGTCGTTTTTTGGAACACTGGGGACTTTTTTAAAACTGGCGATTTTCGCGTCCGGGTCATACAGCTTCAGCGTTGGTGCATCGTTGGGTACCGTGGGCAACTCGGTTTCTGATTGAGCGTGATTGCCACATTCTTCCTCGGCATGGTCAATCTCAATGCGAAGCTGATCGTTTTCGTCATTTAAGAGCAGCAGCGCCGCGAGGTCCTCTTGCAGGCGTTCAATTTGAGTCAGTGAGCTGTTGCTGTCGGGGCTAGTGTTGCCAACGTCACTCTCGTTCGTATTGGGTTCTGAACGATGATCCAGCGAAGAACTTGTATGTGCCGATAGCTCACGCCGCAAATCCTTGAAGCTAGCAAGCAGGTCCGCTAATTCTTGATCGTAGGACTTTGGCGAAGGGTGGATTCGCAGACCTCGTTCGGGCATCGTTGTGCCCTTTGGAAGGTCGGAATTTGTTTGAAAAGAAGCCCGATTGTCTGCCATGACTGATCGCCGAACGAGATTGACTGAGACCGTAACGCTTCCTTTTCAATCGGTCGTCAAAACCGTTTGAATTGAATTTACCCGCACAGATTTTGTAATCGAACGAGTAATGTTGGCAGTTTCACGGCGCAGCTAAATGCTCGCAACTCAATCGTGAGCAGATGCGTGGGCTTCTCAGCCGTACCCGCGAACAACGAATCCGATCACGGCGCCGATCAGGATGCTGATGGGGACGGCGATTGCCAGCGCGATAGCGATTGCCAAAGCGTGGCTTGGTTTGGGCGCTGTCGCGATTTCCGACTCCATCGAAAGCGGCAAGCCGGAATGCGACACTGCCGAGTGTCCTTGGAGTGAATGGCTTCCGGATGTCGCAGGATCGGAATCGTTGTTTCCGTCGCGCGGGGAATCCAGCGATGCGGCTTCGTTCGGCGGAGGTGGCGGGGTCCAACTACTGCGATCGATCGGACGATTGATTGTTTCGATTCCGGCCCCGGCCCATGGCTCCAGACGTTCGGCAACTTCCTGCGCACTGGAGACACGCCGAGCGGAGTCTTTCTCCATCATGTCCGCGATCACGTCTACGAAGTCCTCACTCAGGTCGGGGTTAAATCTGCGTGGATGCCAGGGGGTCTGTTCGCAGTGACGCTTGCACTTGGATTTTGAATCTCCTCCCGGAAACGGTACCTTGCCCGTCACGCTGTAATAGAGCGTGCATCCCAGCGAGTAGATGTCACTGTTGGGGCCCAAGTTCAGCGGGCTGCGAATTTGCTCGGGCGACAAATAGTCCGCTGTGCCAACAATCTTGCCCGCACGCACATCACCGTGCAAGCTCATGCTGTACGCAGCCAATCCAATGTCGGAGACTTTGGCTTGCCCATCGGGCGTCACCAAAATGTTACCTGGTTTGACGTCACGGTGAATTAGTCCCATGTCGTGTGCGTATTGCAGTCCAAGGGCGGCTTGCGAAATGATCGATGCGGCATGTTGCATCGAAAGCGGGCCGTTGTTGCGAACCAACCGCCGCAAATCAATTCCGGGCACAAATTCGGTGACTAAGTAATGGATGCTTCCATCTTGACCGGCATCGTAGGCTCGCACCACGTAAGGACAATCCAGCGAAGCTTGCAACCGAATCTCTTGCCGGAAAGCCGACTTGGATTCGTCGGTCAGCTTGTCGAGGGGGACGATTTTGACAGCACAAACTCGGCCCATTACGTCGTGGACTGCTTTGTAGACTTGCCCCATTCCTCCTTGTGCGATGAAGTCGGTGACCAAATACGGGCCTAGCTTCATCTTCGTTCGGCCGGCGTGCAATTGCTGCGCTTGATACTCGGTGATGACACCGCTCTTGATCAAGGTCGCCGCAATGACCGTGTCGTCGTCACTTCCGGTTAGTTCGATAATCTTTTTGATATGCCGAGGCTTAACCAAGCCGCTGCCTATCGCTGCTTCGCGAAACGACAATTTCGGTTTGGGCGACGAGGCTGACATGCGGGCGATTGATTTCCAAGAGTAGTTGTGTCATGGACCTTTTCAAAGATCCTGTGTCAAACGAGATTGCTAACAACAACATCAGCAACAAACGAACTCACGAAGCCTTGAAGACAACCAAGACATCGAACACTTGGTGACCTGCTAACGGAAACTTCACCGCGTCTCCTTCCCACTTTAAACCGGTCGCGTCTGCTTTGCCTAATTCGTTGCTGGCCGCGGGAAGTTCTTGATTGATTTCTTCCTGGTCGCCGTTGATAACCGCAGCAGCAAATTCAACATCGCGGCAAAAACGGACGACGCCGTTCGCCGACTGGCCACGCGTTTGAATGACGCGAACGAGTGCGGCAAGTCTTCCGTCGGACCGCTCCATGACGTTTAGTCCAGTAAGCATGGCGCTACTGGGCGTCGTGTGTGTGATCCATCCGACCGTAGGAAGGCCTTCGTTTTTGCGAACACGTACTTGTGCTGGCGGGCAAATGGCGGCCTTTGCATGGCCGATTGCGTTGGGGCAATCAAAACCGAATCGCAAATCAATCGCGTTGGACGTTTCACCCGCTACAGCGACCAGCGTGTCAATGAACCGATCACTTACGCGGCGATGGTAGGCGGATCCTTCGCTGGCGATCAACGTTTTGCGTTCCGCTTCATCGATCACGACACCAAGCGGTGCAACCAGACGTCGGCCCCTGGCGCGATGCAGCTTGTCGCGGACAAACACTCGGGCAATTGACGATTCAGACGCCACTGCGACTCGGGTGGCTAAATAGTGGTTCCACGGATCCGTTTTCGCTTGGCTTGAACTGAAGGGTGCCTCACCGGAGTCGCTCAATTGGAATGTGCCACTGACTTCAAGGAATCGACTGCCACGATGAAGAGAGTAGGTCAGATCAAAGGTGCCTACCAAGTTGTCGTCACGATCGATGACTTCGCCGGTTGCCTGGATTTTGCCTGTCGACGGAGACGATTGGACTACCGCAACCCGCTGGCACTTCATCTGCGATCCATCTTGGGGTGGTTTGCTGGGGTCTCCCTTTTCCAACTTTCCGTTGACGTACACCAATCGCAACGAAAAGCGATTTCCGCGGACGGATCCGCTGTACACACCTGCGACGCCACCGGTCTGTTCGCAGATGGCGACTTCCATGAATTCGTTTTGAAGAGATCTATCGTTTGCGATATTTTTGGGTTTGATCAGTCGCTGAAAAAAGCTGCTCTTGGGCGTTGGTTCGACTGAACCTTGCACCGTCGCGAAACCACCGCCAACGACATCGACCGAAACTTGACTGGCACCGTTTGATCCATCGCCTAGTGGATCGACTGAAAAGATGTGATCGGGACGTTCGTCAACGCTTTGGTTCACTGCCACTGCTACCCGCTGGCTTACTCCCAGCGGATTCACAATCATCATCGCGTCGGTCGCTGCATCAGCTCCATCTCCGTTTGCGAGCTGGGCTCCTGATGCGACCGCAAACAGGGACGCTGCGTCAGTAAGGTTTCGATCGGCCTTTTCTGCTGCGGAAGTATTTTTTCCGCTCACCAGATCGGCCATGCCCACTAGCAATGAACCGGCTTCCCGACTCACCGCTTCGCGAGTGGCAGCAACCTGGCGAGAGATCGGATCCTTCGCACCTGCGGCGACCTGGCTGGTCAAGACGCTGTGTGCATCTGCCGTAACGGAACGTGTGCTGGCATGGTGGTAAGGATGCTCGCCGTCGACAAAGTACTCGTGCAGTTTCCAAAACCGTCCCAACGCGAGACACCAGGATGCGACGCGCCGCAAGTCGTCGAAGCTCTCGCAGCCTTGACCGGGCCAATGTGCAAACAACCCCGTTGCGATTTCGCCGCTATCGATGGCCTCGCCTAGTTTGGCACCGATGTTCAAGAATCCGCTATCGCTGGCGGCATCAACTGGCTTGGCGGTGAGTGATTCGATCTCGACGCCGCCGGATTTTTGCATCACTTTGGCTTCTTCGCCAAAGCCAGTGCCCTGTGCGAAATCGATCGGCACCATTCCGCTGTAGCCCAGGCCAACGATCAGAGGGGTTAGATCGGCGGGGGTCGAACCGGAGAACCGACCATAGACTTTCGGTTCTGTTCCTACCGCTGATGCAGCTAATTCGTATCCATCGCGGAGAACGCTTTCGGCGTCGGCGAACGTCATCGCGTCGAAACAAATGTCGTTCGGGGGAGATCCGCCGATCCATCCAACCTGCTTGCTGCGGAGCTGATCGAGCAACAAATCGTATCGACCCGCCGTTTCCGTTTTCAGGGTCTGTGCGACAGCAGCGTCGATCAATACATTTTGCGGCGTAGCTAGACGGCTGATCGACTCCTTGTCGTTGCCTGCGGCGAACGCGTCGCACTGAACAAGCGTATTGAGCGTCTTGGGAGTTAACAGCGTCAGGTCGATTAGATGTGGATCGGATGAAAAGTAGTGATCCCGTTCTTCGGACAGGCAATCAAAGACGTTGTGCAGCGCCGTGGCGGCTGCGGACGCATCGCCGGCCAGGTAGGCCTTGGCCGCCTTGACGATTTCTTTTTGTAGATGGATCTCGTCCAAATTGCTCGTGTAGCGCAGACGCCGGGTCATGATTTGTATTTGCAGCGACGCGTACGCCGCGGCAAAGAAATCCTCGACACTGATCGACCGATGCTCGGTTTGCAGAACTGGCAGGTCATTGGAGAGCCCAATCTGCTGGCTCAACTGCTGAAGCATTGCGGCGCGGTCAGCACCCACGATCCAGCGGCAGTCCTTGTTGTTCTGACACTTTTGCTCGAAGCCGCTTGGGAGCTGGGTCATGCTGGACGAAGGCACCACGACGATTCGCGGTCCGTCTGGTTCGGGCGGAGAATCGGCACGGAACCAAGTCGGTAGCTGCTCGGTCGCAGCGATCAGCTCTGGATGCCAAAGCACCGTCCATCCAGCCAGCAAGCTTCGTGCATCCGCGTCGCTCGCATCGGCCGGGAAGTCCTCCAACGTGGCTGCTGGAATAAGGACACTGGACTCGTCAAATGGATCCATTGCGAACAAAAACTGAGGTATTGGGTGGGCGTGCAGAAACGTGCAAGTACAGCGACTCAAGTGACCCGGAAAAAGGACGCTTGGGAACAGCTTACTGGCGCGACTAAATTTGACGCCATGGCGTCCGACGCCCTACAATAACGTGCGGTCCACGGGAGTTCGACGGGTTTCCTTTCCGGGGCCTCATTCAGCACCTTATCTTTTCAACTTATCTATCCATATCGCGGCCAATCTGCACAACTGATTCTTCTGGCGAAGAGTACGTTTGGGTGAACGGCCGCATCGTCAGGAAGACTCGATCCGCCAATGGAATTGCGATTGCCGACATACAATCGATTTTACCCGCCTGATACCAACGTCAAATTTTGTCGTTCAGCATCAATTGTTTGGAGTATCGGGGCGTTATCGAGTACCCTGAAACAGCCGCCGCATACGTAAAATGATAGGTTTACGATGGTGTCGCTAATTCGTGCTGCAAATCGGCAGCGCACCCTAGCGACATGAACGGCGATGACTTTTCCAATACAAACTTTTCTTACCACGCATCAAGCTAGTCGTATCCATGGCAAGTAGTTCATCCGTCTGGGGTATCGAAATTGGTCAATCGGCGATCAAGGCACTTCGGTGTTCCTTGGTAGATGGCGAGATCGTCGCGAATGCCTTTGACTTTATCGAGTATCCAAAAATCCTCTCTCAGCCCGAAGCGGTTCCCGAAGAGTTGATTGCTGACGCGATGGCCCAGCTGCTCGAGCGGAATGATTCGTTCAACGAAAAAGTCTGCATCAGTGTTCCGGGTCAAAGCGGCTTGGCGAAGTTCTTCAAACCGCCGCCGGTGGAAGTCAAGAAGATCGCCGACATTGTTCGGTACGAAGCACGGCAGCAAATTCCGTTTGACTTGGCTGATGTGGTTTGGGATTTCCAGATGATGCCCGGCAGCATGGTCGAAGAGGGCTACGCGCTGGAGAGCGAAGTGGGGTTGTTTGCGATGAAACGCGAGCAAGCCTACCGCCAGCTGGCACCTTTCGATGATGCCAAGGTAGAAGTTGACGTGGTGCAGCTTGCGCCGCTGGCTCTTTATAATATGGTCGCCTACGACCGCATGAATGAACGGCTAGAGACCGAAGCCTTTGATGCGGACAACCCGCCGCCTTCGACCGTTGTCCTTTCGATCGGAACCGACAGTAGCGACTTGATCGTGACAAATGGTTTTAGGATCTGGCAACGTAGCATGCCAATCGGTGGTAACCACTTTACGCGGCAGTTGTCTAAAGACCTGAAGTTGACGTTCGCAAAGGCGGAACATCTAAAACGCAATGCGCGTGAAGCGGTCGACCCCAAGTTGATCTTCCAAACAATGCGACCGGTCTTCAACGACTTGGTGACGGAAGTACAGCGATCGATCGGGTTCTTTCGCAGTATCGATCGCAATGCAGAGATTGCCGATTTAGTCGTCACCGGCAACACCGTCAAAATGCCAGGTCTGGCTGCCTACTTGGGTAAGAACCTTGGGTTCGAGGTTCATACGATGGATCGTTTCAATCGACTGGCCGGCGATGATGTGCTGTCGATTCCGACTTTCCGCGACAATGCTTCGACTTTTGCTGTGTGCTACGGGCTCTGTCTTCAGGGATTAGGCAAAGCGCAGGTTCATGCCAGTTTGGTTCCGGCGGAAATCTTGCGAGCGAGGATGATCCGCGCGAAGAAGCCGTGGGCGTTGATGGGACTGACAGCGATGATGTTCGGAATGTCAGCCCACTACACGATGACCCAGCGAGCTTGGTCGGAAAGTCATCCGGATGTTTGGAAGAACGCGTCAACTGCTGTTCGGACAATGGATGACTATGCCGCAGAGCATCGCTCTGAGGATGAAGACCTGAATAGCAAACTGATTTATCTTGATACGGTTGGTCACGAAGTTTCAGGTAATGCCGAAAAACGCTTGGTTTGGCTGGAGATCATTCGGTCCATCAATGGGCTGATTCCGCGTGAGGTCTATCCAGAAGGCAAGATTCCAACGCACAAAGAAAAGCCGCTCGAAGATCGGATCGACTTCCATTTCACGCAGTTCGAGACCAAGTACTTCGAGGACTTGGCGGAAGAGTGGTATACCGATGCGGTTAAGGTTCGTTTTCGCGAGGAGCTGATTGACTGGCACAAGGTGACGAAACGCCCCATGGAGGAAGCTCTTCCAGAGGAAATCCCCGGCCCGGAAGGCCCTGGCTGGGTGATCCAACTGCAAGGATTCCATTACTACAACAGTCCCGAAAGAATGGGCGAAGAGGGCAGCAACCATGTTCGTAAGTATCTAACGACTGCTTTCAAAGAGAGCCCAATCATCCTTCCTGACTCGAGAGATCCCACCAGGACGATTACCTGGACGCCGCAGGAGATGGGCTTGTCGTTTCCGTTGCTGTTGGATGATACGCCACCCATGCCGCACAAGATTCCCAACCCTGACTACGATCCCGTCGCCGCTGCGGAGGCCATGGCCAACGGTCCGACAGGATTTCAAGCAGGTGCCGACGACGAAGACGCAGCAAGTGCTCCCGAGCCTCCGTTTTTTGAAGTGCCGCGTCAAGACTTCACGTTTCAGATCATCTGGCAGCCAAAGACACCCAGCGAGCGAATCGCAGCACGAAAAGCGGCCTTAGAAGAAGCCGCGTTGTTGGAAGGCACAGTGCCGCCGCCCGATGGTGCCGCCGCAACCGATCCGGCTGCGGCACCCGCCCCAGTCGATCCTGCAGCACCCGCGACTTAAAAAGTGACTTCAGTAAGCAGAGTGCTTGCTGACAAAATGTTCAAATCGTCACCTGCGATTTGGCGATGCCGTTTTACTTCCTTGCTACCGCCGCGACTCAATACACAGTTCTAAATCATGGATAAAGTCAAACAACAATTAGCCATCGCGATGAAGTATGGTTTTTGGATCGGCTGTGTTTGTGTGTTCATCGGATCGTTGGCCGTTTGGTGGATGTCAACCAGTCGGTTGGAGCAGGAAAACAGCTCGCAAGTCAGCGCCATCACGAATGATATTCAAAAGGTGACCAACTTGCGCGGCGAGTTAGACACTCAGCCCAATGAGACCTCACACAAGGAGATGAACGGCCTAATCGCCGAACGCACCGACGAAGTGCTGGACGCTTGGAAAAAGATCTACGAAGATCAATTGGACATTCTGACATGGCCCAAGGAGCTGAAAGAAAGTTACATCGACGAATTTCGCTACGTTCGCGACGAAGAAACCGGTCAGCTGGACAAGACACGTCGAAAGCTGCCCTTCGAGGTCTATGTGGAGTACGACAACGAGCTTCACGAAGTTGCGCCGACGATTCGAGTCAGCTATTCCCGTTATATCAAGAATGTTCTGGCGGATATTGCGGCGATCGCCAAAGCAGAATGGACCGCCGAGTTTGATTCTCGGGCTGGTGGCGGCATGGATATGGGCATGGATATGGGAATGGAGATGGATATGGGCATGGGGGCGCGAGCCGCCGTCGACATCACAGGGGTCGTTGATGAACCGTTGATGAAGTGGAGCACGGCAAGTCAGGATGCCGTATTGTCTGATCTTTTCCCTTGGCGTGGCGATCGTCCCACCACGCTTCAAGTTTATTATTCGCAGGAAAATCTGTGGATCTTGAAGCAGCTTTTGCAGATCATCGCGACCGTGAACGGAAACGCACAGATGCCTTTTGAAGCAAAGATTCGCGAGATTCAACAGCTGAGAATCGGAGAGTCAGTCAAGCTGGAAGGAATCGGAGCCATCGCGAAACCCGGCGACGGAATGAGAGGAATGGGCATGGGCGGCGGCATGGGCATGGATGATATGGGCATGGATGACATGGACATGGGTGATATGGGGATGGATATGGGTGGGATGGGAGTGGAAGTGGAGTTGCCCGATCCCGGTGACAACCGATATGTCGACACAGAGAACAAACCCATTTTGGGGGCCGCGTTGCGATCCGCTTTGACCAGCAAGCAACCTGCCGATGCGCCGCTTGCCGTCGCCAAACGGATTCCAGTGATGATGTCCGTTCAAATTGACCAGCGTTACGTGCCAGAGCTGATTGCAGCATGTGGAAGTGCTCCGCTGATGGTCGAAGTCAAGCAGACGCGTATTCTTCCTAAGGGCACAGGCGCATCGGGAATGGGGGGCGGCATGGATATGGGGATGGACATGGGCATGGACGACATGGATATGGGAATGGGCATGGGGGGAATGGGAGGTGGAATGGGTGCGATGCAGCAGGGACCAGCCGACGAATTTCCGTTGGACATGCAAGTTGAAATTTATGGATTGATTCACCTCTACAATCCGCCCGATGAAGACGCACTCGGTGTGAAACAGGTCAACCAGGACACCCCGGTCGTTGAAGCCGGTTCTTTGCCCGCTCCATCCGCGACGGCACCTGCTGCCGTCGATCCGGATACCACGCCGGCCAATCCGGCAACGCAGCCACCTGCCGCGACGGATGCACCGGGCGCCAGCCCACTTCCCGCAGGTACAGTTCCCGCAACACCTGGCAGTGCTGCACCCGGTAATCCAGCACCCGGTAATGAGACTCCACCTGCCGCGGGTCCTGCCGTACCAGAGCCGGCACCAACCGCAATGGCGATTCCCAATTGATGTGTGTCCTAAAACACACGTAGAGTTTGCCGATATAAAAAGAGAGACGACGGCGTAGTCGTCAATGAACTTCGCTCCCTCATCTAAAACCCAATGAGCAAGTACGATGGATCTAGACAGCATCAAGAATTTCTTCATCTACCATGTCGAGAAGATGATTCTCGCGGTGGTTGTCGCTTTATCGGGTTTCTTGATCTATTCGGGTTTAGGTAAAGAGCACATCACGGCTAGGCACCAACCGACTGCGCTGGCCGCAGATGCCCAGCAAGTCAAAGCCGCCGTCGATGAAGATCATACAGAGTTGATCTTAGAAACCCGCGTGTCGGATTTTGACATTCAAAAGGAGATTAAGTTTCGCCGCGAGCCGGTCAATGGGGCTAAATACCCCATCGGGAAGACGTGGGAGGTTGTCTCGACGGATAGTGGCATCAAACGTCGCGATCCCACCATTTCCCCGCCCATCGCGGTGCGGGCTCAAGGTGTCATTGCAATGCTGGCCTATCGTTCAGAAACAGGTGAATATCCACTGAAGGATCTTGAGCCTGCTGAACCCGTCGAAGTCATCGAGAAGAAGGCGCCCGTCAAACGACGCCCTCGTCGCTCGCGTCGAGGAGGCGGGATGGACGAAATGGGCATGGGGATGGATGAGATGGACATGGGCATGGATGAGATGGACATGATGGGGATGGACATGATGGGGATGGATGGGATGGGCATGGGGATGGGCGCCGGGATGGAAGCTGCAGGGCCAATTCGAAAGTTCAATTCTCAGAACGACTTCGGAATGCGGCCGATGCCGACCGCAAACATCCGCACACGCAAAGACCAGCCACCGGTTCCTGGGCCTGGCTACTTCATTGCCGGAACGGCGGTCGTTCCCTACAAGGAGATTCACGAGTCGTACAAAATGGCACTGTCCACCGCGACCGGTTTTAATCCGGTCGCACGCGACCGACCTATGTTTCGCGGATTTGAATTACAACGCGCCGATGTCACCGACAAGCCAATCGATCAGTTGGTAGAAGCAGACTGGGTCAAGCGAGACGGCAACACCGAAACCCGTTACGACGCGGTCCTGATCTGGTCGGGCTCCGCTCCGGAACTCGTGTCCCAAGAATATCGCGTCGATACTTATCTAACGATGTGGATTCCTCCGGTCTTGCTGGATGACTATTCCAACTTCGCGCTTCACCCGCTGATCCCGATGAAGACGCCAGCTCAATTGGCTGCCGAGGAGCAGCAACGCGCGATCGACGCCATCGATGGCAATGTCAAGCAAGAAGACATCATTTTTGACGACCCAGCCAATCCAATGGCTGGCGGGGGCATGGGCATGGACGGCATGGGAATGGACGACATGGACATGGGGATGGGGATGGATGACATGGGTATGGGGATGGGGATGGACATGGGGATGGGAGGCGGTTCGATGATGATGATGGAAACCAATCCGGTTGACTACAAATTGATCCGCTTTTACGACTTCATGGATCCGCGAGACAAGGATTCACCCAAGCAGGGCCGTAAGTACGTGTACCGCGTTCGCGTATGCGTCAACGATCCGAACTTCCCCCAGGCACCCGAACTGCAGCCCAAGGGAAATTCGCTTGCCCCCGATGTCTACGAACGCTATCTCAAACTGGTTAAGAGTACCGAGGCAACCAAGAAACGAGATTACAAACGATGGTCAGACTGGAGCGATCCAGGTGAACCCGCTTGGTTACCATCAGTGAGCGAGTTCTTTGCAGGCCCTGTAACGGCTGCCGCGCCCAAGCCAGCCGACCCGAAATTTGCAAAGCTGGGCCAATACGAAAGTGAACCGCCCAAAGCCAAAGTGATGATGACGCACTTTGACTACGCCTTGCGTGCGAAGGTCGGCGCACTTTTGGAAGTGACCGAAGGATTCGTGTTTGGCGTTAAGCCAGAGACAGCCGATGTGGTTGATCCAATCACGCTGGAAGTGAAGAAAGTCGAATCGCCCGTGATGGCGAGCGGTGCGACCGTCGTGGATATCGACGGGGGTGCCCCGATGACGATTCAAGAAGGCGACGACATGCGCGAGCCCGGTATGATGTTGATTTTTGATCCTGAAGGTGGCCTGAAGGTCCACGATGAAGTGAACGACCAGGAACTCTATCGAATCAAGTCGTTTGCCGATGAACGTAATGAATAAGACGGTTCTGGTCTGATCGTAACGACGCGTGGTAAACACTTTGCGTAAATAGACTGGGTTACTTAAACGACGGCTGCTTGCACTGATGCGAGCAGCCGTTTTGTTTTGCGCCAGTCCAGACGGGTTCCGACATCCTGCCGACAGACAACACTGATTAGCGGTTGGCGTTGCTGAACAGCTGCACCGTCATCTGGGACGTCGCAAAATTCGACGTTGTCGAAGCCAGTGGCTTTGCCTGTCTTGATCGAGTCCACAGTGCCTGAATCAAAATGCCCCGATCGTTTCGCGTAGACAACGTGCTTTAAAAAACGGGGCCCGTCGTAAATCATCGAATCAATGCGCCGCTGCTTCACGCTCAAGGTCCCTTCGTGAGAAGCATTGATCGCCCAGGCAATCAGTGATTCTGGCGGGCCGACTCGCGACTGTGATGACGCGACCAGCGATCGCTCAACGCACTCCATCGACGCGCTCCACCTTGGATTGATTTCCAAAAGCGTCACCTTTTGTTCGGAATCAACCAAGACGTCCGCATTAAACAAGCCGGTGATTCCCGTTTGTTGGACAACCTGAGCGCCAATGGCATGTAGCTGGCTCGAAACGGTCTCAGCCGTGCGAATCGGGCCGTACGATCCGGCGTACACGTACGGCATTTTGTTGATGGAAGTGAACAGCGAACGACAGACGCCAAGCAGCACGGCTTGTTCACCGTCACTCAGGAATGAAACCCCGTAGCTTCGTCCGTCATGCCAGCGTTGGAGAATACTGCTTTCGAGGTTGCCACTTGTATTGCGGT
>CAYUGI010000049.1:19797-29319 GCA_964444105.1 uncultured Pirellulaceae bacterium
ACTTGTATTGCGGTCGCCAATGCCCCCATGGTTCGCCCAACAGACGCCTAGCCCACCGCTCGACTGCGTCGATTTCGCGAGCCAGCGGCCGGGGAGATCCGCTTGTAAACTGGCTTTTTCAGCGCTCATAGCCGAATCACCAAGCCGATACGCGGGGAACTGAGTCCTGGCACGAATCGCGATCCGAGCCAACACGTCAGGGTCTCTCAAGCCTTGGGTCACTTTGGGGGCCGCGCTGACTTGTTGTGTGTGGTCGTGAATCACCTGCAACGCAGCATTCAACCGATTTTCGTCGTCATGCTTAGGTGTATCGATCTGACAGAGATCTCCCACGAACATCATGGGAACCGATCGGTTGGCCCCTGAAAGCAGCTGAACAATCTCTTGTGGCTGCATTTGTCCTACTTCGGTCAGGGTATGAAACCCGGAGCACGCAGCACGGGCATCAGAATCACCAAATCGATCGATGCCCAGGACGTCGAATTTCGCTCTTTTGGCTGATTGGGCGGCCGCCCTGACGGAAGCACCTATCAAAACGAGTGGTTTTCTTGATGTCGATAGATCGACCGTCTTTTTGTCGGGTGGTTGCATGAATACGGTGTTTTGATAATTTCTCGGTTCTAAAAGACCCACCCGAATTGTCGTGACTCAATATTTCGTCCTCGAGTAGATCTGGCAACCACGACGCGACCGAGTAATCGGCAAATGCATCAGGTTTCAGACTTTCGTGTACGGACACAGATGGAAGCGAAGACGGGGTAAAAGGGCATGTAGTTCCTGTACCGGTCTCTCAAGCTCCCAAAGGAAAAGGCACCCCGCCATGCAGTTTAACATCGGTGAAGCTCTTGTTGGTGACGGCAACGAAGTCGCACACATCGACTTGATGATCGGTAGCAAAGATGGACCCGTTGGCGTCGCGTTTGCAAACGCATTGTCAACTCAAAGCGAAGGCCATACGAACCTTTTGGCCGTGTTGGAACCAAATGTCGCAGTGAAGCCTTCAACCGTGATGATTACCAAAGTCACGATCAAAGGAATGAAACAAGCCGTCCAAATGTTCGGACCAGCTCAGGCAGCCGTGGCCAAAGCCGTTGCGGACGCCGTTGGCGAAGGCATTATCCCAAAAGATCAGTGCGAAGATCTTGTCTGCGTCTGCGGTGTATTCATCCACCCCGCCGCCGAAGACGACGAAAAGATTTATCAGTACAACTACGAAGCAACGAAAGAATCACTGGTTGCTGCGATGTCAGGCAAGCCAAGTGCTGACGACATGATCGCCAAGAAAGATTCCGCGGCACACCCGTTCAAAGGCTTCTAAGCTCTTTCGCAGCTTTCAGTATGAGAGCTAAGCGCAGTTTTTCTGCAGCTGAACTACGCAGTTTTTCTGCAGCTGAGCAACGTCAAATAGCTTTCCCGCCACCTGCTGGCTGGAGAGCTATTTTTTTGCTTTGAAATCGATGATGGCCGGTCGAGTTTCTTACAAGTCAGAATAAATGGTCTAACGGGTCCATACGCCCTATCTCATGAGCTGTGCAGTAGTTGATGTCTCCGACACGGCTATGCGTCAGCATCGATGGAAAGTCGCTATTGCGGGATCTCAGCTGGTGAGTTGCTGCTGGTAAAAGAACGGGTCCACGAACGTCCAACCGGATTTCGTTGCCACACAGTGGTTCGATCAATCGACGCACCCAGCTTTGTCCCGCGCGAGAGGCGGCCGATGCCGTATCGCCACGTGTCGCCATCCGATTCCAAGATCAAAATCAAGCCTGGCATTGTGAAGAACGTAAAGACAAAAACACCTCCGTCGATGCTCTGTTGCGGATCGCGATAGGCTCTGTTGCGGATCGCGATAGCGAAGAATGGGCTCGGGCACCAGCCTTAGCTTTCGTTCGTTAGCGCCCTCGGTCTGCCAAGCTCGGCATCGCACTGCCATCGCCTTCATTTGCTGTAGCCGCAACTCATCCGTCTCCGCCGGCTTTCCCGCTTGGGGGTATTTGTCGAAAGATGCCTCGGACTCACTGGGTATCCACGCTGAAAAGTCAGGACTTTCTGCTTTGAAGGGTGCCTCTGTAAGCGATAGGAATTCATAAATAATCTTTGGGCCTTGGTCATAAAAATTGGGATGCAATTCGGTAGTGACCATCGCTTTGGGACGCGACGCTTCATCGCCAAGAATCCAGATCGCTCCATCGACGTAGCCGCGTTCCATGTCCTGATACCGGAACAGTGGTTTGTCGGAAAGTCTGTCCGGAATCGACGTTGTTGATGATTCAAATCGGATTTCTGCGGCCCGTGTTTGCATCAGGTTCATTCGTAGCTGATCAGCCGGTTCATCCGCCCCGTTTCACTTGCGTTGCTGCTCAGTAGAGCCAAGCCGATGACGGTCGCTAGGGAGTAATTTGAGAACATTTCAATGACTCGGAGGGGGAATAAGGCTGTCTTCGTTTTCGCTCGCAATATACAGGCATGCAGATCGCGATGCCTCAAAAGTCGAATCGGACTATACTGCTGGCTCGTTCCTGCTTCACATAAGCTCGGCCAGCGTTAACAACACCATGCCGGGCACACTATGCCGGGCACACCGTGCCGCACTGGCGTATCCTTAGTCACGATTGATTTACCCCATGAGTTTTGAACGCGGCAATCGACCAGGCAGAAACCGAGGAGACTTTGATTGGGGAAACGTCGATTGGGAGAGGATCGAAGAGTTTCGTTCATATCTCATTTGGGGGCTTCCACTGCTTCTTCTGGTCAGTTTCGCCTACACGTCCGTCTACACTGTTCAAGCTGAATCACAGGGCGTGGTTCTTCGGTTTGGCAAGTATGTCAAAACGGTTGATCCGGGGTTGCGGTTCAAATTGCCGTACGGCATCGACCAAGTTTCTGTCCTCCCGGTTAAGCGTCAGCTGAAGCAGGAATTTGGCTTTGGTACTTCGGGCGCGACCGATGCTACGCAGTATTCTTCCGAGCAAAAAGAAGAACGAAGCATGGTCACGGGTGATCTGAATGCTGCGACAGTGGAATGGATTATCCAATATCGAATTCGGGAACCGCAACTGTTTCTGTTTGAGGTTCGAGACCCTGGGGAAACGCTACGCGATATTTCCGAATCGGTCATGCGTACAGTGGTCGGTGATCGCACTGTGGATGAAGTTATCACGGTAGGTAGACAAGAGATTGAAGCGGACGCTCTGGCGCAACTGCAAGAAGTCGTGAACAAGTACCGGCTTGGGTTGAGTATCGACCAAGTGCAGCTGAAGAACGTCAATCCACCCGGTCCGGTTCAGCCCTCGTTCAACGAAGTCAATCAAGCACAGCAGGAACGTGAAAAGATGATCAATGTTGCCAATGGCGAGTACAACAAAGTTGTGCCTCGTGCCAGCGGCGAAGCCGAACAGAAGATTCAAGCCGCTGAGGGGTATGCGCTCAAGCGTGTTAACGAAGCCGATGGGGACGTGTCGCGTTTCAATGCGGTGCTGACCGAATTCTTAAAAGCTCCCGAAGTGACCAAACGACGTATCTATATCGAAACGATGCGAGAGGTGGTTCCAAATTTGGGTAAGAAGATCATCATCGACGAACAAGCCAGTCAGATCTTGCCGCTACTGCAACTGTCAACGGACACCCAAGGAGTCCAACGATGAAACGAGCATCTATTCCCCTGGCAATCGTTGCCGTGGCAGCGGTAGCCTTCTTAGTTTTCAGCAGTGCGTACACCGTCTCTGAAACGCAGCAGATCATCATCACTCAATTTGGAAAGCCTGTCGGCGAACCGATCAGCGATGCGGGGCTCCATTTCAAAATTCCGTTCATTCAAGAAGTGACTCGGATCGAGAAGCGAATTCTGGAATGGGACGGACGTCCCAACGAAATGCCGACCAAGGACAAAACCTACATCTTGGTCGATACCTTTGGCCGATGGCGAATCAACGACGCGAAACAGTTCTTTCTGCGACTGCGGGACGAGCGAAGTGCCCAGTCTCGTTTGGATGACATCCTGGGGAGTGAGACGCGTAACGCCATTGCCAAGCACGAACTGATCGAAGTTATTCGTACGACGAAGGATCGCCAGCCGGATCGCGATGCGACGCTGGTTGGCGCGCCGGGCAACATTGGGATGCTGTATCCCATCGAAGTTGGCCGCGCGAAGATTGAAGAAGAGATATTCTCAAAGGCTGCTGGCAAGCTGACTGATTTTGGGATCGAGTTGCTTGATGTCCGGTTCAAACGGATCAACTACAACGAGAGTGTTCGGATGCGAATCTTCGAACGCATGATAAGCGAGCGGCAGCAGATCGCGGAACGGTTTCGCAGTGAAGGTGCTGGTGAGGCGGCAAAGATTATGGGCAAGAGTGAGCGTGACTTACTGAGGATCGAATCGGAAGCCTATAAAACGGTTCAGCAAATTCAGGGCGTCGCCGATGCAAAGGCGACCGAGATCTACGCCAAGGCCTACAACCAAAGTGAGCAATCAATTGCATTTTATGAGTTCAGCATGACGATGGAGTCCTACCAAAAAATGCTTGATCAAGAGAGCACGCTGATCCTGACGACGGGAAGTGATATCTTCAAATTCCTTAAGCATGTCGACCAAGCGGACGACTAATCTTCCATGATTCGCCCTGGTACACGCGGCTGCGAAGTGACCTTTTCTGAATCTCGCGCAGCTTAAGAAACGAGCTTTCGGTAAACGCGTCCTTCGTTCTGGTCGATCCGCTCGGGTCGACCTTTGTGCATGTACACCAGTTTGCGATGGTCCATTCCCATCAAGTGCAGAATGGTCGAATGCAGATCGTGGACATGCAATCGGTCTTCTACGGCATGTAAACCGACTTCATCAGTCGTCCCGTACGTGCGACCTCCTTTGACGCCTCCCCCGGCCATGACCATGGTAAAGCCCGTTGGGTTGTGGTCACGACCATCGCCCTTTTCGCTCATGGGTGTTCGCCCAAACTCGCCCCCCCAAACCACCAGTGTTTCGTCCAGCAAACCTCGCCTCGCCAAGTCGGTCAGCAATCCGGCAACCGGCTTGTCCATACCGCGGCACATTTTGGTGTGGTTTGACTCGATCTTGCTGTGCGCGTCCCACTGACTTCCGGCGCCGTGATAGCACTGCACAAATCGAACCCCGCGTTCGACCATGCGTCGCGCAAGCAGGCAATTGCGACCGAACGCCGCCGTTGCTTTATCATCCAGACCGTAAAGCGATTTCGTCTCGGCAGTTTCCTGAGTCAAATCGACCGCTTCGGGTGCATGGCTTTGCATCTGATAGGCCAATTCGTAACTGCGCACTCGTGCTTCTAGCTCCGAATTTCCTGGACGATCGCTTGCATGCTGCCGATTCAGTTTCGCCAAGTAATCGAGTTGCAACTTTTGTTGCGAATCTCCGATATGCCTCGGTGTTTCCAAATTAGCAAACGGAGTGCCTGATATTTGCATCGCCGTACCCTGGTAAACCGCAGGCATAAACCCAGTGCTCCAGTTCCGTGGTCCGTTGACGATCGTGCCCTTGTCCTGCATCACCACGAATGCGGGCAGGTTTTCATTCTCGGTTCCCAGCCCGTACGTTACCCAAGCACCCAGTGATGGACGACCCGCGAATTGGGTCCCCGTGTTCATTTGACAGACACCACCGGAATGGTTGATCCCGTCCGTCCAGCACGATCGGACTACGGCCAAGTCGTCCGAACGTGTCGCCATATGTGGCAGCCAATCGGAAACCCACAAACCGCCTTCTCCATGCTGCTTCCATTTTCGTTTGGACGCCAGGACGGGGGAATCAAACTCACCCATCGCCGTGATCACGCGTCCAAAACTCTCCGGCAGAGGCTTCCCGGCCAACTGCTGAACGACCGGCTTGGGATCAAAGGTGTCGATGTGACTGGGGCCGCCCTCCATGAACAGAAAAATGACGCTCTTAGCAAACGGACGATGATGAGCCGGTTTGGCCGCCAAAGGTGAAGCCGCAGAAGCGACCTTGCCGGACGCGTCGGATAACATCCCTGCCAACGCAACAGCGCCAAAGCCGGAGCCAGCCCGTGCCAGCATTTCGCGGCGACTCAATGCAGGGATCGCTTTGTCAATCGACATAGATCATCTCGTTGGAGTTCAACAGCGTATGAATCAACGCGGCTCTCGCTCGCTGCTTCCGTGTTGCAGTTGGCTCGGCCTTGGGAGTCACTTCAGCGTGATGGCCATTGCCAGACGAATCAAAGCCAATCCTGGACGCATCGTCGAATCGAAAGTCGACGACGTACTTCGGACCATCGTTTCCAGCTTCGATATCGTTAAAGAGCTGTAGGTTACGAGCCTTTCCTTCCAATCGAACCTGGCTAATCAAACCATCCCAGCGGTGACCACCTCCGCGAGAACCTATCAATAGCGGGCCATCATGGCTGATCGTCGTCAGGGCATGTTCGACCTTTACTACCTGAAGTTTCGACTTCGCCTCTGCAAGATCTCGCAGAAAAAATGTCGCGTGTCCCTTCTCTTCCACAGCAAGCTGGATACTGGCAGCCACGTAGACAGGCTTATTGATCGGAACACGCAAATCTGATGCGACGACTTCGTAGTGCAGCGTCTTTCCAGCGTGATCTGTTCCGACCAACTGAAGGATTAAGTTTCGCGGACCATAGGCACTCTTCTTCGACGTCACCCCAAGGGACCATCCGCGGTGCTTCTTGGATCCGTCCCAAGTCGTCGCGATGACTCGCACCTTTGCATCGTCATAGAGTGACCGGAGCATGACGAATGCTTCGACGGTAATGTTTCCGTCGCTCAATCGCTTTGAGTCGTCCAGCTTGACTTCACCTGAATGCTCGGCACCCACATCGATAGCTTGATCGCCGTCGTTTCCAAACCGCTTGAGTGGAAACACAATGGTCGGCTTTTCAACAGGCGTTAAGTCCCGATACTCGGTCAAAAAGCGATTTGCCAAATCAACCTCGCTGGCGGTTGGATTTCGGCCAAGCAACGACCGATACGCCCGGCGAACCAGTGAGCTGTTTTCCGCGTTCTGGCTGCCACCGATTCGATCGGCGATCAACTCAGCGCGTCGATGCGCCCAATCGCTATTAGACAACAGCAAGGACTGAGTCGACGAAGTGGTTCGATGGCGTTTTCCGCTACTGCGAATTCGATCGGGCGCGTCAAATGCCTTCAGCAACTCGTCAGGCTGATTGCGTCGCACCGGCCTATATATCGCACGCCGCGAGCCTGTCAGTTCACCGCTAGCCGTCATCAGCGCATCGGTTATCTCTTCTCCGGATAGACGTCTGGGGTTCATCCGCCAGAGCAGTGTGTTGTCCGGATCCACTTGTGCAATGTTTCGTCCGATGGGGCGACGTGCCGACTGTTGATACGTTGCGGAGGTTAAGATCAAGCGATGCAGTTTCTTCAGACTCCAGCCATCGCGAACGAATCGACTTGCCAGGTAATCCAATAGCAATGGATGGCTGGGCGGCCTTCCCAATCGCCCAAAATCACTCGACGTTTCAACCAGCCCGCGGCCAAAGTGCTGTTGCCAGACACGGTTCACGATGACCCGAGCGGTGAGCGGGTTATCGGGGCTGGCGATCCAGTTAGCCAGTGCTGTTCTGCGACCTGTCGTTTTCAAAGCATCGGCAGGCGGTTCGATCGTCGCATCGGACGAATCCAGTAAAGTAATGAATCCTGGTTGGATTGCTTGACGATCCGAATCGTCTGGATTGAATACCGGCGGCGCGTCGGGCCCGACATCGGTGGCTACAAATTTGACAGTTTGCAACTGCTTTGGTTTCAGATACTCAAGGCTTTTCAGTTCTTGCTTCAGCCGTTTTCGTGCTTGGATTTGGTCCTCATTCAGCCACTCGTCCAACTTGTCGTACGGTAGATCGAACTGACGTTCAGCCATCGAAGCGATCTGCTGTTGGTATGGCTCTCGTTCACGACGAGGTGTTCGGATCATTTCCTGAATCTCCGGAATGAACTTATCGAACCCTTCTCGTGTCGCGTGCTCCAATGCGACGGGATACTCAATTTCACGCAATCGACCGCGGATCTCTTCGGTCGCATTTTCCCATTTCCTTAGTTGCCTGTCATATTCTGCGCGGGTTTCCACGTCCGCAACCGGATGCTCTGCAACCGGATTCAGCGCCGCGAAGAACGCCTTCAAACGAAAATAGTCATTTTGCAAGAGTGGATCAAATTTATGATCATGACATCGGGCGCATTTGATTCCTTGCGCAAGAAAGACATCAGCTGTCGTTTCGGTAATGTCGCTCAGGATCTCATGCCACTGCGTTTCGACGTCGCGCTGGTTGTGTTCGTAGATCCAATGCCGCAGATACATGGTCGCAATGATCGCGTCCCGATTACCAGGTTCGACTTCGTCGCCAGCAAGCTGCTGGCGGATGAACCGATGGTAAGGCATGTCCGCATTAAAACTGCGTATGACATAATCGCGATACTCAAACGCGTCTGGTCTAGCATGGTCGGCACGATAGCCATCCGAGTCGGCGTAGCGAACAAGGTCTAACCAAAAGCGAGCTTGATTTTCTCCGTAGGCCTCACTTTGAAGCAACCGTTCCACAAGTGCGTCAAAGTTGAATGACTCAGACTGTGCCGCTGAGATCGTTTCGTTGCCAGGCGGCAATCCCGTGATCGCAAAACTGACGCGTCGTGCCAGCTCACTGTTGGTCGCCCGCGAGGCGGGTTCGATTCTGTGTTTGGCCATTTGTTTGAAAACGAACGAGTCTATTTCGTTGTTTGGCCAAACGGATTCGACGACGGGTGGGGCCGCGACTGCCAATGGTTGATAACACCACCACTGCCGATCATCATCCGTAATGAACGGCGTTTCGCTTAACACTACATCCTCGGGCCAAGGTGCCCCGGCTGAAACCCAGCGGACAAGGCCCACTACTTTATCGCCGTGAAGTTGCGAATCGGGCGGCATCTCCAGCCCTTCGTAACGCATGGCTTCGATAATCAAACTCTCCTCGGGATTGCCTGGCACCACCGCTGGCCCCGAATCACCACCGCGCAGCACGTCTGCCAGCGAGGTCAATTTCAAGCCACCTTCCTGCTTTTTCGCACCGTGGCATTTGATGCAATGCGCGACAAGCGTCGGACGCACTTCATTCTCAAAAAGGTCGATCTCGCGACGTGACAATCGGTCGGCTGCGGCGACCCAATGGCAATGGATCGTGGCAGCGAGAAGCAAGAAAGCTAGGCGTGATGTGCTGCGAAGCAGCAGCTTCGTACGGTGGTGACGCCAATGTTGCATAAGCCGGGAGGGGATCAGGACTGATCGTGGCAGGACTGCGGGCAGTAAAGGGGCGGCAGTAAATGAACCCAAAAACTGCAGATGCATTGTAGATCAACACCACACACCTCGCGACAAGGAACCGCCTTTGTGCCAATACCGCTAAGTAAAGGAACGTTTAGATTTAAGATCTAACGCGAAGCGCGAGTTTTGATGTTGCGCTAAAACGGAAGTAATTGCCTCTTGCACGACAAATCACTATTCAATGTCGCGTATTC
>CAYUGI010000050.1:0-29224 GCA_964444105.1 uncultured Pirellulaceae bacterium
ATCGTCCCCACTGCAAGGACGTAAGGACGCGGCATGCGTGACCCAAAAACAACGATCGATCGAATTCGAACCCAGCGTTCGCGACTTTTCCGCAGCACACGCCGCAAGGCTTTGGCTGCCGCTGTGCTGCTGTCATCGCCAATGGCGATAGCGGATCAGCCTGAACAGGCCGGTGCACTGAAAATGCCTCCGCTACCAGTTCATAAAGTGGACGTGCAACAGGTTGCCAACCACGAAGTCTATGACAACCCGTTTTGTGAGCCGGAACTGCAACCGATTCGTCAAGACAAGGTCAAACAAGCATCCAGCGAAATTCGCTCAGCTGTGCGATTGAAGGATGCCGGTAGCGTGATTGGCCTCAGGCCGATCAGTGGCGACATGCCAATCAGCATCCGACCGCCTGCATTGAAGATCGAAGCCCCATCGGTTTCTGCCATTCAGGAAAACCCGATGGTTCGGTCAGAGCACCGCGAGAACAACAATCTCGTCGATGTAAGCCTGCCGACCAATCCGCTGAACTCGCCCCGCATGGCTCTACCCGAGCCGGCTTCAATCCCAACATTGACAGAGCAAACGGATTCAGATTCGAGCGGATCGATTCAGGATGTCATGATGCCCATCGTACCGCCAGAGCCGGTCGTTGTCGCAGGCCCTGCGCATCGTTCGGTTCTTGTTCGGCCAGAGCCTAGCAGCGACAACGCTCGTGTCGTTCCTGCCAAACCAATGGATCTAGCACCGAACGCGGCTTCGGAGAAGACTGCGGAACAAGCACCCGTGCAACTTGCTCACGTGCCAACCGCACCGTCTCCCGCAGCAATCCCCGCACTACCGATGCAGCCTGCTCCTGCCGTTGTAGCTCCTCAAATCGAAGCGGAACCGGCGTCGAATCCGGTCTACTTTTCGATGTCAGATTCATCGGCAGCGAAGTCGGTTGGCAAGACCGTCGACCAGACCGTCGACCAGGCCGAGGTCGAGCAGTCGATTCAGTCGCCTAGCGATATCGCTCTGAATGTTGTTAAGCCTGTCGTGATCCCAGAACCGGAGAAGTCCCAAAACGAACCCGTCGTTGCGGTTGCACCGGACATCACCAGCGCACTTGATTCCACGGATACGGTACCGCCCAAGCGTCAAAAGCTTGCCGTTTCCGGCCAAGCAACGGCGATGCCCAAGCCGGTCGTTGGCCGAACGGTATCAAGCAAGTCACGTGATGGCAAAGCACTTCTGTCGACTCATAAACGCTATCGCGCTCCAGTCGCAGTTGACGCACCGCCGGTTGCCATCACCAACTCGGGGCCGCAGCTACTTGCCGAATCGCCCCAGATGGCTCGGGATGCTGTCAAGCTTGCGAAGCCTGTCAACGTGTCGCAGCAACCCAAGCAGTCCAAGTCGAACGAGCTGACCAAGCTTCACTTGACCAAAGCCCAGGTTCGATCGCTGACGATCGGCGGAATGGTACGACGCGTCAATGTAGCCAACAAAGATGTATGCCAAGCGATCGCAGCTGGTCCGAGTCAGTTAAAGCTGATCGGTACCGGCAACGGTGTGACGCGGCTGGTTGTTTGGGCCGACACGGCTGGCAATTCAAAAACACGCGCACGCACGTTTGAAGTGCATGTTCAGGACGCTGTGGAAACAACGGGCGGATCGGTCGGCGACAAAACTCAAATGCTGAACCGTTCGATCTATAACGCGTTCCCGTTGTCCAACGTAAGCGTTCAAGAATTCCGTGATCGACTGATTGTTTCAGGCGACTGCGATACCGAAGAAGAAGCGAAGAAGATCATCCGCATGGTTCGCAAGACCTGCTTGATCCCTGTCCGCGACGAAATCAAAGTTCGTTAACGACGCTAGTTCAGTTACGCCCGGACAAGCGTCTGGGTTAAAGCAACCCACGCCTGTATCGCACTACAGCGTCATTCCTTTCAAACTGGTCCAACGATTGCGGGCCACGTCCCGCATTACGAGTTAACGAGGTTCGATCATGAAGATCCAAACGATCACACGCCGCCTACTTAATCGCCGTCGCCTATTGTTGGCGTTCTGTGTTGCGACCATGACCACCGTCGGCGTCGGCCACACAGCCAATGCTCAAACGGGCGGACTGATGCAATACTTGACTCAGTCGACTAGCTCCAACGCGCCGGCAGCGAAACCCGCGCCCCGCCAAAGTTCGATCAGCAATGGTGGTCAGGATTTCCGAGTCGTCAGTGCCTCGACAGCCAACGTGCGAACAGCGGCTGATTCGGGCCGCCAAGCTTCCGGTCGCCAAACATCTGGCCGCCAAGCTTCGAGTGTGCAAAATGCAGGCGGAGCGAGTCGTGCTCAGCTTCGCGGGCCAATCGGATCTGCGATTCAAGGCCAATCATCTGTCCAGCAAACGTCGTTTGCATCGGGTTGCACCTCCTGCGGAACCAGCCAGTGTGGCGGTTCTTGCAACAGCGGTTCCTGCGGCAGCAGCTCAGGTGGCTTTAGAGGCGGCTCAGGCCGTTACGTTTCCGGTGGCGGATGGGGATGCGGATCGTGTCAGCCCTATCAATTCGGAAGCATCGAAGCTTTGTACATGGAGCGTCGTGGTGATAATGGATTCACACTTGCCGACGATTTCGGCATGAGCGGGTTCGACTTTGAATGGGGAACACGCATCACCGTCGGCTCCGTGCCAGACTGCGTTCACGGTTGCGAATTCACAATGGTCACACCGATGGAGTGGGACATGACCGGCAGCTTGACGGACGCCGGCGCTGGCATCAACACTCTCTTGAGAGCTGGCGGAACATTGGTCCCCGCTAACTTGAGTGCTTTCTACAACGCGACGGGACAACGCCAAACTTACACGGCTGAGTACTGGAGCTTGGAAGGCAATAAGACACTCATCGGATGGGACGTCGCCAAACTTCTGATCGGTGCTCGCTACATCGACTACGACGAAGACTACGGATACACATCGCGAAACAACGTCGGCCAAACAGGCTCGATCCGCTCCAGTACGGATAACCAGTTGTTCGGTGCTCAGATCGGAATGGACCTGCTGTACCCCGTCGCACGTCATCTCTATACCGACCTTCGTGCACGAGCCGGTGCCTATCTGAACTTCGCCGATGCTGACATCAATGTGATTAACAATGGCAGTACGATTATTCGCAACGGTGCCGAAGACGAAGAACTTGCCGGCGTGTTCGAGCTTGGTACGGGGTTGCGTTACAACCTAGGTCAGTCGTTGTCGATTCGCGGCGGAACCGAACTGTGGTACATGACTGGCATGGCGACCGTTCCAGATCAGTACAACGGCGTCGTGACTCAGAACACGGGCCGCAACATTCGCATGGACGAAGACATCTTCTTCTACGGCCTGAGCTTCGGAGCCGAACTGCGATACTAGGATGCGGTATTGAGAATGCGGCGCCGAAAAAGACGGCAACTCATCTCAGGATTGTAAAAATTAATGGTGGCAGTCAGCCACTTGAAAAGACAAACCCGACTTCATGTTTCCGAAAACATGAAGTCGGGTTTTTCGTTCGAATCTCGTGGTCGCTCGGCCGTCGCAGAGTTTTCCGAGCCCGCGTCATCTCACTCTTCTTGATCCTTCGTCCGAACTTTCTTCTTAAGCCATTTCTGCATGGATCGGCCAGCGCTGGACGCGACATCATTGCTACGGCTGTGAATGGAGTTTTCGATGATCTCCTCCCGCGCCTTTTGAAGATTCGTCAGGCACTTTGTGCATGTTGTCGGGGGCTTCGGAATCTTGATATTACACTTGGGGCAGTAGTAAGTGATCGACGGACGAATGGCGGCTTCAAAAAGCCCTCCCACGCTAGACGCGGCAAACCAGGCGGAATCCCCCTTGCGGATCTGAGTCGTCGGCACCACTTCACCGCTTCGCACCAAATCCAACAGTTCGTTCGGCTTGAGCGGCCCAATGGCGCCGGCCTCCGATTCTGATGGCTCAGTTTTGATAAACCAGTCTGACACGATGAATCTCTCGTCGAACATCAAACGCCACAAAAAGGCGGCGACTTGATAACTGATAAAAGTGTGGATTGAACGAAAAGCAAATAACGGTTCTAAGTTTAACCGAACTGGCAGCCCATCGCCTGCGATGACATGGCGTCTTGCAAGAACGCCGATCGCAATTGTGGTTCAAACATGCAAAAATATCGTGATTAGAGACGATTTGCTATCTCTATGCTGTCAAGTTGATCCTGGCACGCGATCCGGTGCCCGCTACACGTTCTCCTAGCAACGCGTTAACATCAAAGCTTGCAAAAATGCCGCTCTTCGGGTGACTGCCATGCGATGCCCTTACTGCCATGTCGACAATGATCGCGTTTTAGACACACGCGCGGCTGAAGATGGCTACATGGTTCGGCGAAAACGTGTTTGCAATACTTGCAATCGAAAATTCGCAACGCTGGAAAAGATCGAACAACTTCTGCTGCGGATCGTTAAACGCGACGATACACGCGAACCGCTTGATCGCGAAAAAATTCGACGCGGAATCGAAAGAGCTTGTTCCAAGCGAAATATCCAGAGCGCCGTGGTCGAACGTGTCGTGCAAGATATCGAAGCGGACATTTATCGTGAATTCGATTCGGAAGTACCTGCAAGCGAGGTAGGTCGAATCGTGATGAAGCATCTTAGCAAGCTGGACCAAGTCGCTTACATCCGATTCGCTAGCGTGTATCACGAGTTCCACGACGCCCAAGATTTCATTCAGGCTATCTCGGCAATCGTGGAACCGCAAAAAATCGAAACCTTCTGATCGGTTAAACCTAGCTACTAAACCTAGCTACTAAACCTAGCTACTAAACCTCGCTGTAGAGCGCTGTTGGAAAGTGCGAGGTGTGTTTCACGCGCGTACATCGTTCGAAATGGGATTGATTCGCAAATGGCGCAGCGGCTATCAGCCGAGGACTGATATCGCTGCACCTTTTTCGCATGAGACACGATAACGATGACTTTTCCACTGAGAACCACCGCCCTCCGAACCACAGCCCTTAGAAACGCGACCCTAGCGGCTCTTTTTATCTGCGGGACCGCAACCACTGCTTCTGCACAGACGGGACGACAGCGTGGCGCGACTCTGGGCGGATTAGCAGGTGCCGTCGCTGGCGGTTTGATTGGCGACAACAGCAACGAAGCTGGCGCGGGTGCAGGCATTGGTGCTGTCGTTGGCGCGGTCGCGGGTGGCATCCTTGGCGACGCGGCTGACAAAGACCGCGCAATCGCAAGGCAGCAGCAGTACTACCACAATCAACAGCATCAGATTTCACAACAGCAACAACGTTACGCTGTCCAACAATCCGCGGTGTCACTGAACGATGTGATCGCAATGTCGCGTAGCGGACTGAGCGAGTCGATCATCATCAACCAAGTTCACCAACGCGGCTACGGACACGACTTGCAGGTCGCAGACATCATCGCATTGCATCAAAGCGGCGTCAGCGAAAATGTGATCTCGGCTTTGCAGCGTGCCCCCAGCGCTCAACAAGCCTTCTCTTCCTCCACCGTTGCGAAAACACCCGTTTATATCGAACAGCCGGTGATCGTTCAGCAGCCAGTGATTCACCACCGCGTTGTGCCAGCACCTGTGATCGTTCATCCAACGCACGTCGTCTCGCCGCGTTACCACCATCCGCGTGATCACTATCGCAACGCAAGTCGTTCGCGATCCGGCTTCAACATTCGCTTCTAACGCGGGTTGCGCTTTCGCACTACAGCGGTGCCTGCCACAGCCCAAGGGCCGGGTTTTGGATGAAGTAGAACTCTGTCCCATCAATGTCCTTGTGCCAACCGTCGGTCAGCTTGGACACGTCGTAACGTTGCATCAATTCATTGATATCGCCCGGCGTGTAATTGACCGAAGCGATTTCGTCGGCCGATAGTTTCCCGGCGGCGTAGATTACCTCGAAGCGATTCTCGTGCGATCCGTGAACCAAATGAGCGGCCGCGGACGGGTTCGCCGCTAGGTCCTCATTATCGGCGACAAGCTGAATGATTTCCGATTTGGTGCGATAGCCGTACTTGCGAATCAGTTTGTCGATCTGCGGGTCTTCGCCAAACTCTTCCACCGCAGGTCCCAGCACAGTCAACCGTCCGCCCGTGGCAATCGCCAGACGCGTGCGATAGATCGATTTATTGCCCAGCCAAGTGCTCTTGAATTCTGCCGGATCCAAGTAGGCGACCACGTGTTGGGGAGCACGATCAAGATGTGTGATGTTGACTTCTTTTGCTAACTCTGCAGCTGCAAAAAACGTTTCGTGATCGTCACCGATATACAAACCGCGGGTGTGAAGTTGTCCGTCGGGCATTTGCTGGATCACGGTCAGTGCATACAGCAGCGGCATGTCTTTACAGAACTCATCTTGCGCGTAGTTCAGAATCTGTCGCAGTGGTGTATTGGCACGTCCAAGTGTTTGCTCGATGCCGTAAACAGCGCTCAAGTAGTGGCTCTCGTTGATGCCCTCGGCACCGCCCGTACCCACGAAGACATTCTTGTTGTAATTGGCCATGCCGATGACTTCGTGCGGCACAACTTGCCCAATCGAAAAGATCAAATCGTGTCCCCCGTCGCAGAGCATTTTGTTGACCTGCGCCTGCCACGGCTGATCATAGACTCCGCCAGTAACGTCCTTCACGTACGATGACGGAACGGTGCCCAACGTCACCACATCATCGCGCCATCGGTGGGGACGGAACAGATCCAGCGGTACGCCCGGGAACATGTGCTCCAGCTGATCGGGTTTCATGGGCGAATGAGTCCCCAACGCTGGCATGATGTCCGCGATCTTCTCGCCCCACATTTCATGGCACATCGAAGTGATTTCGCCAGCGCGGCTAAACAACCGCGTGTGATCGGGTGGCAGGATCAGCGCCTTACTCGGGTGCCCAATTTTATCAAACGTAAGCTGCAGAGCTTCGCGGATATCATCGGAAGTTAGCGATGTCGTCGCAGAACCGTTGGCGTAATAGGTGGGCATCGGATTCGTCAATCAAGTAAAAGAAAACAGCAAGTGCCCGAGGGCATATCGGTGGTTACGTAGCCGAAACGGCCGTTAAACACGTTCTAAATTACCACAAAGGTAGCCTTGCGGTAGCTCACCAAACCGATCGAAACAACTGCGCTTTTGCTTCAGCGACGACGCGTAGTAACGGTGGAGGTGTAGCCGGTGCGAAGTCACGCCGCACTTGTGTGGAATCTTCGCTGAAAATTCATTCTTCTTTTGGGGATCGAATCTGTGCAGCCGGGATGGAGAAGGTACGATTACCGTCTCGATGTCCCTGGTTTTGTCGCAGAAGAAAAGAGGTTGGCCAGATGAAACGTTTTCTAGCAGGCGGTTTTCTAACGAGCGGTTTTGTCGGCTTGATGATGGTTTCCGCGTTGACGGTTTGTGGTTGCGATGACGGGCCGCGGCAGGTGCAGGAAACCGACGAGTATAGTTTTGATGAGATGGCGGCGCAGGCTGCAGCCGACAGCGAGTTATCCGAAGTAGAAGAATAGGAAGGAGCCACAATGTTCTTCGCTTCATCGGGTTATCATTTGGAAGAGTAAATTTGATGTCCATGAAAACGATGTCTGCGCGAACTGTTTCCATCAAAGTGCAAAACAGGAAAGCCTTGAAGTGTAAAGTTCAAAACGCCCATGCTGAAAATAGGCGTTCCGCTTTTACTTTGGTTGAACTGCTGGTCGTCATTGCGATCATCGGCATCTTGGTTGGCCTCCTTCTTCCCGCCGTTCAGGCTGCTCGCGAAGCAGCCAGACGCATGAGTTGCAGCAACAACGTGCGCCAAATCGGAATTGGAGTTCACAACTATCACAGCGCTTTCAAACAGCTGCCAATCCACGGAACCGGCGCCACGAACGAAACAAACAACGCGGCTGGCGGTGCCGACCAAAACGACGGCACGGGTTACACGCGATTGGAGCTAAGCTTCCTGGTAGGCCTGTTGCCATTCGTCGAACAAGCGGGGCTTTGGGCAGATATCAGCAACCCCATGATCGAAGACGATGGCGACATTTGGCCAGCGTTTGGGCCTCGCGCCACGCAAGGCAACTACCCACCGTGGGCGACTGATATTCCAACTTTTCGTTGCCCAAGCGACCCGGGATTCGGCGTACCTTCTCTGGGACGAACCAACTACTCCGCATGCACTGGCGATGGTTTTTACGATGCGGAAAACGGCGTCACAATTTGGAACAGCTCCACCAACCGCTGGGAGTACGAATCCGATTCGCGGCAGATGGTCCGTGCCCAGTGCGGAATGCGTGGCGCTTTTGTGCCTCGAAAATCAATGAAGTTTCGTGACTTCCTGGACGGACTTTCCAACACAATCATGGTGGGCGAAATAACAACTGACTTGGGCGATCGCGACATCCGCACTCATGCGTCCACCAACAACGGTGGCACCTTAGCGGTCGGCAACAATCCCAAAACGTGCGCCGATTCGACATCACCCAATCAGATCGATCCCACTCGTCCAACTTTTTGGGATCCGAATTACACAATCGCTGGTGCACCGGTCACTCGCCGTGGCTACCGATGGGCCATTTTTCATCCGCTTCAAACGCAGTTCAATACGATCTTGCCGCCCAACTCCGAAGTTTGCTTAGCCGGCCACACTGACACCCGTGGCATTGTTCCGCCCAGTAGTCGTCATGCGGGTGGGGCGCACTTCATGATGGGTGACGGCGCTGTGATTTTCATGTCGGATTCGATCGAAGCGGGTAACCCGCGCACGCCAACCGTCTATTGCCGAGCACTCACGGCCGAAACGGACAGCGTCAGCCGGCCGGGCACGAAGAGCAACTACGGACTTTGGGGAGCCTTAGGCACGCGAGCTTCGGGCGAAACCATCGAAGAGCAGTTCCAGTAAGCCCGTTTTCTTGCGTTTATGGCTTTTCGACCTTTACCGGACGGACTTCCAATAAAGCCAAGCAAACAGGCGATTCCGCGTTTCCTGTGGCTTTCGCGGTGGTTGGCCGAAGTCGAACGAGTGACGGTCGATTTTCTCCCAGAACGGGGTTTCAGTCAGATTTTGGCGGAGAATGTCGCTCGAAAACTGGCGCAGTCTTGTCTTTGAATAACTGTTAAGGTTCCCGCCAAAAGACACTCTCTCCTTGGCGTTACCAACATGTCGCAACCGAATTACAAACTTCCCTCCGCCGCTGCCAGCTTGAAAGGCAAACTGTGCCTCGTGACCGGCGGCGCTGGATTCATTGGATCAACCCTGCTGGATGCACTTCGCTCGCAGGGTGCCAAAGTTCGCGTCCTGGACAATTTCAGCACCGGATTTCAACACAATTTGGATCATGTCACCGACGATAGCGATGTCGAAATCGTGAACGGTGATGCAGCGGATGCGGGCGTGGTTTCGCAAGTGATGCGGGATGTCGATGTTGTGTTTCATCATGCCGCGATGGCCAGTGTGCCAAGATCGATGCGAGAACCAGCGCTTTGCCATTCTTGGTGTGCGACCAGCACGGTTGAATTGCTCAACGCCGCTGCGGCGGGAAAGGTCAGCCGATTCGTTTTGGCGTCGACCAGCGCGGCCTACGGAGACTCCCCGTTTGTGTCCAAACGCGAAACCGATCCCGTCCTGCCGCTATCACCCTATGCTGCATCCAAACTGGCGTCTGAGTCCTACCTGCAATCGTTCTACCGCGGCTTCGATCTTCAGACCGTTATCCTGCGGTACTTCAACGTGTTCGGTCCCAGGCAAGATCCGCAGAGCGAATACAGCGCGGTGATCCCACGGTTCGTTTCAATGATCCTCTCCGGCGAACGTCCGATCATCTATGGCGACGGCAATCAATCACGCGACTTTGTCTTTGTACGCGATGTTGCTCTGGCGAATATGTTGGCAGCGACAATGCCCGATGCCGCTGGGGGTGTTTTCAATATCGCTCGTGGCGAGCGAACGACTTTGCTGGAATTGCTCAATACACTTAGCAACATTCTTGGCAAAGAAATCGAGCCGATTCACGAAGCAGCACGGGCGGGCGACGTCCGCGACTCATTGGCTGACATCACGCAGGCTCGTACCCACCTGCAGTACGAGCCCACCGTTGATATGAACGAAGGTCTTCGCCAAAGTATCGACTATTACCAGAGCATCGTTGCGGCGGCAAAGTAGCTTTTACCTCAAGCTACTGTTTGGCGATTACGTGGTCTCGATTCAGAGTGATCGAGAAAACACCGGTTGCGAACGTGGCAGCGTACAGCCAATGTGAACCCAGCAGTGCAATCAGCACGCACCAGGTGACCAACAATACGATGCCGATTCCGGCGAGACGATTTTCGCTTGAACGTTTCTTCCAAGCAAGCCAAAGTCCAATGGGCAGGGCTAACGCTAAGAAATGTGTCAGTACTTCGTGAACAATCGTCGGTGAAAGAAACCCTGTTAGGTCGATCGTGCGATCCTCCGTCGGAGCATTCATTGCGTAGGCTGCATAGCCATTCCACCAGGCGTCCTGGGCCATCATCGTGGCAAAGGTCAACAGGCCAAAGAGTGTGATTTGCACCGCCAGCAATCGGCTCGCCAGTCCCGCTGACCAATGACGCTCATCGTTTTCCTCTCCGGATGTTTGCTTGCGTCCCCATGCAGCTGCCGGTGGAGCGATCGCGATGGCGAACAACGACAGGCTAAGCAGGATTTCAGTCGGGCCTGACAAAAAGAGAATTCGATTAGCCCAACCAGCGAAGACAATCCACAACGCCCAATTGACCCATCGACCGCCGCGGCCAGCCATTGACGCAATGCACAGGGCAATGCCGACAATCAAGTAGCCATAATGAAGTACGGACGAAGATCCGATAACCGACTCAATCAAAAACAGCGGTGATAAGATCCAGCGGGTTTCACTGTGAAGCTGCGCCGTGTTGAAAAAGTTGGCAACGTTCGCTTGTGAAAACGCTCCGGCTTCAGAATACCAAACCGACGCGTCAAGCATTGCCCCGACAAAGTAGATCGCAGCGATGACGCAAAGACATCCCCGGATTTTTGCGACTGGGCCGATTGCCGATGGCGAAAACCAGAACGTTTCCCAAGATGACTTTGACTCTTTCGCGAGAGGACTTGGCGAACTCATTGGCCGCTCCCCGCTGACTCGTTTCCTTGGGCGTTCTTTCTGAACGTACTCAAGCGTGCTTCGTTCACACGAACCAAAGATGTGTTCTCGCCGTCACGCACGACAACAGCCGTGTAAGGAACATTGTTGTATTTTGCCTCATCACCTAAGTCGTAGTCCAGCGAAAGGTCGGATGACAAGCGAACGATTCTTACAGCAGTCATTGACTCATCACCGCGTAGCATTGGTAGTAGAAGTTCAGCAACCAGGCTCGGCGATTCGCTGTTGACCAACGTCATGACCGAGGCGAGCCATCGTGTATATCGATCGTTCGCCCCCAAGCCCGGCACGCCCGGTGGCTGGATCGTTTCCCAAATGGTTTCGTCGTCCAACGGATTCGGAGTGTATGGCTTGGATGACTTGCGTTGCACCTGGATTCGCAGCGGCGATTCGGATTCTTCACCCGCCGTCAAAAAGAGACGCTCGCCTTGCGTCCGAAAATGCGTTGGCATGGTGTACGGCTGAAGCCATCCATTGAGCTTCGCCTGAGTATCCGAAGAAGCGACCACGGCGGTCATCGACAGACTGATGGCGATGAAATGCAAAATGCCCCCAATCGAAATCAACCAACGCGTTCGCGCCGAGGGTAGCCCGAGCGAACACTCCGAAGACAATCGGGGCAATTCCTGCGACTCCGCTTGAGGGTCAGCTTGGTTGCCAGGCGATTCTTTGGCGGGCGATTCTTTACCCGGGGATTTTTTGGCGGGCGACCTTTTGCGTCGGCTCATCAGTCTGAAATTCGTGTGCAACGGAGGGCGAGATTGAAACCTGCAAGGCGGCTAGAATAGTTGCCCATCGGCGGAAGCGGGACCAGATTGGCAGCAAGTGAACCGGAAAGGCGACATATGCGTCAAAGTCGAGCGTCGGAGGCAGATTTCGCTCGTTTTGCCGAATCGAATGCCTCTTCTGGCCGTTGACCGAACGGGCACAGAGCGATAAGTTTCTGATCTCGCTGACACGAAGCCGAGCCTCAGATCTCGGTTCCCGTGCCAAGCGGACATCCCGGTGGGTGTAGCTCAGTTGGTTAGAGCGTCGGTTTGTGGTACCGAATGTCGGGGGTTCGAATCCCCTCACTCACCCTTCTTTGTTGGCGATTGCTACTTCTTCAGCAATTTCAGCATCACGTCTTTGACACTGACCATGCCAATCACGGTGTCGAACTCATCGATGATTAGACCGATGGGTTCTCCGACTTTCTGCAGTCTCAGGAGCGTCTCGCTTACGAGGGCCGACTCGAGGACTCTTTCTATCGGTCGAATGATTTTCTTAATGTCGAAACTGTCTTCGTCGGCTAACACAATGTCTTCGATGTGAATCAGTCCGCGAACATCGTCAAGAGATCCTTTGCAGACGACGTAACGTGTATGACGTGTTTCGCGAGCCTGCTGAATCAACTCGGAAAGGGGCGCGTCAACGTCAAGGAACTGAATCTCCTTCCGCGGACGCATTACTTTGCGAGCAGAAACGTCGTCGAAGGGCAGTGCTTTGACAGGTTGAAAGTCGATTGACGATGGTGATGACTCTTTCGATGCCTTGAGCACGGATCTGGGCCCAGTACCCTCGGCGGGCAGGCTGAGCGGTACATCGCAGTTGTAGCAGCGTTCGACGTAGCCCGGGTAAGTCGCACCGCATTCAATGCAGTGTCGTCTTGTGCCGTCGTCCTGCTCTTTCGCTTCAGCAAAGTCGCCCAGGATTTTCATGACGCTGGTATCGCTCACCGATTCGGTCGCTTTCAGCTTCGATCCGTCTATCGCGACCACTTCAACGGGCTTTCCATCGGGGCGTGTGAATGTGAATTCAGTGTCACAGTGTGGGCATCGAACATCTCGATTCAGCCAGCCCACATCGCCGCGCACCCGATGCCCATTGGGACACTCTGTGGTCAAGTATTCGAGTGGTTGCGATGACACGGATGCGCTCGTTTTTGGGGTAGGAAAGTTATTCGGTATGGTAGTCGATCTCGCCTTCGTGAGTGAACCCTATCGCGGTGTAAGATCCGGGCAAATCACTTGTTCAAGCTGGAGTGTGAGCGGCTAGCATTTTGCCGCTCAGTTCTGAATAGCCCAGTTTCAAAATGGAATTCATCCTGACTTGAAAGCGGTCCTGTAGAAATTGCAACCAATGGAGACTAGATTTTGGGAAACGTCCGCCCCAGAATATTCGCCGAGAGTCGCCTTGAGTAATCGTCTTTTTCGCAAGCGACACGCCAAAGTCGGTGCGCGTCCTGGAACGTTGGTGATTCCCAAGGAAGCACCTGCGCCGCGCATCGAATCGATTCACTTCAACGAAAACGCACATCGAAGGCAAGTTGTCGCGTCAGTTGATGAGCTACGTGACGCGTTCAGCGACGACGAGGTGACGTGGGTCGATGTGCAGGGATTTGGTGATCGATCGGTGATGGAGCAGATTGGCAGTCTCTTCAACCTGCATCCTTTATTGCTGGAAGATGTCGTCAACGTTCCTCAGCGTCCTAAGACCGAAGCCTATGACGACCAATTGCTGATCGTGGTGCGAATGGTGTCGATGGACCAACCCGAAGAGAGTGGCGAACCGGCTATCAATACTGAACAAGTGAGTTTGGTCGTTGCCAAGAATTATGTCATCACCTTTCAAGAGCGTCACGGTGATGTGCTTGATCCGGTACGCAAACGGCTTGGTGCTAACAAAGGCATCATTCGCCAACGCGGCGCTGACTATTTGGCTTACGCGATCGCCGACACCATCATCGATGGCTATTACCCAGTACTGGAGTCCGTGGGCAATCGACTGGAGACTCTAGAGAGCGATGTCATCGAGAATCCTTCGCCAAGAGTGCTCGGCGAGCTGAATCGTATGAAGAACCAATTAATTAACTTGCGGCGAGCGATTTGGCCGCAACGTGAAGCCATCAACGCGTTGGTTCGTGGTGACCATCACCTGATTGGTGACGACGTAGCCGTTTATTTGCGAGACACCTACGATCACTGCATTCAGACATCGGAAGTCGCCGAAATGTATCGCGAAATGGTAACGGGCATGATGAACACGTACCTTTCATCCGTCGCCAATCGCACCAACGAAGTAATGAAAGTTCTAACCGTGATGGCAAGCATTTTCATTCCCTTGACGTTCATGGCTGGCATCTACGGCATGAACTTCGAGCACATGCCTGAATTGAAATTTCGGTACGGCTATGCCGTCCTCTGGGCCGCCATGTTGGCGACGGGCGGAAGCATGATCGCTTTTTTCTATCGCAAAGGCTGGCTTGGCGATCGGAGTTGAACCAGAGAGGCATCGGCAACCGGCCTGACACATCGGTCGATTAACCAACTTTGCAAAACAAAATCCCCCTTTCAGACTTCACTCTCCCTCCGGGCAACGCCGTAGCGGATTCTTGTGAGCCGTGACGCGTGAGCGGCCGGGCATTTACATCGATCCCTGTTGCACACAAGGCCCGTGGCCTCACGGCCAGCGGCTCACAAATGTGGTGATCGCCGGTTAGAAATCCGCTACGGCGTTGCCCTCCGGGAGAGTCGGACGCAGTAGCGGCCGGTGAGGGCAATGCGAGTTGAAAATGATTGTCATCGGCTATCTGAATTCACCCTCTCCCTCGCTGAGGCTCGACCTCTCCCAAGCGAGAGGCTGGGAGCGGTTGGACGACACGGTATTTTCCGTTTCGTCGACTGCTCTAGTCCTGCTGAACCGGCTCCAAAGCATCTTGGATCATCGCTGGGTCCAAAGCCTTGACCTTGGGTGCTCTCTTCTTACGTGTTTTTGCTGGGACCATCGACTTCATCGATTCCTGTTTACCAAAACAAAGTAAGCGGTCTCCTGACTCAAGCGTTCGTGATGCCTTCGGGTTCGGGATCACGGTCTTGCCGCGATAGAGAGTTAGAATATTGATGTCTTGATCGGAAAAAGCGGCTTCGGCGATCGTCATTCCGACGTAGTGCGACCCCTCTGGAATCGCAAGTTCGCAAACCCCATACCCGCGACTGACCGTCAATCGCTGGCGAATATCCATTTCGGGAAAATCAACGTGGGCGGCGCAGTATTCGACAATCGTGCCAGCGATGTCTTTGCCTGTGGCTCGTTCGATTCCTTCCAGCCCAGGTGAACTGTTGACCTCCATCACCATCGGGCCATTCTTGCCTTCCAGCATGTCAACACCTGCCACTTGCAGTCCCATGATTTGTGCCGACCGAATAGCAGTCTCTCGGTAAGCGTCGTCCAGCTCGACCGGTTCGACCGAGCCTCCGCGATGAACGTTACTTCGGAACTCATCACCCTGTGCGACACGCCGCATCGCTCCAATGACACGGTCGCCCACGACAAATGCGCGTACGTCCCGGCCTTTGCTTTCAGATACGAAACTCTGCAGTAGCACATTCTGTTTCGCAGTTTGCAACGTCTCGATAATTGCTTCGGCGATCTTGATCGAATCGGCCAGAATCACACCAACACCTTGGGTGCCTTCAAGAAGCTTGATAATGACGGGAGCGCCGCCGGTTCGTTCGATCGCATTGATGACGTCGCTGCGGTCGCGGACAAAGGTTGTCTTGGGCATTCCAATGTGATGGCGGCTCAAAATTTGCATGCTGCGTAGCTTGTCGCGGCTGTTCGATATTCCGCTTGAAGTGTTTGCCACGAAGACATTCATTTGTTCCAGTTGACGAACCACCGCTGTACCAAAATAAGTGATGCTGGCGCCGATCCTTGGGATCATCGCGTCATAATCTCCCAGCGGTTTACCTTTGTAATAAAGGTCCGGCTTCCCGGCTTGCAGATCGATCGAGCACTTGAGCGTATTGATGACCTTCGCTTTGTAGCCGCGTTCTTTGGCTGCCGCCATCAACCGACGTGTGCTGTAACAACGGGGGGCTGTCGAGAGGATTCCAAGCTTCATCTCGTCGATCCTTTAGGGTGAAAGGCGTGGCAACAGGAACAAATCCCACTCGCTCACGTGATCAGTGTAGCGTTAATTCGTGCGACGCTAAGGAGCGTTGTAACCGCGACTAAGACCAGCATTTGACTCTCGTGCGTTTCGCCAAGACAACTACGCGAATCGCCTTTGCATCCAACGCCTCGTGGATTGAAATACACATCGGTCGTCGATAGTCTTAGAATCTGAATCCCTGCCCGTCTCGATCGAACAGAAAACGCTTATGAGCAATCAGATTTTTGCCGGCTACGCGGTCTCCAATGCATCGCTCTATCGCCGCTTGCAAGTGACGTTGGGGGATCCGGCTGCGTTTTTGGTCGTCGATGGGCAGAAGATTGCCTTGGTTCGCGACCTCGAGATGGATCGCGTTCGCGCTCATTCGAAAGCCGACGTTGTCACTTGCCCGGCGGAACACGAACCGTCTGGGGGACTAAGTGCGGATCGCGAAACAGCCACCGCGCAAGCGGCAACGCATTTTTTGATCTCCCGCGGGATTAAATCGATTCGTGCCGACCGGACGCTGCCATTCATCTTTGCTTGGCATCTGCAACAAGCTGGCATCGTACTGGAGTACGACGATGAACTGGGGGTGATCGATCGCCGTGTGAAAAGCGACCAAGAAATCATCGCCCTGCAAAACGCTCAAGCGATCACGGAATCGGTGATGAAGATGATTTGTGAAAGAATCGCGGGATGCAGTGCATCGGCTAACGGGGAGTTGGTTGACGCTGGTGCGCCGCTTACCAGTGAACGAGTCAAGTCGATCGCGGCGATTGAATTTCTTAATCGTGGTTGCACCATGGGACACGGCGCGATCGTTGCCACTGCTCCAGAAGTCGCCGACTGCCACCACAGCGGTTCGGGCGTGTTAAGAACTGGAGTTCCCGTCGTCGTTGATCTTTTCCCACGTGACGAATCCAGTCGCTATTGGGGTGACTGCACTCGCACGGTCGTCCACGGAGAACCATCCGACACAGTAAAGAAAATGCACGCGACCGTGCTTGCCGCCAAAACAGCATGTACGGCGGCATTGACTGCCGGAAATCTGGCCGGCAACGTGCACCTAGCAGGCGAGAAAGTTCAGCTCGAAGCCGGATTCGAACTATCGCGTGGCGAAACGACCGATCAACCCAGCATCCAGCACGGGACGGGCCACGGAATTGGCTTGGATCTCCACGAACCGATTTTGCTGGACCATGGTGGAGGAGAAGTCTTGCTGGGAGAGGTCTTCACGATCGAGCCTGGTTTGTACGGACGGCTTGATGGTGGTGTGCGAGTCGAAGACATGTTGGTCGTTACGGACGGCGAGGCTCGTAATTTGAATCAGCTGCACGACGGTCTGGATTGGCGAACCTAAACTAACGAACTTACTGCCGCGTGCCGGTGTACCATGCTCGGCCAAATTCGACATTGTGTTTTCCTGCTCAGTTAAGCCCCATTTCATTTGTCATTTTCACTTAACCCGACCAGCCGCCAACGCTGCGAGCAACTGATCCAGCAATTGCAAGCCGAAAAAATCAGCGTTGCGACGACTCGGCACATCACAGAAGAGCTGGGCGAGGACCTGGCTCGGCTGGTGCTTTCATCGGCGGAATTACAAACCAAGGCCATTTCAAAATTGGGTGACGGTCCCTGGTGGGTGACCCAGCGATCGCTTCAGCAGGCAACGCCCGCACCGGTTGCGCGTTTGAAGGCAACGTGGTTCGGTGAAGACCGCGTCTACGATCTTTGCTGCGGCCTGGGTGGCGATGCGATTCATCTTGGAAAAAAACACAATGTGATCGCGGTGGACCGCGACCCACACGTTTGCCTGATGATTAATGAAAACACACTTTGTCGCGAACTGCAGGACATTCAGATTCGCAATGATGATGTGATGAGCCTGGAGTTATCGGCTGATGATTGGGTCCACATTGATCCAGATCGCCGCGCCGCGGATCGCAGGAACTCTGATCCTGCGCAGTACTCGCCGGCTTGGGCGGACGTGCAACAATTGCTTGCCAACGTTCGTGGCGGATCGGTCAAGCTTGCACCCGCAGCCGATAGCGTTGACTTGGCGCGTCCCGATGTGCACCGCATCTGGGTCTCGTTGGGCGGGGAGGTTCGCGAGCAGAGTTTGCTGTTCGGTGAAGCAGTTCGCCTTTTTCGCTTAGCAACACATACAACGTCACTGTCAAATCCACGATCAGCCGTCATCATCGATCGCGATCAATCCGTTTCTTACTTTTGCCCTCGCGGGCAGATCCAAAAGACGGTTGGGACGGCGAATCAACCGGAAGCGACAATGGTTGATCCCAGTGCGGCGATTCGCGCGGCGGGACTGACCGAGACATTTGCTAATCAATTCGGCTTGAAAACGTTGGGCAAGTCCAGCGGATTTCTGACCGGCGATGTCAGTTCGAGCGAGTTGGGACGGTTAGCGATTAGCGAAAGAGTGCTTTGGCACGGCTCCTGCGACGACCGAAAACTGCGGCGAGAGCTACGGGCTCTGGATTGCTACCCGTGGCGAGTCAAAACGCGCGGGGTGAGCCAAGACCCCAATCAGCTGGAGAAGAAGCTTCGCGATTGTGGCAGCCAACCTTGCACGCTGTGGATTGGCATGAACGGAAAACGTCGTTACGCGGTGTTATCCAGCAAGGCCAACTGAGTATCAGCGTAGGAACCCAAATTCACTCAAGAGCACAAGAGGCCAAATGATGACACTGACCGCCGATAAAATCCACGAGGCGATCAGCTTCCAGCGCAAATCGGAGTGTGCGTACGCTTCGACGGACACCCGAAACGCAAGCAAGTATAAGACGTAGAGCGAAAGCAGCGGAGGCAGAACCAGGACGCCGAAGATGCTGCCATAAAGGACTCGCTTTACCTGATCGGACAGCACTTCATTCGTATCGTCACTCGTTTTTGATCGTGGGTGTGACCCTGGTCTTTGTAAATTGTCCGATATCGGCGCGTACGGATTGGTCGAAGGAGGTTGCATCCTCGCTTTGGCTGGGTCGACAGTGATCGAAGACCACTTCGGTTCATCCATCGACTTGTCAGAATCCCGGCTACCTTGCGAAAACGGATCGGACGGGTCTCTTTTCTTCGAGCAGTTCCAGCAAAGATCGAATGCTGCATCGTTGTCTTCGTCACACCGAACGCATTTCCAATCCGTCAGTTCTCCTCTTCGTCGCTCATCCTCCTTGAGAACTTCGATTGCTCGGTCAAAATCTTCAGGAGCCACTTCCAAGCGCACTTTGGCGACGGCCGTTCCAATGTGGCTTAGCATGTGGGCGACTTCAGCGCCGTTGATCACGGCCAAGATTCCGGCCGCATCCAATCTTGTCCGCATGATTTCCGCTTCATGCGGGTTAGCGAACACTCGCAGCGTTTTTGTAGTCGTCAGCATGTCGGATGCTCCAATGCGTATCAGCGTGTGCTTTCCGTTGTCGTTTGCGACGTGAAAATTACAACCATCTCCTAAGTCACTATACTACTTGCCCGTGATACCCAGCCCCATCTGAAAAGCAACGACGTTTCCTAAGTTTCGGCCTCTACTAAGTTCCGAACCTAACTAAGTTCCGCACGCGCCATTCCACACAACAACGCTCCTACGACGACTGTCTGTCGGTTAGAGTTGGCCACAGCAGATAAATGCGTTAGTGCTTGGCAGAGAAATCACTCAAGAGTTGATTCGTGCAACTGTTACGGGACGCGATACCGCTCTAACCATCGCCTTTCAATCTGCGTCTAATTATCTCGATCCGCTCGGAGAGCTCTTTTTCGTAGCCTCGAGGGACGGGTTCGTAGTACCTACGATCGACTCCTAGGTAGTCTTGCTCGGCAATTCCGTCTTCGCATTTGTGGCTAGAACGATACTCTTTGCCGTGCCCTAGATCTTTGGCTCCGCTGTAGTGGGCATCTCGAAGATGAACGGGCACGGGCACAATCTGTTGCTCGCGAACGTCTGTCCTGGCAGCGCCGATTGCTTTGGTAGCTGCGTTGCTTTTGGGTGCCAATGCCAAGTAGGCGACGGCTTGGCTGAGCGTTAATTGGCATTCGGGGAGTCCAACAAATTCGCACGCTTGCATCGCAGCGACTGCCAAGCTGAGCGCCTGCGGATCGGCATTGCCAATGTCTTCGCTAGCCAAAATGACAAGACGACGACAGAGGAATCGAATGTCCTCGCCGCCTTCCAGCATTCGTGCCAGCCAATAGATCGCCGCGTCAGCATCGCTTCCGCGGATGCTCTTGATCAGAGCGCTGGCCAGATCATAGTGATCGTCCCCGGTCGCGTCGTACCCGGCCATCCGATTGCCCATCGATTCACGTGCCGCGGCTATGTCAACGTGTGCTGAATCACCACTACTGCGAACCGCAATCTCCAGCCCTGACAAAGCCCGACGGGCGTCTCCTTCGCAGGCATCGGCCAAGTAGTCCAGAGCATCATCATCGACCGTGACATTCACATCGCCCAATCCGCGTTGGGAATCCTGCAGAGCGCGGTCCAACAAGGCTCGAACCTCTTCTGCCGACAGGGTCAAGAGTTGAAACAACTGGCTGCGACTGAGCAAAGCTCCGTTGACAGCAAAGTACGGGTTACTGGTCGTAGCACCGATTAGCGAAACAATGCCAGCTTCGACATCGGGCAGCAGCGCGTCTTGCTGGCTCTTACTGAAACGGTGAATTTCATCAATGAATAGCAACGGACTTGGCTGCCCGGTCGCGACCAAGTCTTTTGCCCAGGCCAGCACTTCACGCACATCCTTGACACCGCTTGATACTGCACTCAAAGTGCGAAGCTGACTTCCTGTTTCGATCGCCAATAAGTGTGCCAGCGTTGTCTTGCCGGTTCCCGGCGGTCCGAAAAGAATGATGCTGCCCAAGCGTCCCGAATCAATCATTCGACGAAGTAGCTTTCCAGGCCCTAGAATTTGTTGTTGACCGATGTATTCACCCAAATTCTTCGGTCGCATTCGTGCCGCCAAAGGCAGTGCTTTTTCCATGCAATCATCTTCGGCCGATTCGAACAAGCTGGGTGTGGACTTCATCTTGATGCAGACCTTGGTTGTAGTCGTTAATCTTGCAAGAGACTTGCCGCGGAACGACTTGCTTGCAGTGGCGAATTTAACAGGCCAGCGATAGAGTGACGAGTATCTTGCGAAACTCCCAGCGATTGCGAAAAATGATCGGACTGACAGCGCTGGCGATCACGCTGATTTTGGTGGTGGCAACTTGCCTGAAGGTTGACGATTGGGACCGTGATTGGACCGAAAACTCCGCCTCAGCCAGCTTTCAAATCGATGGCCTGTCGTCGGAGCAAGCCGTAAAACACGCCGACGATTGGGCAGCGAAGGAATCGCTGTGGACGGTGAACGAAAAAGCAATAGTCACCGACGGCATCGAAATGCAACTGCTGCGTCGCACGCCGATCTTCCGTTTCACTGACGACATTTCATTGCTGATCAAGTCGGTCGATTCAGGCGTCGTCATCGAAGCGTCCAGCCAGTCGCGTCTCGGCAAAGGCGACCTTGGGCAAAATCCGCGTAACTTGATCGAGCTTCGCAAAGCGTGGCCGTAAACTCTGGCCAAGGTCTCCCGTCGTTCACCTTTTTCAAGTCCGACGATACTAAAGATCACCCGCGTTTTGGTCGCGGCACTTTGGTTCTTCCGCTGGACTTCATTCCTTTGCGACGTTTCTTTTGTCGTCCGGTCGCTTTGGAATTGGACGCTTCGATCTCGACTTCCTTGAGTGGCCGACCGATGTTCTCTTTCAGTTGCAAAACACGGTCGCGTAGCGATGCAGCACGTTCGAACTCCAGGTTCTCAGCAGCCGCCAACATTTCTTGCTCCAACGCTTCAACGTACTCCAAAGTGATGTATGTTCCGTCCGCCTCGGCTTGAGCTTCGGCAGTGTTCTTGCGACGCTTGGCCGCATCCGTCTCGATGCCTTTTCGAATCTTCTTACGCACGGTTTCTGGCGTGATGCCATGCTTATCATTGTACGCTTGTTGAACCGCTCGACGGCGTTCGGTTTCTTCGATCGCCATTTTCATCGAGTTCGTGACCCGATCGGCATACAAAATAACGGTTGAATTTGCATTCCTGGCTGCTCGACCGATCGTCTGAATCAAGCTGGTTTCACTTCGCAGGAACCCCTCTTTATCGGCGTCCAGAATGGCAACCAGCGAAACCTCGGGTAAATCCAATCCCTCGCGTAGCAGATTCACACCGATCAAACAGTCAAACGTGCCTGCGCGAAGTTCCTGTAGCAACTCGACCCGTTCAAAAGCATCCAGTTCGCTATGCAGCCAGCGGCAGCGGACGTTTTGCTCTTGGAAGAAAGTCGCCAAGTCTTCCGCCAATCGCTTCGTCAATGCGGTAACCAGGACTCGCTCGTCTTTGGCAGCGCGAACACGAATCTCTTCCAACAAGTGATTCACCTGACCGCGTGCCGAAACGACGTCGACTTTCGGATCCAGCAATCCCGTGGGCCGAATGATTTGCTCGACAACTTCGCCGCCGGTTCGCTCCAGTTCGTAATCGGATGGCGTGGCACTGACGAAACAAATCTGCGGTGTCTTTTTTTCCCACTCCTCAAATTTCAACGGCCGGTTGTCCAATGCACAAGGCAGCCGAAAACCGTGATCCACTAGTGTTGTCTTGCGGCTTTTGTCGCCCGCATACATGGCTCGGATTTGAGGAATCGTGACGTGAGATTCATCGACGAAGGTCATGAAGTCTTCCGGGAAAAACTCGTACAACGTGTCAGGGCTACTGCCGGGTGGCTTACCTGAAAGCGGTCGCGAGTAATTCTCAACGCCGGGACAGTGCCCGACCTCGGCCAACATTTCCAAATCAAATCGAGTTCGCGCTGAAAGACGCTGTGCCTCCAATAGCTTGCCCTGGCCCTGGAACAATTCTAACTGTTGCTTCAATTCTTCCTTGATGATCGAGATCGCACGCTTGATGCGGTCCTCTGGCATCACAAAGTGCTTCGCCGGATAGATGTAGACGTGGTCGAGCGTGCGGATCGTTTCACCGGAAACCGGTTTGATCATCGAAATTTGCTCAATTTCATCCCCCCACATTTCGATTCGATACGCGAACTCTTCGTAACTGGGCCAAATTTCGACACTGTCGCCACGCACCCGAAATTTTCCGCGTTCAAACGAAACGTCATTGCGTTCATAAAGAACATCCACCAGCTTCAGCAGCAAGTGATCGCGCCGGGTCGTTTCGCCTTTATGAAGCCCCACGACCAGGGCTTTGTAGTCCGTGGGAGAACCTAAACCGTAGATACTGCTGACCGAAGCAATGATGACGACGTCACGGCGACTGACCAAAGAACTGGTGGTTGCCAGGCGAAGCCGATCGATTTCTTCATTGATCGACGAATCTTTTTCAATGTAGACATCACGCTGAGGAATGTACGCTTCTGGCTGATAGTAGTCGTAGTAACTGACGAAGTAGTGAACTGCGTTCTCGGGAAAAAACTCTTTGAACTCGCTGTAAAGCTGCGCGGCCAGAGTTTTGTTGTGACTCAAGATCAACGCCGGACGTCGACAATTGGCGATCACATTTGCCATCGTGAACGTCTTGCCGGTTCCAGTCGCCCCAAGCAAAACCTGCGTGGATTTTCCCGACTGAAATCCTTTGGTCAGCGCAGCGATCGCGTCGGGCTGATCGCCAGCTGGCTTGAACGGTTGCTGCAACAAAAAGTTGGCTGGCAGAAGCTCGGGGGCTTCGGTTTCGGTCGAACTCATCGATTCCGATTCGTACAGTTTGAGGGATCACCACGGGGACGCTGACGTGACGCCGGATTTTAGCGAACCGGGAAGGTTTCGAGGATAGCCCGACGGAATCGGCTCATCGATTGAACGAAGAGGAAACCTCGCTTGCCACGCAATAGCGTGATAGATGCTGAAGCGTCTTTTCGCCTATGCCGTGGACACGTTCGAGATCCTCGAGCGAAAGATATGGCCCGTGTTCAGATCGATCCGCGACGATTCGTTTCGCTAAAATGGATCCGACATTGGGAAGCAAGGCAAGTTCGCGATGGGCCGCCTGGTTGACGTCCACAAGAACAGCGATCTCGTCTCCGTGAAGATGCGGACTGCCGCGATTTTCGCCGGCCGATGGATGCCAAGGAATTTGCGTGACCAGCAACGAACCAACGATCGCAAGCAAAAACGACTGGATGGGTCGCTGCATGAGTGGAGAAATCGTTTTCCTGGTTCGCGAAGACATCCGACGTATCGCACCTTCCCGTGGTTTCGCTGGTTCATCACACTCTCCATCATAACAATCTCCTCCATCGCGATGATTACTTAACGACTTGTCACGTAAAAACTGCCCGATTTGTACGACGGACTTCCTAGTCCGTCGTCGAGTTCCGACAGACATGGATCTCCATCGTACGGAAGTGTTTTCGGGACGGTTCCATAACGACTTGTCGTGTATTAACGGCGGAGACCCTCCGTATCGACGTGCGAGAAGCGACGTATTTTTGAAAGCAAACCCATGACTGACTACGTAACTGTCACTCCAGAACATCCTTTCCTCGAAAGCGACTTACGTTCGCTGGTCAGGCTTTCCATCGCCGAGGACATTCGCAGCCAGTATGACTGGACAACCGTGTGCTTGATCGGCGAAGACCGCACCGGAGGCTGCCAAATCGTTCCGCGACAGGAAGGCATCTGCGCGGGAGTCGTCACCATTCCTTGGATCGTGGATGAATTTGACGGCGACCTGGACGTCGAACTTCTCTGCCGTGATGGCGACCGCTTGGTTCCGGGCAAAGCGATCGCCAACATCAAAGGCAATGTTCGCGACCTGTTGACGGCGGAACGTACGATTCTGAATGTGCTGTGTCGTCTGTGCGGCATCGCCACTCAAACGGAACGTTACAGCCAAGCGATCGCTGACTTCAAAACACGTCTGTACGACACTCGCAAAACCACTCCGGGCTGGCGGCTGCTGGAGAAGTACGCGGTCGTGTGCGGCGGCGGGCACAACCACCGACTTGGTTTGCACGATGGATTTCTAATCAAAGACAATCACCTGGCACTTGGCGGAAACGAAAACGGAGCGATGCCAACCAGCGAGGCTGCAACCAAGGCGCTGAAATGGCGTGGCGCTCAAGTCGATCGCATGACCGCGCCGCCGATCGTCGAAATCGAAGTCGATTCGCTTGCGCAACTTGCCGACGTCCTTCCGGTCGGTCCCGACATTGTCTTGGTGGACAACTTCGCGCTGGAAGATTTGTCGGCTGCCGTCAAACTTCGCGACGATACGAACCCGGCCGTCGAGCTGGAGGCATCGGGAAACGTCAAAATCGACACGATCGCTGCGATTGCCGCAACTGGCGTAGATCGAATCAGCAGCGGAGCTTTAACGCATCAAGCAACCTGGTTAGACCTTGGCTTGGACTGGTTCGACGCATCGGCGACCTAGGGTTGGGTGAACAAATGGCTGTATGACTTGGTTCAAAATACCACTTTTGCCAAAGCAGCCTTCACCACGTCACCCCGCGCTGCGCGCCCACCATGCAAAATCGCTCCCCAATCAACGCACAACGCGGCTGGCTAGACCTAGTCCAACCGGCAATTGATGCCGTTTCCATCATCGCCTCGCTGGCACTGATTTGTTGGGTACGAGGCGAGTTCATCGACAGCACGGTTTGGCTGACCAGCCTGGCTGCCATCGTCGTGTTCTCACTTGCGTCGCATGCAACCGGTCTACAACGCCAGCTACAGCAGCGCACCGCAAACAACGAAATCACTTCGGTCATCTCGACCTGGTTCGTGACGATATTGTTTCTTGCCTTGCTAGGTTTTCTGACGCGATTCAGCGACGGGTTCGCCCGCGCAGTCATTCTGGGTTGGGCCGTGCTTGCTCCAACGATGATTGGCTTGGGACGCATGCTACTGCGTATTTTGTTCCAAACCTGGATCTCACGCGGATTCCGCGTGCGGCGAGTGGCAATCGCAGGCTTCAATGAACTGGGACGACAGACGGCCGAAAATATCGAGTCGCAACCGGCTCTGGGATTAAAGCTAGCCGGCTTCTTTGATGATCGAATCGAAACTCGCAGCGAAGACGGCAAAACAGAATTCACGGCCGATGATCTTGCCGGATCCTTGTCCAATTTGGTCGAACTTGCGCGCAAAGGCGAAGTGGACACGATCATGATCACATTGCCGATGCGAGCAGAAAAACGCATCAAGTATTTGCTTGACCAACTGAGCGATTCGACAGCGTCGGTCTACATCGTTCCCGACTTCTTTGTCTTCGAGCTGCTTCACTCGCGGTGGACCACGATGGGCGATCTGCCGGCTGTCAGTGTCTTTGAAAACCCACTCTTTGGTGTCGACGGGATGCTGAAGCGTGCGGCCGACCTCACCATCGCGACGGTTGGCCTCATTGCGATCTCGATTCCGATGATGCTGATCGCATTGGCAGTCAAACTCTCGTCACCCGGTCCTGTGTTCTTTCGTCAGAAACGATACGGGATCGATGGACGCGAAATTCTGGTTTGGAAATTCCGTTCGATGCGAACGTGTGACAACGGCCCCGTCGTCAAACAAGCGACCAAAAACGACCCCCGCATCACGCGTGTGGGCGGCATTCTTCGCAAAACCAGCCTGGACGAACTTCCGCAGCTGTTCAATGTGATCGCTGGCAGCATGTCGCTGGTCGGACCGCGACCGCACGCGTCGGCTCACAACGAGCAGTACCGTGGACAGATCCGCGGCTACATGCTGCGACACAAAGTCAAACCTGGTATCACCGGCTTGGCCCAAGTAAACGGATGTCGCGGCGAAACGGAAACGCTGGACAAAATGGAACGTCGCGTGCAGTGGGATCACCAGTACATCCGAAGTTGGTCGATCTGGTTGGACCTTCACATCCTGTTCCAGACCTTCGGTGTCATCTGGGGACAAGACGAAGCCTATTAGAGGCAATCGTCTCTCTCGCACGGCGACTCGCTGAACCCTTGCGACAGCGACTCGCTGAGGCGTGACTGACAGCCGCATTTGGGTAGCTTTCGCTTGAACAACACGGCGCACATTCGCCTTTAACTTTGCCCCAAAACCGGATATTGGCTCGCCAGACAGCGATTCCGACGGATTTGAGCCCTATTCAAATCGACGCAGGGACGCTATCTTTCGCCCATCACATCGGGGCGGTGCCCCATCAGCTCTTCGGATTAGCCTGCGACGCTTTATTGCGACATGTCACGGCCCTCTTCCATTGCAGTTGCCGGGTCGTTGTCCACTTAAGTTTCGTAGTATGAAGGAGTTTGTTATGCCTCAAGGCGTGATCAAAAAGTTGGTATCCGATAAAGGTTTCGGATTCATTGCCCGTGATGAAGGCAAAGATTTGTTTTTCCATCACTCAGCTGTCGAAGAATCTCAGTTCGATGACCTTCGCGAAGGTCAAAACGTTGAGTTCGAAGAAGGCAGTGGTCCCAAGGGACCGGCGGCAGAATCGGTACGTGTGGTTTAGTCCCACGTATTCATTCACTATGGATTTCATCGTGACCAATCTGCTGGTCGCCATTTTCTTTGAGGAGCAAGACGATGTTTAAGTGCTATTTCTGTAACCAGGTCACCCCCCCAAAAACGACGCGTCACAGCGTGGTGATCGAATTGCGCGAGAAGAAGTACTCGACTCGTCGACGCGAAAACAAACGAGGTGGCGGCGGTGGTGGTCGAGGTGGATACCGTGGTCGCGAAGAGCCCGTACAGGATCGCGGCGGCAAAGGACAAGAGATCAGCAAGGAAGTCCCTGCTTGTCCTGCCTGTGCCGCCAAGCAACACGAGGCAAAAGTTATCGCAGCAGAAGTTCCTGCTGTAGAGACCGAGTTGGATGCAGTCACAGAAGCCGGTGCAGTCACAGAGGCGGGTGCCGAAGCAACGGCCCAAGCCAGCACTGATGCAGCTACTGAGACGGCGCCCAAGGAAGACAACTCCAGCGAATAAGAATGATCGAGTCGCCTCAATTGGCGGCAACAATCCTTTCCATACAAAACACCGCTTAGCTGCAGCAGCAGTGAGCGGTGTTTTTTTATGCCACCTGCATCAAGATCCGGCCAAGTAACACTAACCAACCCGGGCGTTGGCCATCGCAACAACGCCGCACTTCACTCGCACGGTCGCATCGTAGCTTTCTAAGGACGCTTGCCACCGCGACGCACAAAGTGCCCACCAGCGGTAATCCACGTAACGCGTTCTTTAAGCGTTAATTGCGTTGCCGCAACAGCTTGCTCATGCATCAGGTTTTGCATTGCCGCGTTGCAGCATTCAGGAATATCTAGCTCCCGTGATGGCGTTGATGCGTCGGCACGGCGGAGCTGACCACGCAACCGACAAAGGTAGGTACGTCGAAATGGTGCGGAATCCAACGCCATTTGATTCGCTCAGCAAAAAGAAGTTTTGTTTGTAAAGAAGGCAGGACAGTGGCATCGACAGCCCTGTTAGCCGTCCCCCACTCCGCGATTGATTCCAGTGAATCGTTTGGCGACATGGTCAGCAAGTCGAGCGCACGCATCACGGTCGTGCTTTGATGGATAGGCAATCATAACAATCTCGGGCGCTTCATCGGTAGAAAAGCCAGCATCCGCCAATTGACTGTGAAGCTCAGCGCGGCAGGACGTATCAACAACCGCCAAAGAGGCACGCGACCCAGAATCGGTGAAATCCCAATGGCGTCCATTGCGCGTTTCGGCGACATCAGTGGTGTGATCGCGCAAGAGTTGCAACATCAAACCGGTATCAGCGACCGTGAAAGGCGAACGAAGAATAACACCGGCGATTGCACCACTCATGACAAAACTTGGGGACGGTTTTCACGACACCGCCTCGCACGAAGCGGTGACGTTTGATTCACGAAATGCTAACCATACGCCAGCGCCCCTCGAACTACAAAAGAAGGGATGCCGACGGTTTAGCGTAAAAACCATGACACGGTTGATGCAGCTGTTACTTTGATGGCTGTGTTTTTCTTGGTTTTCTCTCACCGGGAATGGCTTTCGTTGGCTTTTACAATCGGCAGCACGAGTTGTATTGCGGACTGGACACACGACACGTTCGTGTGAGCCGACAAGCGCGGATAGCCGTCGCCACTCTAAATCAGGTGATTACCCGCAAGAGTTTCTCTGGTCCTTCCAAAGGACACCGCCCGCTCGGTAG
>CAYUGI010000051.1:0-28921 GCA_964444105.1 uncultured Pirellulaceae bacterium
CCCGAAGGGAGAGTGAAGGCAGGAAAATCCTCGACGGCGTCGCTCAGGGAGAGGGTTTTGTAAATGCTTGCTGTGAAATAGCTTAGGTCGTTTCCAGGCTCTCCGGCGGTGAGCTACAACCTCGGTTCCTGTTCGACAAATCGGTTCCCTGACGCCTCGAAAGATGTGCAGGCAAAGCGACGGTTTTGGCCTAAGAACCGAATAACCGGCAAAAGCACTCGAAACCATGCTTCAGAAAGCCGATTTTGATGAAACGTAGCTAGAATGATGTCGAGCGGCAAATAACCTGCAATAACAGGCTTTTTGCGCGTAAGAACGCTTCGTCGAAGTAAGCTTTCCTGCACCAGCTAGTCCTACATCTCCTCTTAAGTCCCTCGATTTCCCAAAAAAGAAACCATGGCGGCACGCGACGATTCAGTCATCCGCGGCAGTTTGATTGCCTGCATGATCCTTCTGGTCCTTTCGCTAGCACTGAATTACTTCTTCTGGCGCTGGGGCAACGTGCAGTCGATCGAAGCGTCAGAAAATAAGACGCGTTACGACAATGCGGCGACCCAAATTCGCGAGCAAGAGGGAAAACTGCTTACGTTCAAGGAGATGCTGGGCGTCAAGCAAATGAGCGATGATAAGTTCAAAACGCTGGCCGATAGTAGCAGTGGCGATCCGGACATGGACTTGGCTGCTCAGAACTTTGTTCGCGACATGTCATACTTCGGTCCCGACGTCGAAGCACAGCAGAAAAACTATTCGCAGTTGCCGGAGTTCTTTGTCAACGCGATCCGATCGCGAACCAATCAGTACACGACAGCAACCAAAGAACAGCAGCTGATTCGCTCGCAAGCCGACAGCGACGTCGAAAACGCTCGCAAGGCCCAGCAAGTTGCTGAGGAAAACCGCAAATCGGCTGACAAGAAATTGAAAGACGAAGTGGAATTGTTCTCGCAAGACCGCGAGCGGATGAACCAGGAAAAGGAAGAGACGCGAGACAATTTGACCAAGACCAGTCGTGAGTTCAACACATACCGCAAGAAGTCATCGGACGAGTTGGCGCAGCAAAAGCAAAAGTCTGATCAACTTGGCAATACGATCGAAACGCAGCGTCAGCAGTTGAACCGACTGCGCAGTGACAAGTTCGAGAGCGTCCAGGGCGAAATTCGATTTGTCATGCATGGTGGCAACATCTGCACGATCAACTTGGGTGCGGCCGACGCGCTTCGTCCCGGCGTTACTTTTGGCGTGATTGATTCCGATGAGACACGTTTGGAAGACGCGAAAGTCAAAGCGACGATTCAGGTCACCAAGATTCGCGGACAGCATTTGGCCGAAGCACGTGTTGTCGCCATGCCGACCATCGATACACCTATCATCGAAGGCGACCACATCTATTCGCCGTTCTGGAGAGCGGGTGTGCCCGTGAAGATCGCGTTGGCTGGCGAAATCGACATCGATGGCGACGGTCGGCCGGACAACGAGCAAATCAAAGGCATGATCACTTCGGCTGGTGCTGAAGTTGCTGCCGAAGTTAGCATGGACGGCAGTGTGCAAGGCAAGCTGGACGCGAGCATTCGCTTCCTGGTCATTGGCGAAAGCCCGGAACTCTCCGATCGTGGAGACTCTGCATCCGATGAAGCGGCCGCACGTGCAGCTGCTGCCTTGGGTTTGATCAAGCAACGTGCGACCGAGCTTGGCCTGACGGTCATTCCTGCTTGGAAACTACAGGCTTACCTGAAGACCATTGATGACACGGTGACCACGCCACTGGGGTCAGCTGTTCGCGGCGATGACTTCGCACCTGAAAGCCGCATCATGCGAAACCAAGTTCAAAGTGACCTGACTGATTTGTATCGGAACGATGATTCCAAAGTACAAAAAGGCAAGGAACTGAAGGATATCTTGAAGCCGTAAACGGCCCGAGTGGAAAGCTAGAGTAAAAGCGGGACGCTGTCATCGAGCGATGATGACGCGACGTTGCGACCGTCGCCAGACGGTGGATCGAAAGCGACCCCGCTCTCTGACGAGAGGTCCTGCTAGTTTTCGGCCGGCTGCTCTTAGAAGTTAGGGCGGATGCGTCTGGCTTGAGCCTGAAACTGTGACGATTGCCGTAGTAGCCGCTTGCCAAGACGATGCAATTCTTCATCCAAGCGTTGCTCAGCGGTGTCCGAATGTGGCATGTCGTCCGCGTCAGAGTCAGCTTCGTGTTGAGTACTTGGCGTGGCCAAACAATTGCGGATCAGCATTTCGGTTACCCGGGTGACCGTGCGTCCGCCATCCAAGGGAATCGATTGGGGATCGGTCCAGGAGAGTCTGATGTTCGGGATTTTTTTCGCGGCCTCTTCGTTGATCTCGTCAATCAAACTCTCCGCCATTTTGGTGTTCGCGTCAAACATCCACACCCACGTACGCGTGTCCGCGCGATAGACCATGTCAAACATGCTGGCGCGGTGTTGTAGTAGTAGGTCAAAGGACTCAGCGACGTCCGATGGCATCGCGGCACCCAGTGTCACGGTGCCAGCTGCAACACGATCATCCACTTTGGGCCGGACCCCTTCGCTCTCGAGTTGAATCGTGACCGACGGAGCGTCCACGCGAACGTGATTCGTGTCTCGCGTAGACGGGTTTGATAGGACGACCTGTTTGTCATGACGGCTGACTGGTGTACGTAGTGGTTCGCGTTGATTGACACGCCACTTTGACCATCGTTCGGCGACCGATGCGGGTCCACCCGACGGCGTACGGAAGCTGACGGCGGTTCCGGTGCCTGCGCGAGACTCGATTTGCAGCGGTGAAAAATGCAGCGCCGCCAGTTGGCGACAGATGCTTAGCCCTAAGCCTTCGCCGCCGGAGTTGGAGACTTGTCGCGCGGAGATCGAACGCATTTCTGCTTCAGTCATCCCTCGGCCGCGATCAACCACGGACCATTGAAGCGAATCGCTGCTGGCGATTTTGTGAACACCAATCAGGATACTATCGCCTTCAGGAGTCTCCCGAACCGCGTTGGCAACCAAGTTGACGATCAAACGTTGGATCATCGACACATCGCCATAAACAGTGGCATCATGAGACGCGTTGATATCCCACACCACGTTGATTTTTCGCGGAGTTGTCCAGGCGTGAAGCGTTTCTTCGATCCCGTGACGGATCGCTGCCAAGTTAACCCACTGGCGGCGAATTCGCGGCACACCACTACGCAGACGTTCGACTTGGACCATTTCACCGATCATGTGATCGATGCAATGGCACTGATCGATCGCGCTGGCCAGGAAATCTCTCTGCTCGGCGGAAATGAGCCCTAGTTCGCCGTCATGTACCAGGCGAACCGACTCGATCGCTGACGCCAGCGGTCCGCGCACATCATGAGCCGTTTCGCTCAACATCCGAAGTGCGTTGTCGGAAGCCGTAATCGCTGGCGCCGAGACAGCACGTGACTTGAACTCCACCGATGGGGCTGGCCGACGTGATTTTCGCTGAGGTTTTGCACTTGCCATTGCATTATCGATCATTGGGTTCGTTCCAACTCGAGCTCGTGAGATCAAATGAATGTGTTTAGCCGGGCTTTGCTTTTTCGTCGCTGCAGCGACAGTGTTCACCCTGCTTAGGAGCACGGAGCTCGCCATTTTTCGATTCGTCTCAGCTCCGGAGGTCCGGCCAATCATTCCGGGTGAAGGGAGTTCGCTATCCACAAATTTGATCTAACGATACCCGTTGTGTGGGTCATGCCTGCCTGCTTGGGAGCGGGGTGTACATCGAGGGTGTGCATGCTGAAAACTCATATTGATTGCGATCGAAGATGCTTCGCTAACCGTTAGAGATTACCCCAGCGGACCGTGTAGGGCTTTGCGGACATCGAAGTCGTTCGCATCGTTGGCGGCGCGAGGCTAGAATCTGCAGCTGAACAAACGCAGCGAAAAAAATTGTGTTCATTCCATTTTCTGCCGTCACTTAGGCATCCAAGGTAACTCGAGACATCCATGGTTTTCTCATTTCGATTTTTGCTTTTGATCGTGATCGCCACCCTGGTTGGCTGCGGGTCAGGAGGAAGTGATTCCGCGTCAAAGTCGGGCCAGCCGGGAAGCGGAGACGCGGACCGCCCCAAGATCGCCTTCGTGACCAACCAAGTTGCCAGTTTCTGGAACGTGGCCCGAGTTGGTGCAGAGGATGCTGGGAAGGACCTTAACGTTGAAGTCGATGTGCGGATGCCCGCCCCCGGTACAGCGGGTGAACAGAAACGCATTATCGAAGACTTGATTTCGGGTGGAATCGACGCCGTGGCGATCAGCCCGATCGATGCGGACAACCAAGTCGCGTTGTTGAACCAATGGGCAGAAAAGATTCCGTTGATCACACATGATTCCGATGCACCCGGTACCAATCGATTGATGTACATCGGGATGGACAATTATCTGGCCGGCCGGATGTGTGGCGAGTTGGTGAAAAAGGCGCTGCCAGCCGGTGGCGAAGTCATTTTGACGGTCGGCCGTCTGGAGCAGGACAACGCCAAACGCCGACGACAAGGTGTGATTGATGTGCTGTCGGATCGGGATTCGATGCCAGAGTCGTTTGATCCGACCGGTGATGTGATTGAAGCCGGCAAATTTACAATCCTGGACACCTTGCTGGACCAGGGCGATAGCACGGTCGCGAAACAGAAAGCAGAGGATGCGATCACGGCTTATCCAAACGTGGCCGCCATGGTGGGCTTGTTCGTCTACAACCCACCAGCACTACTGCAAGCGGTTAAGTCGCAAAACCGACCGGACATCAAGATCATCGGATTTGATGAAGACGACGTGACCTTGCAAGGCATCAAAGATGGCACCGTCGTCGGGACAGTGGTCCAAGATCCCTACGGATACGGTTACGATTCGATTAAGGCTCTCAAAAGCATCCTTGATGGCGACCTGTCGGTGATTCCCGAGAGCAAGTTTGTTGACAAACCAGCCAGGACGATCACCAAGGATAACGTCGACGAGTTTTGGGATGACAATAAAGCCAAGGCAGGCGGTTGAATCGAATGAGTGATTCAACATCCTTACTGGAAGTTCGCGGTGTGACAAAGAGTTTTCCCGGGGTTCGCGCACTTCAGGATGTCAGCCTGAGATTGGGGTGCGGCATTGACGCGGGCGCTGATCCTGCCAAAGACGTTGATCCTGCCAAAGACGCTGATCCTGCCAGAGACGTTGATCCTGCCGAGGGTGTTGCTCCCGCCAGGAGCGTTGAGCCGCAACCGGGCGAGGTCTTGGCGGTTATCGGTGAAAACGGCGCTGGGAAAAGTACGTTGATGAAAATTCTGGCCGGAGTTCAGGAGCCAGATTCCGGGCAGCTGTTCGTTGACGGCAAGGCGGTGCAGATTGACTCGACGCGGCGAGCGATGGAGTTGGGCATCGTCTTGATTCACCAAGAATTGAACTTGGCCGACAATCTGGATGTCGGGTCCAACATTTTCCTCGGCCGCGAACCCCTGCGTTGCGGCCTGATTGATCGGGCGACGATCTATCAGGAATCGAAGAAGTATCTGGCGCAGGTTGGGCTGGATGTTGATCCAAGAACCATCGTTGACACGCTTTCGATCGGCAAACAGCAGTTGGTGGAAATCGCCAAGGCACTTTCGGTCAGTGCACGCGTGCTAATCATGGACGAACCGACAAGCAGTCTGTCGAGCAAAGAAACCGAGTCACTTTTTGCCGTCGTAAAAGATCTACGCTCGCGTGGTGTGAGCGTGATTTATATCTCGCATCGACTGGGCGAAGTTCGTGAGCTTGCTGATCGCGTGACGGTGCTTCGTGATGGTCAAAACGCGGGCGAGCTGGAGCGTGAGGAAGCGACCCATGACAAAATGGTGAATCTGATGGTGGGACGCGATGTTTCGCAGTTTTACAGTCGCCAGCAACATCCCGTTGGCGATGTCTTACTGGAAGTCAAGGATCTCGTGACACCCACATGGCCGCAGCACAAACTCAATTTTCAGCTTCGTGCTGGCGAAATCGTAGGCGTTGCCGGGCTGGTGGGTGCTGGACGAACCGAAATGTTGCAGGTGTTATTCGGGATTGATCAGCCACTCTCGGGCAAGGTGCTCGTTGACGGCAAACCGATTGCGTTAACCAAGCCTGCCGTCGCGATTCAAGCTGGTTTGGCGTTGGTGCCCGAAGACCGAAAACAGCACGGCTTGGTGGTGCAGATGAGCGTTCGGCACAATATCGGACTGGCTGGTTTGCTCCGTAACTCGGGGGCGGCAGGTTTTTTGAATCGCGAGATTGAGAAGTCCGATAGCTCCAAGATGATCCAAGAAATGCGGATTCGTACGCCCAGTGATGCTCAGACGGCACAGTTTCTTTCCGGTGGAAATCAGCAGAAAGTCGTCATTGGAAAATGGCTTTCCGTCGCACCACGGATTCTGCTGTTAGACGAGCCGACCCGTGGGATCGATATCGGTGCGAAGGAAGAGATTTATGGGCTGATGGAAAAGTTAGCGGCCCAAGGCATGGCGATTCTGTTCGTCTCCAGCGAAATGGAAGAAGTCCTGGGGATGAGTGATCGAGCGTTGGTGATGCACGAAGGGCAATTCACGGGGCAGTTGTCGCGAGCAGAACTGACCGAGGAAGCCGTGATGCAGTTGGCAACGGGTAAATCGTCAGCTGGTAATTCGACAACTGGCGAATCTGCGACGGGCGAATCTGCGACGGGCGAATCTGCGACGGGCAACGCGTCCGCCGCTTGCTAGGCTAAACTCTCTTCCTGTCGACTGCTTCAATCCAAACTTCACGTCGTTTCAGTTCAGCGGAAATCTATGAACGCTAAAGTGCTTGGTATCTTTGCTCTTCTGCTGGCGCTCTGCGGATTCCTTTCGATTTATACGCCAGAGTCCTTTTTGAAGGGCAACAATATCGAAAACCTGATACGTCGCACGTCGATGTACGGGATTTTGGGGATTGGCGTTGCCTTTGTCATCATCACCAGTGGAATTGATCTGTCGGTTGGGTCGCTGGTGTGTTTGGTCGGCTGTCTGCTCGCATTGTTTCTAAATGTGGACTACGAGCCGTTTGATGTTCAACACGTCGAAGCGGTCAGTCAGAGCGATCAAACCATCTTGATACGCGGTCCGTCTGGGCTACAACCCGGAGATTCGATTCGCTACTACGGTGGTCGGCGGGCTAGAAAACTGGTCGCCAAGATTACCGCTGTTGGCGAGAGTCAGCTGGATGATGGTTCTGTGGGCACATTGTTGACGATCGATCAAAAGCCCTCGCGTGATGACAGTGATGGGCGTGTTGCGAAGCTGGATCAGGTTGTTTCTTTTGAAAGGCAAATCGTTGATGGCGACAGCGAAAAACCAGCGCAAGTCGTCATTGCGAGACGTATCGAAGACTTAGCTCGGCGCGACCGGATTTGGTTCTTGCATCCTGACGGTGGGCTGAAAGACTTGCGAGTTCTTGACGTGCAGCTTGGTGCGGAGAACACGACTCTGGCGGTGGACGGAGCACCGGAGAATTTGGATTCCAATTGGCTTGCGGCACCGCTGGAACGTCGGCAACGATTTTCAATTCCTGTCGCACTCTCGCTTGTCGCTGGGATTGCGATCCTTTTAGGAATGATGCATGGACTGTTGGTCACCCGATTGCAACTGCAGCCGTTTGTTGTGACGCTCTGCGGGTTGTTGTTTTATCGTGGAATATCCCGCTGGTTGGTCAACGACAACACGATGGGTTTTTTGGATGAATACGACAACAGTCTGCGTTTGCTTGGCACCGGTAAGTTGCAGATTTGGCAAGCTGCCGACGGAAGCGATTCGTTTGGCGTTCCTTATCCGTTCTTCGTTTTGCTGGTCACTGCGATCGTCGCGATTGTCTTTCTAAATTGCACGATTTGGGGACGCTACATGCTGGCGTTGGGACGCAATGAAGAGGCGGCTCGTTACTCGGGGGTCAACACGAAACAAATGACGCTAGTTGCCTACGTCATCTCGGCCGTTCTGGCGGCCGTCGGAGGAATGTTGTTTGCCTTGGACAGCAATTCAGTCGCGCCATCCAGCTTCGGCAATTTCTACGAACTTTACGCGATCGCGGCAGCCGTTTTGGGCGGTTGTTCCCTGCGGGGCGGCGAAGGCGGAATCATCGGTGTGGTGATCGGGACGGCCGTCATGCAGACGCTGTACAACTTGATTGTGTTGATGAAAATCTCGGACAAGTTGGAGTTTGCGATCATCGGTGCCGTCATTTTGCTGGGCGTCATCGCTGACGAAGTAGTTAAGAGAATCGCCATGCAACGCCGGGCAGCGGCGCGGGCCAAACAGAGTGCTCAGTAGCTGAATAGGCCTGGTGAACAGTTTCATGCAGCGTTTGCGTGGTGAATCAAGCCGCGTAGTGCGATTTGTCTGCCGCGGGTACACTGCTGTTCATGAATTTAGAACCAACCGAAACGGAAGTTCAGTCGTTCGACGAACTGGATTTGTCACCCGTGATGAGACGGGCTGTCGCCAAGGCAGGTTTTACCAAGCCATCGCCGATACAAGGGGCACTGATCCCGCTTGCCCTGGACGGGCTGGACGTCATCGGGCAAGCTCGCACTGGTACTGGTAAAACAGCCGCTTTTTCGATTCCGATCTTGGAACAGCTTGACCCTTTGGAGGATTGTCGCGATCCCCAAGCGATCATCGTCGTGCCCACACGCGAATTGGCTGATCAGGTTGCCGCCGAAGCAGCGCGTTTAGCTGTCGGGGCACCGACGGAGATTGCCGTGCTTTCGGGCGGTAAGAACATGAATAAGCAGCTTCGGCAGTTGGAAAACGGCGTGCAGATTGTCGTCGGGACTCCTGGCCGACTCCATGACCACTTACAACGCGGCACATTGCGAACCGGAGAAGTATGGTGTGTTGTGCTGGATGAAGCAGACCGCATGCTTGATATTGGCTTTCGCCCCCAGATCGAACGCATTCTCAGAAAGTGCCCTCGAGATCGTCAAACCTTGCTGCTGTCGGCAACACTGCCGCCGACTGTCCAGCGGTTGGCTGAGTCTTACATGCACAAACCAGTCATTATCGACTGTTGTAAAAACGAGATGGCGGTTGAGACGATCGAGCAGCGGTACTTCACCGTTGCCCAAGATCGAAAAGGCGAATTGCTGGAGCGGTTGCTTGAGCGTGAGCAGCCGGAACAGGCGATCGTTTTTTGTCGTACAAAACGTGGTACCGATCGCTTGTATCGAAAGCTGGCTCGTAGTTTTGATGCTTGTGGCAGCATGCACGGGGATATGGCTCAGCGCGAACGCGATCGAGTGCTACAGAGTTTGCGTGATCGAAAATTGAAAATATTGGTCGCCACTGACGTGGTGGGGCGTGGCATCGATATCAGTACGATTTCGCACATCTTTAATTACGACGTGCCTCAGGACTGCGATGACTACGTTCACCGGGTCGGACGCACCGGGCGAATGGGACGTGACGGTATCGCGTTCACGTTTGTGGTGCCCGGCGAAGGAGACGTGCTGACCAGCATTGAACAGCGAATCAATAAGGAGTTGATTCGTGATTCACTGGATGGATTCGAGACGCTTCCCAAGCCAGAGCCTACCGCAGCGGAGCAAGCGAGCGATGGCGACGCGCCGCCAAAGAAGAAACTCAATCCTATGCATCGAAAAATAAAGCGACGTAGGCTGTAGCCAACGTCGCTTACGGTGTCTCGGCTAAAAAGTCGCAGCTAAAAAGTCTCAGCCACGATGTCGCTCGAGTGACAGACAAAAGGGCGAGGCACGAATGGCTCGAGACTCGATGTGCTGAAGTATTCCGCGTTGCGGCTACTTCGAGCAAACGTGCACTTGGTTGTCCACTGCGGCTCCGTCTACCACTCGGCGAACGGCTTCTTGTGCCAATTGCTTGTGGTAAAAACTGCGGACATTGCCACTAATCTGGACCTTGCCGGCCCCGCGATCGACGCGAAGTTGTCGCAGTTCGCCAATCGAGCTCTGTGCAAGCTCATTAAGTGCGAGGGCAGTGATGTCTTGTTGTGCGGTGACCATAACGTTTCTTTCCGTGAGAGAATCGAGGATTCACTTTCCGTAACCAGATAGAACTGGCTGCTCCTGCTTTTGCCGAATCTACTCGCCGTTGTGCGGCTGTTTGAAAGGCAATCTGTTTGGATCATTCCTCATCTAACTATCACACATGTTTAGGTGTCTGGCTACGCGAATTTCTTGAAATCGTTGAGACAATTGCTTTGCCAACGGCTAAATCGCCTGATTGTGATTTGAATGCAAATCGTAGTAGCGCGTCGGCAATGCACTTTGATGTTCGCGAAATATGGGGTAGCCGGCAAAGGATCGCTTCAAATCTGTGGCACGAGCAATCGCGATCGACTCGGTGATTTGCTGCGTCAATCTTCGCAATTGTCTTCGTTGTTCGATCGGTTGTATCCGCAGGGCATTCAAGCGAACTGCGGGTTGCGAAGGTTGTGACGAACACTGTGGGGCAATGAACCACAGCGGGGCGAGTATTATTTCGCCAACTAAACAAGATGGGTGCTTACGTTTTTCTGTCGTGAAACAATCTTCCGCGAAACGCACTTTTTCGGGTTCAGTAAAACGATTTGTAAGCCGTGAAACTTGTTCGTGTGAGAATCTGTTGGTTTCGTCTAAATCTACCTTGACCGCACGAAAACGATCTCTCTATTCTCCGCCCAGCACTGAGAGGAATTGGCAACAAGACAACTCAGTGCTTCAACACGACACTTTGGATACTTCACCGCACGGATGCGAATGAGGTTGTCCTGCCAAGGGCCGTGTTGATAGAGTTCGACGGTTCCAAAGCACGGATGCTTTCGGCTGTCGTCGAACACCAATCCACCGGCTCCCGGAAATTGAGCGCGTAGTCCTCCGCCCCCCTAGGACCATGTACTCTCCGGGAGCTTTTTTTATGCGCCGACCGCCGCCAATCGCTCTACTTTCGATCCGAACACCCACCGCGAATACCCTCTGCAAGGGCGTTGTTGCCGTGTTTGGGCTTCGTTTTGTCGTCTCGTGACCTGACTTGTCATGTCACCCGCCAATAACTGTTGGTGAGGCGACTGAGAAGTGAAAGGCATTTTCTTGGTCAGCCCCTCCTGATCCAACCGTCTTTAAAAAGGCAACCAAGATGAAAAGTACTCTTCGACGCGCCATGCAAGATTCCGATAACTATGTCATCGAAATGGATTACTGTGACGCGAAAGGCAAGCGTACGCGTCGCCTGGTCAGCCCCATTCGGTTCGTGGGTGCCGAGCGATTCCTAGGGCTTTGTCTATGCAGAGAAGCGCCTCGTCAATTTCAGCTTTCGCGTTGTGAGAACATCCAGCTGAAACCAGCGTCGGATGTTCTGATGCCGGTTCCGTTGTTCGAAGAATCCGCCCCATCGACGATGCAGGAATTGTGCCTAGCGTAGGTGTGACCAGCGCCATTGCGACGTCGGCATCAGCAAGTTCGCGATAATATGATTCTTGGGGCTAGTTTGAATTCCCCAGAGCCCCTAGCACCCATTCACGCGCGATCGATAGCTTTTGGCTTGATGGACCGTGCAAAATAGCCAAGCCCTCTTGTCCACCGACAATTTCAAAAGCTGTTTCAACGTCTTCGGCTGACAGTAGGCCTTGTGCCTCATAGAGTCGAACTTCAGCAAGGGCTCGCAAGCGATCAGTTGGTGACGCCGAAAGCAGACTCCCCACGCGTTTCTTGGCGATTTCGGCATTCAGTTTCGGCATGTCAGCCGCTTTCACTTTTGTGTCGATCACCATGAACAAGTTTGCCAGGCGTTCTTCGACATAGGCTCGTTCGCCTGTTCGACCTGACCGTGCAAGTTGCGCTACTTCGAACGAATCGAGCGACTTGGATGACGCCAGTGGCTTGCCTGTTGCAACACTTATCACGCGGCATCGAGAGACATTTTTTGTTTGTTGGTTCTGGTTGGTTTTAAGTGAAATGTCAAAGTGAAACAAAAGGTCAATTCGATCTAGCTTGGCATCTTGCAATGCCGATTTTGCATCTGTGGCCCCCAGAAACATCACTCCTGGGATCCACATGGGCGGAGTCTCAGGGCTCTCGGCCAGCAAATCATCGACAGGGCCTTTCAGCGATGTAGCAACGGCAGAGTTGGCATCGCCGCGTGCTGGGCGGCCATTGGGATCTTCTACCTCTGCCACAGCCGTGTTCACGTTGCATAGTGCGGGGCCAAAGGCTTCTTGGCGGTATCTCTCCGAGAATTTTTCCTCAACGACTTTGGCTACCAATCCCAGGTACTTCTCCATTTGAGACTTAGCGTTTTCGCTGAGCATCGTGCGCGTCACCGTCGCGGGAGCCGAAATGGACGACGCTTGACGGCGTCCCCTGCCCCCTCCGTTCATGTCCATGTCCATATCCATCATTTCGTCTTCCATATCCATCATCTCAGACTCCATGTCCATCATCTCTTCCTCCATCCCCATCCCCATCCCCATATCCATATCCATGTCGTCATCAAATCCTCCCCGACCACCGCCGATTAAACGCGGCGTTTGGCCTTCCTTAATCGGTGACGGATCGCTGGATTCCGCTTCGCCGCGAACGGAGTAGGAAACGCCCCAGCGAATCTGCCAAACGGGGCGTCGAAGCAGCTTGCTGTATTTAACGGTCCGGAGTTGCGGATGGGCTTGCTCGAACTCCGTCACCATGTGCGCAAAATGAAGCTGCAGTGCGGCTGGATAGTTGCCTGATTGATAAGCCTTTTCAGCGTCCCCACGCAGTTCGGGGCCAGCTTCAATTGACAAGCCAAGTGACTCAGCCGGTGCCGAGAGAGGGCTCAGATCCATGTTCGCTACCATCGTCAACAATGCATTTTGCTGAGCCTCTGCAAGTACTTGTTGGAAATTGCCTGAACTCGATGATCGGCTGCCGCTGCCCATCATGTCGTAGTCCTCATCCATGCCCATGTCGTAATCCTCATCCATGCCCATGTCGTAGTCCTCATCCATGTCAAACTCGTTCATCTCAGAATCATCTTGGGCGATCGCGGAGGTGCCCATCGCGAGAGGAAACGTCATTGACGCCAGGATGAGACAGCAGAGTGGCCAGAATTGGACACAACCGGCCGTTTTTCGCGGCGGTGTGTGCTCTTCGATGGGTGCCAAGGAGTGATGTTTTACGGCAAAACGCGAGGAAGTCGAATTCGACATTGCGAAGATCCAGGAAGTGTCGAGGCAACGAAAATGAATTGGGAGTGATTCAAAGCTATTCGGCGATGCACCTAAACGCGCACATCGAGACGATTTGTCGAAAATAACGAACAGGTCACTTTGGGAGCGAAAAAATCAGCTTCTCAGCCCGAAATTGCAAGCCTATGCAGACCTGCCTCCGCGTATGATAGACCGATCCGATTTGCCGATGGGGATAAAAACCGGGGTGCGTTTGCTTGGAATGCCTAAAAAACCGCTAAAACGCATCTTTTACGGGCCCGCCGATGGTTCGTATTTCGCGTTTGTAGTAGAGGAACTTTCAGACACAAAGGTCGTCTAACATCGATGGTACGCAGGTAGCGAGAGCTGCCTTGCTGGACGGCTTGATCACTGCAATTTGAATTATCACGAATTAGTCATATTTTCTGGGGCAAGTTCTTTCCGATGGACTTTCGATTGAATCGCCGAACCAAAGCAAAAGCTTCGAAGCGACAGCGTCTACGCCGTAGTTTACGAGTCGAACAGTTGACTGCTCGACGGGTTCTGGCTGCCATCACTGGAGCCGTTTTCGAGGACGTTGATGTTTCCTATCGCCAAGAATCATCGGAGCAGTCGCTTGCCCAGCGGTTGGTTTATCTAGACGTCAACCAAAACGCTGCGATTGACACGGGCGAACCGTTCGCGATCACAGGCGAAAGCGGCGAGTTCAGTTTTGGCGGGCTGCCTGACGGACAGTACCAAGTAAGACTCTACGATGGTTCGACGACTCAGACGCAAGTGACTCCCGTCGCAGCGACTCGGTCGGGTGCTTTATTGGTTCCTGAAGTTTCTAGTTTCGCTACGGACAATGATGTCGTTGGCCTGATTACGAATGGGGCTGTGACGCTAGGCAATTATGCCGACGGTTCGCTTGAAACGTTTGTTGTTCCGGAGGCTCCCTCGGTGATCGGGAAATTGCCTGACGGGAATTTCTTATTGATCGGTGGCAGCGGTGGATCCCAGGCGGCTTGGTTAGCGAATCCAGTCGACGATACCGTCACGCCGATTGATCTAGCATCCGATGGATCGACGGGTGGTTGGGCTGATCTGGCCATTGATGCAAATGGGCAGGGCCTGCTGCTTCGCGAGGATCCCAGCGACGAGCTTGGCTCGAGCTTGGTCTACAGCATTGATGCGTCAAACCAAAACGATGAAATCCTTGTCACTGATTTGGACCTCCGTTTTCCTAGCGATGTCCAACTAGTTGCATCACAAACGGGCAACCGATCGATTGTGGCGTGGGCCGGGCAATGGACAGATGCTTCTGGGGAACAATCAGGACTTCAAGTTTCCCTGTGGAGCAACGCCAGCGGTACTGCGATCTCCGACGTGCCTGTTAACTTGGCCGATACCGCAGAAATTCTTGACTACGACGATCAGTCTGGATTGCTGGCACTGCGGAATACGGAGGGGGGCGTGTCCGTTTTTGATGCCAATGCAGATTTCGCTCTCTTGTCGACGGTTGCTGATGTTGCGGGACCGGTAGCGATTGATGGCTCGCGTTCACTACTGGCCACCGTGTCGTCAGATGACTCGCTTCTTGAATTGATTGACGCACGTGACGGGCGACTTGTCGCGTCCATGGATATCAACACCGATGAAATCGGCGATGTTGTTGCCATCGGGCTGGAGGAATCAGCCTCGCTGGATCTCTTAGGGGCCAAAGGCATTTCGCGAATATCCTTGGTGAAGCCAGCTGCTCACGTTGTCACCTTGGTTGGCGGAACGGACAGCCAGCCCATTGGGTTTGGCGTGGTGATGCAAGGAGAAAACAGCCCACCCGAAATACCAGCCCCGATCGCTTACAGTACGAACGAAGACGAAGTGCTTGTTGTGCCATCGCCTGTCGGTGCTCTTTCGAGCGTGTCGGACGCCGAAGAGGATCAGTTGGTGGTTTTGCAGATGGGGCCTGCCGGTAGCGGGACGGCCATCGTCACCGTCGCAGGTGACATTCACTACACGCCGAATCTAGACTTCAACGGCGTGGATTCACTGCCAATCGTCATTCACGACGGAGTCGCTCCCACGGAAGTGCTTCCCGTTCAATTCGACGTGGCGCCCGTTAACGATGCTCCCGTAATTACGCTCTCGCTCGATGTGATCGCCGAAAACCTTCAGCCGGAAACCGTCCTCGGTCCCGTCTCAATTTTCGATCCTGACGAAGGTGACGTCAACGAGTTGGAGATTACCGATGACCGTTTTGAAGTGATCGACGGTCAACTCGTTTATACTGGTGCCGGTGTCATCAACTACGAGTCTGAGCCTGTTATTCAAATCGAGATTTATGACACAGAATACTTAACCTCGGCCACGTTCACGATTGAAGTTCAAGACGAGAATGATCCGATTGAGTACATCGATCCCGACTTCGTTGACATCGTCGAAAATTCACCGGGTGTTTTTGTCGCGACGATCGACGTCTTTGATGAAGATGAGGGTGATGGAATCATGCTGACTGTCGATGATGACCGTTTCATGATTGACGGGTTTGATCTGTATCTGGCGCCGGGGGTTTCTCTTGATTACGAAGCCGGGGAGGTGTTCACGATCAACATTACCGCGACCAGCACTGGCGGAGACTCGCTGACGGAACCGACCGAAGTAACGGTTTTTGATCAGGTTGAGCGGGCGCGTAGCATTGCGCTGTCCAACGAAACGGTGCTCGAGTTTTCTCCTGGCGAGGTCGTCGGGGACGTCATTGTCGATGGTTACCAGGTCGGTGACGGTTACACCGCAACGGTGGACGATTCGCGGTTTGAGATTGTCGACGGAGTTTTGAAGTTGATTGATGGACAATCGGTCGATCGCAACGATCAAGAAGAAATTGAACTCACGATTGATGTGCAAGATGTTGGCGAAGCCTTTGACTCCGTTTCCGAAACTTTCTTAATCGAAGTCATTGAGAATTCCACTCCCTTCCATAATGACTCCTTCCCATTTGATGTCGATGGTTCGGGCGAAGTAACACCGTTGGACGCCTTGCTTATCATCAACTATATCAGCGAAAACGGCGCTGGCGAAATCGGCGCTTTCGTGCCTGAGTTCGTCGATGTAAATGGCGATGGCCTGGTGACGCCTTTGGACATTCTGCTGGTTCTGAACGCGTTGGATGCAATCCGCAACGAAAACATTGGCACCGTTGGTGGGGAAGAACCCAGTGGTGAGCTGCCCGCAGAAAGTTTGCCAAGCGAAGAATCACCCGCTGAGGACTTGATTACACAAAGCGACGAAATCGCGTCGGACCCATCTGCGCAAACGGAAACGCCTCACGAGGATGCTCCCGTCGCTTCAGCGCCAGCAGAAAAGTCTCAGCTCCGTTTTCAGCAAGCCAGTCAGTACCGCATCGCGGATTCGCTGACGCCGGAGGGGCTGGAGTCTTTGGCACTAGATCGTGCTGATGCGTCTGAGCAGTACGCCGATGGCGTCGACGCCTCGTTGGATTCCCTGCTGGACGAGTTGTCCTGATCCTTCGCGGTCGCTCTCGTTGCGGCCGTCGTCACGCGTCGGACGTTGGTTGCGATCAGTGTTGCGGCACAAGCTCAAGCGACTTTCGTCGCTTCTTCTTTGGCAGCTTGTTGCGCCAGTAGATTCTTCTGGAATCTCGCCTGAACCAAATCGACGACTATCAGCACAGCTAAGACAAAGTAGAAGGTACTCTTGGCCATCGGCTCGACCTTGTGACCGAAAAGTTGAAGATGGGCCAGGTGTCCGACCTCGCTGACCAGCATCACGCCAACGATGAATAGGACGAAGAGCCCGAGTACTTCGTACATGCGATTCTTTTTCAGGAATTCTGCAACATGGTCCGCCAGCCAGATCATCATGATGCCGCTGAAGATGATCGCCGTTGCCATGATGACCAAGTTCTCTGTTAACGCCATCGCGCTGAGGATCGAATCGAATGAGAACACAAGATTCATAATGACAATCATGGTTACGGCCTTGCCCACGGTGCTTCCTCCGCCTTCACCTTCGTGGTCGATCCCATGCACTGAAAGAAGGTGGTAGATCTCCTTTATCGCCGTATACAGAATGAAGGCCCCGCCGAAAAAGACGATCAAACTGTGGCCTGAAATGTTCGCTTTGATGAAACTGGTGTCGATATCCAAAAACGAATCTTGCAGCAATGCAATGAGCTTAACGACCACAAATAGCAGCGCGATGCGAAATACGATTGCCAAGCCGATGCCCAGTTTGCGAACCTTACTTTGGCTTTCCTCGGGTACTCGCTTGCTCTCGATCGAAATGTACAACAAGTTGTCAAAACCAAGCACGACTTGAAGCAGGATAAGCATGCCCAACGTGAAAACGCCACCAACCGACAACAGACTTTCGCTGGACGGCTTCGCCGCCTCTGCCGTATCGCCTTGCAAGGCGACTTCTCCGAGCAACGAGAAAGAACAGGGAAGAAAGTCCAGCATCGAACAGGTTGCTTCAAGCATTTCAATCATCGATTCGTTCTGTCAGGGCTTATAAAATTCGAGGCTTAAGAAAATCAGTTCGTTAGAAATCAGGCGTCGTGATACGTGCGGTAGCCGCGGGGAGCGGGGATACGTGCGGTAGCCGCGGGGATACATGCGGCAGCTGGAGGGCGATCTCGGCAGAATTGTGTCGTTTTTTGGGCTGTGGCGTCAGCCGGTTGGGCAGGATTATGATGTCGTTGACCAAATCAGGCCACACCACTCTCTCTCCTCAGAAGGCTGGATTCACGCAGAATCTGGTTTGCAGGTATTTTCAACATGAAAACGCTCACTCAGACGATTGTCGTACTTACCCTTTGCTTTTTTGGTGGATTTCCCATGGCCGATGCAGCCGAAACTGAGCACCAGTATTACGAAGTGCGCAGCTACCTGTTGGGTAAGAAGAGTAATGGCGAGGCGGTCGGCCAGTTTTTGGAAACAGCGTTGCTGCCGGCATTGGCTCGTGCTGGTGTGGGGCCCGTCGGCGTATTTGAAAACGCAGAGAACGATGAAAGCGACAGCCAACGCATCGTTGTTGTAATTCCTTACGACTCCCCGAATCAAATGGTCGAAGTGAAACAGCTGGTTCAAGCAGACCCGGATTATCGCAAGGCAGCCGAGTCGTTTCAAAGCGGTGGTAATGCCAACGCACCCTATCAACGTGTAAATAGTGAGCTTTTGCGGTCGATGAAGTGCTGGCCAAAAGCCAAGGTCGATAAAGCGAGTTTGGCCAACGACAAGCGTGTCTACGAATTGAGGCTTTACGAAAGCGCCAATGAGCGACTGGGGAATTTGAAAGTGGACATGTTCAACAATGGTGAAGTCCCGATTTTCTTGGAGTGTGGCATTCAGCCGATTTTTATTGGCCAAGGGATCGTTGGGCCTCACACACCAAGTCTGACTTATCTCACGGTGTATCCCGATGACGCGGCTCGTCAGAAGTCATGGGATGCTTTTAGGTCGAATCCCAATTGGGCCGTTTTGAAGGAAGTTGAAAAGTACAAAGGGACCGTTGGGAAAATCTACAAATATGTCTTGCAGCCCAAGTCCTTCTCGCAGATGTAGCCGTCCTCAGAGAATGTCGCCGCGTGAACTAATTCTGATTTGCGCCGCTGCGGCCAAAGTCAGCAAAGTTGCCCCAATCGGTAGACGCCGAATTGCAAAGTGGTGAAGAACTGTAAACTGCGTTTTTGGCGACTGTTCCTTCAATATTGATCCCGGTAGGATTTTCGTCATGACTCCAATGATGCGACAATACCATGAAGCGAAAGCGGCTTGCGGCGACGCACTGCTGTTTTTTCGCATGGGTGACTTCTACGAGCTTTTTCTCGATGACGCAAAAGTGGCGGCCAAAATTCTGGGCCTGACGCTGACTAGCCGAGACAAAGATAGCGACAATCCCACTGCGATGGCGGGATTTCCGCATCATCAACTTGATTCTTATCTGCACAAGTTGATCCAAGCAGGCTTTCGAGCTGCTGTCTGTGAACAGGTGGAGGACCCCAAAAAAGCCAAGGGATTGGTCAAGCGTGAAATCACTCGCGTCGTCAGCGCCGGAACACTGACGGATGACGGTCTGTTGGATCCACGGCAAGCCAATTACGTCGCCGCAGTCTACGTGATGAACGACAAAAAGGCTTCCAAGGCAGGCATTCCACCTCGGGTCGGAATCGCGTGGGCTGAACTTTCGAGCGGACGCTTCGAGGCCGGAACATTTGACAAGTCGCGGATTGAAGACGAATTGGAGCGGATTGGGCCTGCCGAAGTCATCTATCGTGAAGACGATGTTGCGTTTAGTCCTGATACGACGGCTCCCTGGTCGTGGACTTCGCGTCCGGCTTGGTCGTTTGCCGAAGACGCCGCTCGCGAAACGCTTTGCAAGCAGTTCTCAGTTCACAATTTGGATGGTTTTGGTTTCGGCGAAGATGATGGCCCCGCGATCCGAGCAGCCGGCGGCGTGCTTACCTACCTACAGGAAACACAACGTGGCGGGCTGGACCACTTTCGGGCAATCGCATCGCACCGTCAAACGCCAGTCTTACAGATTGACGCATCGACGCGACGTAGTCTTGAAATCACGCGAACTTTGCGAACCGCCTCGCGCGAAGGATCGCTGCTGGATGTCATTGACGAAACATGCACCCCCATGGGATCGCGCATGCTTGCCGATTGGATTGCGGCTCCGTTGATTGACGCTGCTGTGATTGGTCAGCGGCATGATGCAGTCAGCGAAGTCGTTCGCGAAGCAATGCTCCGTGCGGATGTGCGAAAGACACTACGCGATACTTATGACCTCAGTCGTCTTCTGGCGCGGATCGCGACCGGTCGAACGGGGCCGCGCGATCTACAGCAGGTTGCAACAACGTTGGCTGGACTGCCGACCCTAAAAGCCCGTCTGACGGAACGGAAATCTCAACGTTTGGAGACGATCCAATCGAGTCTTCATCTTTGCCCTGAGCTACGGTCTCAGTTGGACGCAGCCTTGGCCGATGAATGTCCGCTAAACGCTGGCGACGGGAACTTCATCCGCGAGGGATTTGATCCAGAGCTGGATGAACTACGTGAGTTGGCGCGGGGCGGCAAGCAATGGATCGCGGCCTATCAGCAGACCCAGATGGATGAATCCGGTATTACGAATCTGAAAGTCGGCTACAACCGGGTCTTTGGGTACTTCCTGGAAGTCTCCAACGGACAAAAAGACAAGGTTCCGGATTTCTTCATTCGCAAGCAAACACTGAAAAACGCAGAGCGCTACATCACGCCAGAGTTGAAAGAGTACGAGGAAAAAGTGCTGGCGGCGGACGAGAAGGCTGCGTCACGCGAGCAATTGATCTTTCAAGACCTGCGAGGCAAAACGCACCGCCAGTTATCGACGTTGCAGGAAGTCGCGGCGGCGATGGCCGAGTTGGATGTGTTGGCGGCGCTGGCCGAATTGGCGGCAACACGCGGTTGGGTACGACCTGAGATGACCGATGACTCTGTGCTCCGCATTGAAGCAGGACGTCATCCGGTCCTGGATGTGACCCTACCACAAGGTGAATTTGTTCCCAATGATTGTGTCATGTCGCCTGAAGGTGGCATGATTCACTTGATAACCGGTCCTAACATGGCTGGAAAAAGCACGTATATACGTCAGATTGCTTTGATCACCTTGTTGGCTCAGGCCGGTTCGTTCGTGCCGGCCCAACATGCGGTTGTTGGGATTGCTGACCGCATTTTTGCCCGTGTCGGTGCCAGCGACGAATTGAGTCGAGGGCAAAGTACGTTCATGGTCGAGATGGTCGAGACGGCGCGAATTTTGAACACAGCCACGTCGCGCAGTTTGGTCATTTTGGACGAAATAGGCCGCGGCACCAGCACGTATGATGGGCTGTCGCTGGCGTGGGCAATCACCGAACATCTTCATGAACAGATCGGTTGCCGAACCCTGTTTGCCACGCACTACCATGAATTGACTCAGTTGGAAGAGTCGCTTTCGCAGGTCGCCAACATGAACGTAGCGGTCAAGGAATGGGACGAAAAAGTCGTTTTCCTTCACCGCATCGTCGCGGGTGGCGCGGACAAAAGCTACGGCATCCACGTCGCTCGATTAGCCGGGATACCCGCTAGCGTCAACGAGCGAGCCAAGGATGTTTTGGCTCAATTGGAAGCCGATCACCGCGACGCTTTTGATCGTCCGACCGTCACGCCACCAAAGGCCGACGCGGGCGGAAACAGTTATCAATTGACGTTGTTTGGATACGCGGATCATCCGTTGATCGACGAACTACAGAAGCTGGATGTCAATTCCATGACGCCCATCGACGCTTTACAGTTCTTGCAGGAAGCTCAGCAGCAATTGAAGGTTAAGTCGTAAGTCATGGCGTACCAAGTAATTGTCCTTGGTACTCGTTGCTTTCGGGCAGCACGATCTTTGTGGGCCAATAGAGAATGAAGGTCGATCCATGGCCAATCTTGGATTCGAGTTTAATTTTCCCGCCGTACGTTTCAGCCGTCTTCTTGACAATTGACAGTCCAATGCCGCTGGAGATTGTGTTGTCGGCTTTCGGCGCCAGCGTTTGGAAAATTTTGAAGATCTTGTCTCGGAATTTCGGGTCGATTCCTGGTCCGTCGTCTTGCACTTCGATGCGTGCAAACGAACCATCGATTACTGCTGACACGTTGATGCAGCCTTGGTCGCGATCGTGGTGCTTGATCGCGTTGCCGATCAAATTCCGCAGGCAGGTTTCCAGTGGCGTTCGAAGCGTTTCAAAGTCAGGCAGGTCAATGGCGACATCGATGCGAATGCCTTTCGGGTTTGCGAGAAGATTGATGATGTTATCGACGAGGTCTTGCAGATCAACCGTTCGTACATCGTCCTGAACTCGACCCGCGCGGGAATACTGTAGAAGATCGTTCAGTAACCGATCCATACGCTCAATGCGATTCTTAAGCCTCGCTAAGTGTTCCTTGCAGGTTGCCGGCAAACTATCTCCTGCGTCTTCCAAAACCCAGTTCGCCAGGTGGTCGATATTGCGGAGCGGCGATCGTAGGTCATGCGAAGCGACGTAGGCAAAGTCGTCTAAGTCCCGGTTGCTGCGACGCAGTTCGGTGATTTGTTGCTGAATGAGCGATGCACTTCGTTTTTGGTCTGTCACGTCACGCAACACGATCGCAGTAAACTCCTGGTCGCGGTTTTTCCAATGCGAAACAGATGTTACGACGGGGAACGAGTCGCCACCGCTGCGGCGACATCGCACCTCGGTTCGGTCGTTCGTGGCATTCAGCACACGACTTGCATCGACAGGATCGCAAAATAGATTTTGAACAGGATTGCCAATCAATCCCTGACTGTCATCTCCAAAGACGCTTGCTGACGCCGGATTGGTATAGTTGATTTGACGTGATTGATCCAGCAACACAATCGGGTCATTGGCGGTATCACAAACCGCCTGAAATTGCTGCTGAGATTTGCGGAATTTGTCTGTCATGCGCGCAGCAATTTTTTCTGCGTTGCGTTGCTGGCGTCCGATCGACCCGATGACTAGGAATAGCAAGACGTCCACCAGTAGACCACCGCAGGCGACCGCTAGACTGACGGCCGACTCGGCCGCGCCGACAAAATCCGGCTGCGATTCAAAAAGGAGCGTCCAATCGCGTCCGCGTAAATCAATTGTCGTCGTTCGACAGAAGTCCGCATCCGTTGACGTTGCACTTCCCGAGAGCTTTTCATCACTGTCGTGAACGAGTTTCTCGACATCAATATCGGTCGCGTCAAATACCTCGAACTCAATATCGGAAAGTGTCGAATCGCCAATGCCAGCCATAAAGTCTTTTGCGCGAAACGGTGCGTAGACGAAGCCGATGGCAGCTTCCGCGCGTTGTTGATCGGTTTCGACTGGTTTACCATTTTCAAAAACCGGTAGGTACAGCAAAAAACCGCGTTGGACGTCACTGTCTGTTTCTTGAACCAGCGTGACGACACCGGAAATAGTTGGTCGGCCCGTCTTGATTGCAGTGTCCATCGCAGCGCGTCGCGTCGCTTCGGAATACATGTCGTACCCGAAAGCTCGCTGATTCCGCCAGTCAAAGGGCTCTAGGTAGACGATCGCGCTGAGGACTTCTCGGTTCCCCGGGGGACGAATGTCGAAATCAGGGAACCCGTCGTCGCGGACTTCTTTCAGTAGGGCCGGCTTTTCGTCAGCTTTTAGAAGGCGACTGAAGCCAACGCCTTGGATCCCAGGGTAATGTTCTTGGAACTCAGCATTCGTGAAGTAGCTACGCCACTCGTCGCGCGACACTTGATCGGACGCTTTTAGTAGGCCGACGCCACCGCGCAGGACTTGCTCATATTCAAGCATTCGCTGCTCGATCGCTTTGGTCATTTCGTCGGTGCGAAAGACAAAGCGATCTTCTGCCCGCTCCTTGATGTAGCGATTGGAAAGATGCCAAGCGATAGCCGTCAAAACCAGTGAAACAACTAAAATCGCCCAGGCCAAAGCCGAACTGTGGTAGGCGGCGAAGCCTTGCGGGTTTCTTTCGGTCGCCGAGAGGCTAGCTTCTTCGATCGGTTCGAACATGTCCTCCCTTTGCGTCTGATGGATCAATGCACGGCCAGACGAAGTGCGGCATTTCAGAAAGCATAGGACATTGGCAGCGAATCCGAATTGCGTGGGCGGGATATTGCGGGACTACCCTCACTACGGCTATTCGCGGGCTGAAGGGGTGATCTTCAAAGCGACCATTTTGTCGCCGCGTTTGACAACAATTTCTATCTCTTCGCCAATCTTAAGTGCTTCAATTGCGTACGTGTAGTCGTAGATGTCCTCGATCTTTTTGCCGGCCAATTTGGTGATAATGTCACCGCCTTTGACTCCCGCTTTCGCAGCGGGGCCTTTGCCAGCGACTCCGCTGAGTTGCAGACCCTTGACGTCACCAGCCACGTAATCTGGGATCGTTCCCAGGTAAGCGGTAAGCCGAACTCGCGGTTGGTCAGCCTGTTCCGCGTCTTCATCAAGCTCAAACTTTGGGGCTTTTTCTGACGTCAGCATGCCGCGAGTCAGCAAAGCAAAGAGGCGGGAGATTTTAGCTGCGCCACCATAATTTAGTTTGTCGGGTGTGTCGCGTGGCGTGTGGTAGTCTTCGTGCGCGCCAGTGAATGCTGCCAAGATTGGCACGTCTCTGGCCACGAAAGCGGACGCATCGGTGGGCAGACGCGTGCTGGTTTTGTCCAGGGTCAAGGAGAGCCCAACCGGTACATTTCGTCGCTGTACTTCACCGGCAAAGCCTGGGGACGATCCAATTCCCTGAATCACCAGCTTTTCACGAAGCCGACCAACCATATCCAAATTCAAGTAGCCAGCAATGGCGTCAGTCAAAGGCTCCGCGTCGGTTGTGGTTCCGTGCGCCGAAGCATGTTTGTTGGTACCGTCATCTGCATGGTTGGGCGGCAGCTTGGGTTGAGGAGCTTTGGGGTACAGTTGGTAGTAGTCCTTGACGAACGCCTGCGAACCGAACAGACCAAGTTCTTCGCCGCTCCATGCTGCCACGATTAAATCGCGTCGAGCATTCAACCGTCCAGCAGATTTTTCACTGGCAATGTACTGGGCGATCTCCAGCATTGAGCCAACGCCGCTGGCATTGTCGTCGGCGCCGACGTGAACACGTTCGCGTTCGTCGTCTTTGGCAAGCGAACTGCTGCCACCGCCTTTGCCAAGGTGGTCGATATGCGCCCCTAGTACAACGACTTGACCTTGTTCATTCGGCGTTTCGCTCGCTGGTAATCGTGCGACAACGTTTCGTCCGATGCCTCGATTTCGTTTGATTCCAATGCTCGCGCTCAGTTGTACATTTTCCAGCGGAATTCCCATCGCCATCTGGCCGTTGTCGATGCCAGCTTGTGTTTCGGCTAAGTCCTCGCCCGCGATTTTGAACAGCTGCACCGCGACTTCATCGGTGACGGTCAGCGCAGCGATACTGACCTGCGCCTGCGAAGCATCGGTGTCGAATCGAATCAGATCGTTTTTGTATTTGCTGGTCGGGCCCGCGACGAAGAGGATGCCTTTGGCTCCCAGATCGCGTGCAATCGTCGCTTTGCGGCGGGGGGCGCTGTAACGGGCCATTTGCTGGCGGCGTTCCGGGGTGATGTCTTGCGGTAAATCACGCAGGACCATCACCCACTTGTCGCTGACATCCAGATGCACGTAACTGTCGTATTCCTCCACTTCGTCGCTGCCTGGAATCTTCATCCCGTAGCCTGCGAAAACCACACCGGAGGCTTCGACCGATCCGTTCTTGGAGAACGAAAGCGGCTGCCAGTCTTTCTCCACATCGAATGTTCTCTCACCGAGCTTCATTTCGTTCACATCGGTCAACGTCGATCCGGCTGGAAAATCAAACGAGTGGAAGAAGGTTCCATCTTCACCGGCGGGTAAGAATCCAAGGCTCTCCAAGTATGCTGCGACGTACGCTGTCGCGCGACGTTCGCCTTCGGTGCCAGTCAGGCGTCCGCCCAATTCCGGGCGTGTCAGGTAATCCACGTGACGCATGATGTCGGTGGGCGAAAAATCCGGCGTTGTATTGTCTGCGGCCGAGAGCGCCGCACCACGATCTTCGCTCTCGAACTCTGAAGCGTCGGTTTTCAGCCCCAGCCGCTTGCGAATCTCGGCATCGTTCCAATCTGCCAAGTAGATCTGCGATCTTTTTTGCTGACGATTACTGGTCCATGAAAGTTTCTTACCGCCCGGCAAGAAAACGGGCAAGCCATCAAAGCCGTCAGTAAACGTGACACGTTTGGGAACACCGACGCCATCGGCGCGAACGCAGTAGAGTTCAAAGTTGGCGAATCCTTGCAGGTTGGTTGTGAAGATCAGGTAGTCGCCACTGGGGTGAAAGAATGGAGCCCAGCTCATTTTGTTGAATTCGGTCAGTCTTCGTACGTCGGACCCGTCCACCTTCATTGTGTAGATTTCCGCCGTCGCTCCGTTTTCGGCAAACCGTCGCCAGCAGATTCGTGTGCCATCGGGAGAGAAGAATGGACCACCGTCATAGCCCGGTTCATCGGTCAGTTGCCGGACATTCGTGCCGTCAGCGTTCATGATGAACAGCTCCATCATGTAAGCGGGATCAATCTTGGACATCTCGCTTTCGCGATCACTTAGCTGTCGATTAAACGCATTGCGGTTGGACGCGAATACAATCTGCGATCCGTCGGGGCTGTAGCTGGCTTCGGCGTCATACCCTTTCGCGTTAGTCAGTCGTTTGTAGTTGCCGTCATCGGTACGTTCGTAGATTTCGTAGGTGCTGTCGTAGTCCCACGAGTAACGGGATTCTTTGCCGGACTCTCGCTCTTTGATTTTGGCGGCTTGCTTTTGGATCGCTTGCGGGTCTTCATGCGTGCTGGAAAATAAAACTCGGTCTCCCTTGGGATGAATCCACGCACACGTTGTTTTGCCGTGGCCGGGGGAGATTTTTTCGATGTCACCCGTGTCCAAATCCGTCAGATAGATCTGGTAAAAGGGATTCGACGGGTCTCGTTCACTCTGAAAAACCATGCGGCGTCCATCCGTGCTGAAGTAGCCTTCGCCCGCACGCTTGCCTTCAAAGGTCAATCGCCGCGTATTGGTCAACAACTCGGCTTCCAACGCCGCAGCTTCGTCAGCAAGTTTCTTTTGTTCCTCTTCGGATAGCTCCGCTGCCGGGGGCTCCGCGTGTGGATTGGCGTGCACCTCTACCGCGTCCGGTTTCTCCTGCGCGTTTGCAGTGCCGATGGAAAAGCAAAGGAGCGTAGCGACAACGATATGAAACGATGCTTTGAACATCTTGCTTTCCGTGAAGGGTCTTCGCTGAACCGAGGATGGTTTCGCTGGTGCGATTGTCACGCTCAAAAAGATCGACGTGAGTTTTACTGGAGATCTATAACTTAGCGTCTGAGAAAAAATGGGGTATCACCGATGCAAGTTAGTTGTCTGTAGCCCGTGAGCGCCGCGCAAACAGATCAGGTCTTCGCTCCAGCGCGTGAACAGCTCGCTACGCTCCGTTTCATCGCGAAACACCCGAATGCTGCTTTCATCTTTGCGAGCATCTTCACGGATCAATCCGTAGACGTCGTGGTATTCGGCATCTGGATCCGCGTCTTCGACGGATGATTCCGGCGGGCGAACTCGGACAGTCGCCTCGAAGCGGAAAACTTGCAGCCAACCGGGACGCTGAACTGCTACCAAACGCACATTTTGCAGCTTTGCAGTGCCGCCGAAATAACCGTTTTGAGTCAGGTGCCGGCGAATGGAAAGCTCCATGTCGTGGTCACCCACCCAGTTGTTCCAGCGTTCTCGCAGATGCTTGATCCAAGACATCAGTGATAAGTACTCGCGTATCGAATAAAGAGTTGCGGAACGTCGGCGGTTCCACGTCCTGTATTATTCGTTCGCGGGCAAGTCAAAGTCGCCTGTCACGTCGCGCCAGCAGCAATGAATGTGATTGGCTGGGTTACCGGCGGCATCAGCTTGCGTGTTGACGAATTCGATCAGAAAACTCTTGCCACGCACGCGATAGTAGTGGCCGATCCCCGGCTTTTTCGCGCCCGCCCAAGCGAAATGCACATCATCCCAGCCATCTTTCGCAATTGCGTTGCGTCGCTGTTTGGCAATCGGCTCGGGGACGATGTCGGTGTAGACGCGAATGAGCCGCTTGAGGATCTTTTGGTTTTCTTCGGACAGTTCGCTCAACGCGATTCCTTCGGGCTGGGCGACATCGGTTTGGGCTTCGCCAGCAAAACGAAGTTCCTTGGGAGCTTTTTTGTCGATAATCGCGGCGGCTTGATTCTCTTCGCTCAGAGCATTGATCAATTTGAAACCGATTTGTTCTTCGCTGCGAAGGATCCGCGTGCCTTTTCGGAATGGGCCTTCAAGCTCTTCCTTGATTTCCCCGGGGTTGGTACCAAAGAACTGTGGGCTGCTATCGGATACCTTGCCGTCACGGAAACTGAAGTTCAACGACAGGTGGTGCCCTTCGATACTGAGCGCCCATGGCTCCGCATCGCTGGGCTGTCCAAACAAGGTGACGAAGTACTTTTGCGGATCACGTTCCCATTTACGGTCATCGCCTTCGATTTGACGCACGACTGATTCGAGCAGCATGATCTTGCTGGCCTTGCCGTATCCTGCCTCGCTCAGTGCCGCACGAAGCAGTCGTAAGGCCGCCGTTCGCTGGGCCGAATTCATGTCACGCATCGCAATCCCTTTACGAGTCTTCTTGGGGATGAAGTGCCAATCGACACGCTCGTCCGAATCGTAAGCCACGACCGCTTTGGTTTTTTGTTCGTCATCCAACGAACTGAGAAAAGAGTCAGCGAATGTCTTCGCACGTGCGCCGGGAGAATCAGCAACTTTCAAGCCAGTCAAAACGACGGCGGCGAGGCAAATCGAAGCGACGATACTCAGGCGGACAAAACGCATAGCGGTGGGTTCTCTACGATTAGGTGGCATAGTTGGAGCCACGTAGTCTAAGAGAGTTTTAAGAAAACCGCAAAAGGCCAACTTTGGGTGGCAGGGCAAATCACTTATTGAGCTTGGGTAATTTAGCCGCCGTGCGATAGCACCAGTTCTCCTAGGCAACCGGGCCTATCGGCCTGCGGCTAATTGGTGCAGTTTGAAATAGTGCTTTGCCCTGCTTTGGGTGGCAGGGTGATAGCCTTTTTCAAAGTAGGAAGGTATCGAGGAATGGTAACCCGACGCATTAGTTTTGGAGTTGCGAAAAATCTACTTGCATTGAGAATCG
>CAYUGI010000052.1:0-25805 GCA_964444105.1 uncultured Pirellulaceae bacterium
TAGTGCCCCACGATGACTTGCTGCCAGCCCGTCCCTAATCTTATCGGTCAACCGTTCGATTCGATCAGCCAAGATGCGCTGATCGGTCGTCGGGTATTCCAACTCCAGCGACTGCGTGTGATCTGCTACCACGCGGTGGGCATTGCAGGGTTCGTCGATTTCGCCCAAGAGCTGTTCGATTCGTTGGACCAACGGACGACCTAATCGTGTCGCCAGTCCCGATCGAGGCAGCGAAAGCAGTTGCGCGACACTGTGAACGCCCAGCTTTTCTAACGTGGCCACCGACTGTGGTGAAATTCGTAGTGATTTAATCGACAAGCGGCTGACTGCTGCTTTGGTTTGCGCCGTCGTGATGATGGTTTCGATCGGTTTGGCGTAATGGGCCATCGCCCAAGCTGCACCGACATTCGATGCAATCGACATTCGTGCGACCAGCCCCATGCCTGACAGCAAATCGCGCGCTGTTTTCAATAACCCCACTTCGCCGTCGTATAAATGTGATACGCCGCTGATTTCACACAACAGTGAATCGGCTTGATGCAGTGGTCGCCCTGCCCAGGTGTGCTTTTCAAGTTCTTCGACGGCCACCATGGGACACAGGTTGGCTTGCAGTTGGTCTGCGACACGCTGGAGAGCTTGCTGATCCAGGTATGGGTCATGTTCGTGAACACGTGGCTGTGTATTGTCGCCGCAAGTTTTAAGAACCAGTTCATTCGCTTGGGCGATCGGCATTCCCACGCGGATGCCTACCGCGGCGGACTGGGGGCAAGCGGCCACGACCAATCGGCCACGGCGTGGATCGTTTCGCCAGATCAGGGTGGGGTGTTCAGTCTTCTCCCTCTGGAAGGGTCGATCCTTAGCGGACTTTTCCGACTTCACTCTCCCTCCGGGAGAGTCGGACGCAGTAGCGGCCGGAGAGGGCAATTCGTATTGAAAATGATTGTCGTCGGCTATCTGCATTGGCCCTCCCCGCTCGTTCCTCGCGACCCTCCCGGAGGGAGGGTGAAGTGGTGGAAAGGCTGCTTGCGTTGCCGAACTAGGCCCTTCGTTCTTGCTGCTTAGCGACTCGCTTCGCAGGCGTTGGATGGGCCAACTGGTTAGCCAGATGCACAGCAGCCGTTGTTCGTGGGGTGGCTGTGTCATGTTGTGCTGCAGGTTGCGAAGTACGAAGCGGAGCAGTGGAGGGAACGGGTAACATTGGTGTGATGTGAGCTTGGTCGTCAACTTGGACCAAAATCTGTTTCCCTGTGGTGCCGCCACGACATCGATCGATAGTCACTTGAGCTACCAAGCCAGAGCGAGCAAATTGATCCGGAGTAACTTGCCGCGCTGATTCAAGTTCGGGTGGTGAAACCTGATCAACGTAAAAGCGAACGTCTGCAAAACTGGGGCGCCCACGCACTGCAGTCGGCCGGATCAGCAAGCCGGGAGTTTTGCCCGTTTCGGCTGCTAACTGAAAACGCCTCGCGTCGCGATCGTCCAGCCACGCACCGACGTTGGCCCAAACCGCACCGACAGCTTCACATCGCAAGGCTTGGTCGATTGCCCAAACCACATCGCCGTGGCGACTGGTTCGGACCAAAACGATTCGGTCTGCTGGAATTCCCAAAGCAATCGCAGCTGGCGGATAAAAATCACCCTTGGTGTCGATGACAACCAGAGGTGATGACGATGGTGCGTGTCGCAGTTGATTGGCTGCCGCGATCAAAGACAACGCCCCCGCACCGTTGGTCGTTGTTGCCACCCATTCGGTCAGCGCGTTGACTCGCAGGCCTTTGTTGGGCAGCAAGTCATCGATGGCTTGGCAGCCTGTGGATTGTTTTTCAATCTCATCATGCGAAACCGTCGAAACGCAGCCCACTTGTCTGCGAAGCCGTTTCAGGACAGATGCCGTGTCTGTGCAAGCGTTCTGGGAAAATTGTCTTCGAAGGGTAGCAGGCACACTCCGTATGCCGCCGGCTTGTAAAGAATCTTGTAGTGGCAAGGGCATGCGGACGGCAGAAGCAGATGGCACGCAGGACTTGCCTGCTACTTTGTATTTGCTCCGACCCGCAGCATGCTGGGCTACGGTTGGTGTTTTTTGGGCACGGGGCGTTTTCGTTGTTTCGTTCGTTGTTTCGTTCGTTGTTTCGTTCGTTGTTTCGCGAACCGAATCCCCGGTTTGGAAAAATGCAAATGTCTGCTGAGCCGCCATCTTAGCGCCTTGGTATCAGTCGAACGGGGATAAAAACACTCTCGCAAACAGCAGTTCATTTGCTGGTCTCACTCACTCCACTGCACCTAAAAACATCCTGCTGTTAAGATTCAGTTGGCTCTGACAGCGGTGCTTCTGGCGATTAGAATGGGGCCCAATGCTATCATTGCTAGCGAGTTTGTCACTCTGTTTTGCAGCAGAATCCTCAAAAACATTTGCCACGAGCCGAACCATGATGCAGCGAATTCGCTGGATACTTTTGATTTTGGGAATCACTCTCTTCGTGGTTCTTTCTGTTTGGAACTCGGGCACGGTCACGGTGCAGTTTCCGTTTATGGCTGATCGTGAGTTGTCGTTGTCAAATTTGTTGTTGATCACGTCAGCAGGGAGTTTCGTATTTGGTTCGGTGATGACAGGGTGGATGCTACGCGGAGTTCGTAAAGCCAAAGCTGCGAAGGAAAAAGCAGCCAACGAAAAAGCTCGCTTGGAAGAAGCCAAAGCCGAGGTTGCCAAAGCGGAAGCTGCCAAGGCAGAAGCCAACAAAAGCGACGACCCTTTTCCATCAGCAGTGTCGGAGTAGGCCAGGCTTTTACAGCTATTCGCGAGATCGTTTTGGGCGGATTTTACTTGGCTGATTGACGACGTTGTGCTTCCATCTCTTCGCGATACTTTACGGCCAGTTCGTATCGCATGATCACAAAGCGAGCCAAGTCGCCCATACGCTGAACGCCTTCGATCTTGTCGTTGGATGAGCTTTCGGAACCTTTGCGGCGACGACGTCGAGCGGGCCGCGGCTTCTCTGCCGGAGCGGCCACTGAATAGTTTGCCGGTGGCATGGCCACAACGCTGGGAGCAGTGCTGTCGGTGGTGGTGGCGCTTGGTAGGTCAAAAAGGTTTAGTTGTGTCATCTGATTTGGCTCCCAACTGGAATCTCAATGGAGGGGCAAAGCCGCAAGTCGCTTCCTTTGCCTGACAAATGGATTCTTGGCTGAGCCCATGACACGTCTGGTCCATGCCCTGTGGAAAAATCAGATTTACCACCCTTTCCCCTAAAAACACCGTTTTCCCAAGCAATAAGGACACTCGGACAAACCGTTAGGGAAGTCCGTCAAAGCACATCATCTGCCGGAAAATGCTGCGCTGTTGTCCGAATACTTAGAACAAGACACTCCAGCTAGTCGAGCAAGATTGGTGGGAGGGATGGTGTGTACATCACACGTTCAACCAACAGGCTGCCCCACTAGCTGGGGAATCCGGACACATTCGAGGTGAAATTTGGACACTCTGCAGGGAAATTCCGGAATAAACTGCTCTGTGCCTGTAGTTGTTACAGCTAAGTCACAGAACCGAATACAGGCCGAAGCCAAAAGAGCTTCTCGTCCATCAAACAACCTAGGCTCATCATTGTCGTCCGGCGCAATCACCAGCGAATCAACTCAAGTTTTAGTTGACAACCAAGTAGGTGTTACCGCACGAGTTCACTCGCCTGGCGGTGTTGGATCATTCAATGAAAAAGCGGATGACTGTGTTTCGCGACCACGTCCGTTTCGCTGCGACTACACACAGCGTCAATGGATGCGAGTCGGTCAGGCAATCGGGGTGTTGATTCCGATGGCACTCGCTGTTTCACTTGTGACTCCTGTTTACCTCATTGCCGTCAGCATGATCGGTCAACTGGGGCTTGAGGCACTCACTGCAAAGTATGCGATCATCACTTGTGTGGGGATTTGGATGACAGTGACGGTCGCGATCAGCATCGTGTTGACTCCCTTTCTTTCGCAAACGTTTGGTTATCACATTCGATCAAGAAAACTCCCGTGCAACCTGATGCCGGACAGCATGCATCGTTTGTTTTTTGAAATGCGAATTGCCCTGCTTACGCTTGTTGTTTGCCAAAGCATCTCCGCATTGGCCGGCTACTTCTTTTTCACCAGCTCAGCTCCTCTTCAAGTCTTCTCAAGGTGGAGCCCTGTGCTTGCCGGTTCGGCTATGTTTTTGACGCTTGGCATTTTCGTGCTAGCTTTTGGTCACGTCGCCTTTCTGCAGACTCGTGGACGTAAAGTTCGTGATTGGTTGCGGACTTGTTGGCGAGGCGTCGCGCTGCGAAGTTTCATTCCCGCTTGGGATAATGCGAGAAGACCCATTTTCGATTCCTGCCGTGCAAGCCGACGTCTGGCTGCCGCTTACCGCTCAATCAAAATGGGTGCGGCGGGTTGCTTTGCGGCTGGAGGATGTCTGGCAGCCATGTCGGTTGGAAATTCGATGTTGGGCATCGCGATGCTGGCAGTGTCAATTGTCGCCACCGTTTCTGTTTGGCCAACAGCAACTCGAATTGTCAATTGGACAAAGATTGTGGTGGATCCGGTTTCGGGGCATAGCGAAGAGGACTGATTCGCTACAATCCGGGGATGAAAATCGTATCCATTGAGCATCATGTGCTCAGCCTGTTCGCCGTTGTCTTATTCGCATTCTCTGTCGGGTGTGATCGCTCAACAACCGACAGCAATACCGAATCGTCGACATCTACGAGTCGTCGGGATGCTGTCTCCGGCATCGTCACTCTGGAAATTGCCGAAGCTGATGGTAGCCGAACGATCACAGTGCCTGATGTGGCAGACGGAGCCACGTTGGAATCGGTGCTTCGGTCTGCCGAGGGACTCAACGCCGTGATCTCAGGGACCGGTTCGACGGCATTTGTCAACCAAATTGGTGATCGCGATACGAGTGGCAGCGAAGGCTGGACATTCACCGTCGACGGCAAGCGGGCAGACAAGGGAATAGGCTCGACCGTGCTCCATCCGCCAGCAACGATCCAATGGAAATTTGGGTCCATGGAAGATCGTTGATCTGTATACAGGTCAACAATCCAACTTGCTACTAGCTTAGGATGCCCTTTACTACGTCTCCGTGAACATCGGTGAGCCGAAAATCGCGTCCCGCGTAACGATAGGTTAAACGCTCGTGATCGATGCCCATTAGGTGCAAGATGGTCGCGTGCAAATCGTGCATGTGGACGCGATTTCGCAAAGCATAATAGCCGTAGTCGTCAGTTTCACCGTACGCGTATCCGCCACGGACTCCGCCCCCGCCCAGCACCATCGTGAAGCCTTGTGGATTGTGATCGCGACCATTCTTACCTTGAACGACTGGCGTGCGGCCAAACTCTCCACCCCAAACGATCAACGTGTCCTCCCAGAGACCACGCTGTTTCAAGTCGGCGATTAAGGCGGCGATAGGCAAGTCCGTCGCCAATGCGTTCTTGGTATGTCCTTCGACCAGCTTGCTATGCTGATCCCAAACTTGGCCGCTGCTGACGGTAATGAACCGGACGCCTGCTTCGGCCAATCGGCGCGCCAGCAGGCACCCGCGACCATAGTTTTCGGTTGCCTTTTCATTGACACCGTAAGCCCGGCGTGTCGCTTCGGTTTCGCGGCCAAGATCAAAGACTTCTGGCGCGGCAAGCCGCATGCGTGACGCTAGGTCGACGGCTTCAATCGCACCTTCGATTTCTCGGTCGGGTCCGCTCGCTTGCAAGTGGTTCTGATTTAGCTTTTGGATGAGATCGAATCGTTGTTCAATGGCATCGCCGCTGATGGGGCCTTCCAGATACGGGATCTTGCCATCGCCAAACTTACCGTTGCTGCCGACGACAGTCGCTTGATGCATGGCGGGAAGAAATGCAGCGCCATAATTTCGCGGTCCGCCATGAGCCGTTGCGGGTCCAATTGCAATATGTGCTGGCAAATCGGGATGGTCGCTTCCCAGTGCATAGCTGATCCAGGCGCCCATGCTGGGACGTACCAAACTATCGCTTCCCGTATTGACCATGCCGACGGCTTGCCCGTGCGATTGTCCTTTCGTGTGCATGCTGCGAATGGGACAGAGCGAATCGGCGTGCTTCGCCATTTCAGGCAGCAGGTCGCTGACCCACAAGCCCGAGTCGCCGCGTTGCCTGAATTTCCAAGGACCTTTCAGCAGTTTCGGAACGGCATCCATGTTTGGGGGAAGCGAAAAGGGGTAGTCCTTTCCGTCATCACGCGCAAGCTGTGGCTTGTAGTCAAAGGTGTCAACGTGGCTGGGGCCTCCGTGTTGAAACAAAAAGATCACACGTTTGACTTTAGGCGGAGCATGCTTCGCCAATGCGATTGGCGAAGCTTGAATGAGCCGATTAGGCGCAAATGCAGACACCGCAAGGGAGCCCATGGAAAAACTACTCAGCGTTCCAAATCGACGGCGATTGAATGGGGCGGTTTTCATCGGGGGAGCCTGTTTATCAATCGAGAAGACGAAACTCGGTACTGGCATAAATGGCGGCAACAAACTCTTTCCACGCGTCCAACGAATCTTCACGTCCGACGAAGAAATCACTCGCCAAATCTCGGTCTGACGAAGTCATTTCACGCTGCAGGGCCAACCAATAAGTCTGCTTTAGACGGGCGTCCAATTGGGACGCCGATTGTGTGATTCGGGTTGCGGTGTCGGCTGCCCATTGATTCACTTCCGGGCTATTGATCAGCACAAGCGATTGCGAAGGAACGTTGGTTGTTGGGCGCCGACCCACCAGCAGGTCCGGATCTGCGATATCCAACATACGCATCAGAGGCGGAATGTATCCCCGCACCGTTGGCAAATAGACGCTTCGATATGACTCGCCGACTCCGGCAAATGTCGCCTTACTAGCCGCGTCGTTTTTGGAAACCAGTGTGCCACGTCCTGCCATCGGCTCGATCCGCCCGCGACGGTCTAGACGTCCTGCTGTCTCCAGCATCGCGTCACGAATCGATTCCGCTGTGATCCGCCGACGGTTGAATCGCCACAGTAGTCGATTTTCTGGGTCGGCTTGCGATTTGGCTTGGTTGAATTGCGAGGAACGCTGGTAAGCCGCAGATTGAACGATCTGGCGAATGAGTGGTTTCAACTGCCAGCCGTTGCGAATGAAGTCACTTGCCAAGGCGTCCAGCAATTCGGGGTGCGTTGGGCGTTCACCCTGCAGACCAAAATTATCGACCGTGCGTACAATCCCGTGTCCCATCAAATGCATCCACACTCGATTGACAAAGACACGCGCTACCAACGGATTGTCGGGATCAGTTAGCCAATCAGCCAACTCCAGACGGCCGCTACCCTTCGGATTTTCAATCCGAGCGTCACCTGGACTGCATACCTGCAAGAAGCCACGGGGGATCACTTCGCCCATGTTTTGTGCTTCGCCCCGAATGTGTACAGGTGAATCCGACAGTTTGCTTTGTTCAACATCCGTCGGGGCCATTGCCTCGGGCAGTTGTTTCGGTGCAGTCGCTTTCAGCTTTTTAAGCGTCGCTTTCAACTGGTCGATTCGAGCTTGCAGTTCGGTCTGCTCTTTTTTCACGGCAGCAACGGCGGGAGGAGCGTGAGAGGTTTTAGGCTTGGTTTCGTTTTGGATCAAGAATTGAACCGCATCGGCGATCACGTAACCCGTTGTTCCGTCGTTTCGTACTGTGACGACAGCGTCCTCGTCGTTCGAGAATCGATACTTTCCCAGTGAACGCCAGGCCGGAGCGATCGGTGCACTGCGTTGATCGATCGTGATTTCCTTGACTCCGTCGGCGGTGCGAAGCGTGATCGGTACGGCGCTGGACCGAGTGGAAGCGTGGGCATACCCGAACCGAACTTCGTAGACACCTGATTCCGGCAAACGCACGGAGTACTCAATCGTCGAATCGCCCTTGTTCTTGTTTTCATCGTGAACATAGCCCGGCCCGACAAAGTACTTGAAGTATGTAGACGGCTTCCAGTTCCCTGTCTTCTTTGCATTTTCGTCATCCACAACGATGCCTGGCAGTTCATCGGCATTCTTCTTGCGTAGAAGAAGCAGCTCTTGCTCGGCAGTGGCCAGCTGCTTTGACAAGATTTTGCTTTGCTTTTGATACTCCGCGTGTGTTTTTTGATCTGAAACGGCAACCGGCAAGGCAACGCGATTCCAAGTGCTAACGTATTTTTGACTTTCACCGTTCAGCGTCACGGTGTTTTTGAAGATACCGGCCAGCGCGTAGTAGTCTTCCGTGGGAACCGGGTCAAACTTGTGGTCGTGGCAGCGAGCGCATCCAAGTGTCAGCCCCAAGAAGGCGCGTCCAACGGTATCGATCTGCTCGTCGACGACATCCAATCGCAGTTTCGATTTATCGCGTTCGCTCAGCATCTTCGTGCCTAGCATCAAGAAGGTTGTCGCGACCACATTGTCATAGCGTTCTTGTTCATTGCCGAAGTCCATCAAGTCACCCGCCACTTGCTGAGCGATGAGCTGATCCAAAGGACGGTCGGCTGCAAACGAACGGAAAAGGTAGTCGCGGTATCGCCATGCTTCATGATGTGTCGCATTGAAATCGCTTCCGTTGCTGTCCGCGTATCGCGCCACATCCATCCAGTGCCGCGCCCAATGCTCGGCGAACTCAGGTGATGTGAGCAACGAATCGACGATCCTTCCCCATGCTTGGTTGCTGGGTTCCTTCAGCCATTGGTTCAATAACGACGGAGACGGTGGAAGACCCGTTAGATCAAATGCCAATCGTCGAAGCCGTGAACTAGGTGATGCAGGCGTGTTGGGGGCGATGCCTTTTTTGTCAAGCCGGTCCTGCAAATAGCTGTCGATCCAGTTTTTCGATTTTCCGCCCGTTGACGATGGAGGATTGGCCGCGATTGGTTGAAACGCCCAGAAGCGTCTTCCTTCTTCAAGGTCAATCTCTGCTCGCTCTGGCCGCGACGGGACGGCGTGGGTCCTGGGATCGATCGCGCCGGCTTCGATCCATCGTTGGAAGTCTTCAATCACTGCATTGGGTAGCTTTCCGTCTGGTGGCATCTCAGTCGACTCGTAACGCAAGGCGGACAGCAAAAGACTTGCTGCTGCGTTTTCCGGGTTGATCGTTGGCCCACTGTCGCCACCCGTTTTCATCCCACGCTGTGAATCCAAAACCAGAGAGCCGCCTATTTCATCCGACTCGGTTGAATGACACTCGTAACAATGCTCGACCAAGACGGGACGAATTTGATTTTCAAAGAACTCGATCGAGTTTGGCCGCTGAGCTTGAGCGGACGAGCACATCGCCAGCACGGACGCGATGATGGCAACGAGATTAAGGTGGGAGTGATAACGCATGTGTCAGCGTTCAATGTCAATTTGGCGAATCAATGTGGTGGGGCCTTGCGAACGAATGATCGGCTGCGAATCCATTGACCGGCAGATCTGGTCAAAATATCCGCACCGGGCAAGAACAACACCTTAACAGGGGCTCTTTTAGACTGCAAAATTTGCAGAGAGTTGTTCCCAAGATGAACGACGCAATACGCGAACCCAAGGGTGCGGCAATGAATGTGTTGATTTTGACGGGGGCGGGAATTTCCGCCGAGTCCGGGATTCCTACCTTTCGTGGATCCGATGGACTTTGGGAGGGCCACCGGGTGGAGGACGTTGCGACTCCTGAAGCTTTCGTACGCGATCCGAACTTAGTTCAGACGTTCTACAACGGCCGACGGGCGGCTCTTCAGTCCCCGCAAGTTCAGCCCAATGCGGCGCATGTCGCGGTCGCTGATTTCGAGAAAGACCATGAAGGTGATTTTCTCTTGGTCACTCAGAACATTGATGATCTTCATGTTCGCGCGGGAAGCAAGAACGTGTTGCCGATGCACGGCGAATTACTCAAAGCCCGGTGCATCGATTCCGGCGAACTTTTCGATTGGACGGGGGACTTGTCCCAAGAGACGCCACACCCACATGATTCCAATCGCACAGGACGATTACGGCCTCATGTCGTTTGGTTTGGAGAGATGCCGATTGGGCTAGAGCGGATCGATGCTGCCGCGCGGTCAGCGGATCTGTTCATTGCGATCGGAACCTCTGCATTGGTTTATCCGGCCGCCGGAATCGTGCAGGCCACAAACCCGTCTTGTCGCCGCGTGGAAATCAATTTGGACGACACGCCGCAATCGTCTGCTTTTGACCAAACCATTCATGGCAAAGCCTCCGTCGAAGTTCCAAAGTTCTTGGCTTCAATACGAGAGACATCCGGCTAAGACGTCGGTCTATCTTTCTTTTTCTCGAATCGCATGGAAACGCCCAGAATCAAACCGATCAATGTGATTTGCATCAAGGCCATGGTGATGGGTGAAAGCGCACGGATCTTGGACAGAAGGCTGTTCGTCCAGTGAGGATTGCGCTGTGAGGTCCGATCGATCCATTCCTGAAGCGAAGGGGGAGTTGCGTGGGTGGCTGCCATATTCCAAGTCGACGTATGCTCCCAACCAAATTTGGTGCGCCGCCAACCGTGCGGAATCACAGCCCTGCTATCCGCGGATGCAGTGACTTGAAAGGCCGCTGAATTGACAAGATGCTGCCGCGAGTCGCATCCCGCTAGCAACGGCAGCGACAAGATTACCAACGCCACAATCGCTATATGGCGAAGCGGTGCGCGAAAATTTTGGCCAATGCTGACGACTGAGTTTGACACGTGCGGTTTTAGCGGAGTGATTCGTTGTTGCAATTTTGCAACACATCAGTCTCGCTAGCATTCGAGGATTGCCTAGTCCGCGGGGCGCTGAGTGCCGTCAGCGAGTCATTTTGGCTGTAGTTGTGTTTGGATTGTGCCGATTCGATGGGTTAGAAGGGGGGTGAGTTCGTGGCGAATTTCGTGCGCGCTTGCCAAAACAATCATTGTTTTCTTAGGCGACTGCTGGATCAATCACATGCGACTTTCGTTCACTCGAAATATCTTGGCCACGCTCGTAACATTGGGCTTCGCGGCAGCTGCGACGAACCAAGCCGAAGCTCAACGCCCGGTCGTTCCTGGCACGGGAACCGAACTGGTGGGCGTAGCGGATGACTTTGAAGATCCCAATTGGGGCTATGTTCCTCGGGACCCGAAAAGCACCGAGGACATCGACGAAAACCAGCGTGGCCCGATGGGACGCAGTACGAACGGTCGCTGGTACGAAGGAATCAAACGCGGACATCCGGATGTTGTTCAGCGGATCGCCACACCAGCTGGCGGCATCCCTGGTAGCAAGGGCGCGCTGATGATGCGTTCGATGTATACCGGCTTGCCGAATCGTCCTAGCTACAAAATGCACCAGGATGATTTTGTCGCCAACGTGCAATACCGACTAGGACGACGCTTGAGCGTTTCGGAAGTTCCTAGCGTGACGACGCGCGTCTTCTTGCCGCCCGTTGCTGAATGGGAAAGCCGTAGTGGTCCTCACTTTGGATTCCGTTTGGCCTTGGAAACCACCGCAATGACCGAACAGGAAGTCGGACGCGGAATCTTCAAGCGCAAGAAGATGGAGATGGGCAACGAAATCTACTGGCCCGGGCTTTTCATCGAGTTTGAAAACAAAGACCAAACCAAAAAGCCGGACGACTACGCCTACTTGCGAGTTCGCAGTAACCGACGCGGTGGCGATTTCCGCGGTCCACAGATCACGACGACTGGTTGGTGGACTTTGGGAATGAGTGTCACGCCCGACGGCATGGTTCACTACTACGCCTCGCCGGGTGTCGATGATCTGACCGAAGCTGACTACATTACCAGTCAGTTTCCGTACGACTATCGGTGCGAGCGTTTCAGAACGTTCTTCTATAACGTTTGCAGTGCAGATGATGGGCGTCGTTGGAGCACATCGTGGGTCGTTGACGATCCTAAAGTGTTCGCACTTCGTCCGTCCGGGCAAATTGCCGTTCGGAACACGAAACAGGTTCGCTAGATCTACTTCAGGACGAAGACTTGCAGTTTTCGGCAGCCATGTGCACCGAGAACCAGAGACTGCTCAATATCAGCCGTCTTGCTAGGTCCAGAGACGAAAACCCCGAAGCCCGGCTTCGGTGAGCCGATTCTTGCGTAAGCGTCGTGCATGTGATGCACGATCGCTTCGCGAGAGACGACGATGGCTAGGTACTGTGCGATGAAGATCAGCACCCGGTGCGGAAGGGTCGTTCCGTCGATCCAGATCGCTCCGTTCTCCGCCACCATGAACTCGCCGCGAGCGATCATCCAGTCCAGACTGGATAGAGAGTGTGGATCGTCCACCATCGATAGTTCCACGTTCCCCTGGACTGCTTCGGGAACCACCGACGCAATGCGTTTCGCGTTAGTGTAGGCATCGATACCCGAGAGTATCTCGTTGACTTGACCAGGATGGTCGATCAAGTGCGCTTCGCCACCAACGAAAGCAAGAGTTTCCTTGAATCGTTCAAACGGATCGTCGAACTGAATCAGTTTCGCAGGATCCGGATCCGGTAGCGGTGGCACATCAAAAACGGTGCTGCCTAAGCGATCAAGAACGGCCCGGCGACTGGAAGTGTTTGGTTTGATGGAGGTCATGATCAAGACTCGTGCGGGCGATTGCGTTTGTACCATTGCGCGAAAGACTCCTTGGGAGCTTCGGGCAGTTCGCGAGCTTTCGCCCAAGTGTTTAGGGGATTGTGTGTCATCCAGTGCGGAAGAACACGCAGGCTGGTCCGACCGATTTTCCCGGCAAACGAAAACAGCTTGGGACGCTGAAACAAGAAAGAAGCCGCTTTCATGCTGAAAGTCTTACTCCATGGCAACAGTCCTTTGCCAACGAGTTCCTGTCGCCAAGACAAAAGTTGGTGATGAAGCGGAATCTTGACAGGACACACGTCTGTGCAAGAACCACACAGACTGCAAGCGTACGGCAAACTCTTGTGTCGCTTCGGATCCCGCGTCGGAGATAGCACCGAACCAATCGGGCCGGGCACGGTCGAGCGATAGCTATGCCCGCCGCTTCGACGATAGACAGGGCATGTGTTCATGCAAGCTCCGCAGCGAATGCAGTGCAACGCGTGTCGAAACTCGGGGCTATCTCTTAGGCGTGTCCGTCCGTTATCAACCAATACGATGTGCAGCTCGCTATTCTCATCGCGAGGTCCGTGGAAATGCGATGTGTACGACGTAATCGGTTGCCCTGTTGCAGACCGTGCCAACAGCCGTGTGAAAACCGCCAAGTCGCGAAAACGTGGCACCAATTTTTCGATACCCATGCACGCGATGTGAACACGTGGCAAGGACACACCCAAGTCAGCATTGCCTTCGTTTGTGCAAACGACTAAGCCGCCCGTTTCAGCGATTCCAAAATTCACGCCCGTGATTCCGACTTCACCCGAGAGAAACTTGCCGCGAAGGTGACCGCGTGCTGCTTCGGTCAAGTATTTCGGATCCGATGCTCCTTCGTCGGTGCCAAGGTGCTCGTGGAAAGTCGCACCGACTTCCTCTTTCTTGATGTGAATCGCTGGTAGAACGATATGGCTGGGAGTCTCGCCGCGCAGCTGCACGATGCGTTCGCCTAGGTCGGTGTCAACGACTTCGACACCGTTATCTTCTAGGTAGTGATTCAGCCCGCACTCTTCGGTCAACATCGATTTGCTTTTGACAATCCGCAGCGTCTGATGCTGCTTCAAAATTTTCAAAACGATTTCGTTGTGCTCTTTGGCGTCGGCTGCCCAGTGTACGACTGCGCCCTGTGCCGTCGCGTTTTTCTCGAACTCCTGCAAGTAGGCACTCAGGTTGGCAATCGTGTGCGTTTTGATTCCGGATGCCATGCTGCGCAGGTATTCCCATTCGGGAAGCGTGTCTGCTTGCAAGTCGCGTTTGCTGCGCACGAACCAAAGAGCTTTGTCGTGCCAAGGTGATCGTTGATCGTTTGTGACAAAGTCACGCGCGGCTTGCGGGTGATCGACGATCGGAAGTGCGGTATTCATTTTCAGTTGTGTAAAAGGAAACGATGACTTTCAGGACCACCGGAAAAGCAGCGCTATGCAGTTGGGCTTAGCAAAACTGGGCTTAGAAAAATTGGGCTATGAAATCGGACGTCCCATCATGATTTGAGCGACGTGCATCACTTTGATTGGCGATTTCTCGCGGCGGATCAGACCCTGCAAGTGCATCAAGCAGCTCATGTCGGCCGACGCCAATACTTCGCTGCCAATATCGATGTGGTCGGCGATCCTGGCACGTCCCATCGAAGCAGACACGTCAGCTTCATTCACCGCAAACGTTCCACCAAAGCCACAGCACTCGTCGCGACGCTCGGGTTCCTTCCACTCAATATCGCTTACAAGCGACACGACATTTCGGACTTTGTTTTCGACAGCCGTACGAGTTTCACTTGATTGGCCCAGTCGTAGTTCGCGAAGGCCATGGCAGCTTTGGTGCAGAGAAACTTTGTGCGGAAAGCTGGTGTGAATTTGATCGATTTTCAGCTCGTCGTGCAAAAATTCGCACAGTTCAAACGTGCGGGACTGAACATGTGCAAATTTTGGATCATCCGCTGGAAAATAGTCGCCGTAGTGATGCCGAACCATTGCCGTGCAGGAACCCGACGGGCATACGATCGCATCGTAGGGAGCAAACAGTTCGACGAACTTTCGAGCTACCGGGGCGGTTTCCGCATTGCAGCCCGTATTAGCCATGGGCTGCCCGCAGCAAGTCTGGCCTTCGGGGAAAACCACGTCGACGCCGAAGCTCTCCAGCAGTTCCAGGGTTGCGACCGCCACATCGGGGTAAAACTGATCGATATAGCAGGGGACGAACAGTGCGACAGACATTCGATGGCGAAATTGAGTAGCGGATATTGGATGTTCGCCACCAGTGTAGTCGGCATTTCAACTGCGGTGTACTCGTGCCGCCGTTATTCCCCTGGGGATCAATTGACGCACCGCTTAAAACTCGGTGCTCCCCGAGACATTGAACGCGGCCCAGAAATACGGGTTGGCCACGCCGTGCTGCGATTTCCGTCTGGCGATCGCGGCTTTCTGCGCCGATTGGACCGAAGCCAACACGTCGCGATTGCCTGCAAGTTCGCGAAAAAAGTCGCCGGTCAAATCGCTTGTCGAAGCGTCCGGGACTTTCCAAAGGGTCGACACAACGCATTGTGCACCCGCTTCGTGAAAGGCGCTTTGCAATCCGATGACTCCGCCCGTCGCCTCCAAAGACCCCAGTCCTGTTTCGCAGGCGCTAAGTACCGCCAGGCGGGTGCCACGAAGATTGACCTTGGCGATTTCGGCCCCGGAGAGGATTCCGTCATTTTCCATCCGATCGATCGAGATGTGCTGATTGCAATCCGCCAACATCAGTCCGCAACGCAGCATCGGATTGGCAGCCATGGCTTCGCTGTGGCTAGGCCCGTTTGCTGATTGAATCGCAGCGGCCCGCATGACCTGTCCTTCCGCATTAAGAAAAAAACCATGCGAGCTGACCATGACAACCGAAGGGCCTTGGAGGCTTTTGAAAGACGACTCAGTCGCCTGTGCCCGAGTCACGAATGCCACTGGTTTTCGCATCAACCTCTCAAGGCTGGGCCTTGCTGCCTGCGCTTCGTCGTTGGATGTCTTCAATCGCTCAGCGACTTCCATGCGGATGTGGTCATCCTCCATCGGCACCTGCGATTCTTCGCCATAGTCGGGATCGGCAAAAATGACCGGCGGGTTGTTCGACAAAGGATGCGTCTGCAATAGGTCTCGCCCCGTTACCTGCAATTGAATTTGATATTTTTCGATCGCAAACGAACCGTCACTGTTCAGCATCGCTGCCCAAGGAAGTAGCCATGTTGCTTGGTCGGGACAAATGACCACTCGCTCGACATCACCGATGGCAGCTTCAATCGGTTTCCAGATTCGGTCGCTCGTCCGACGCAGCGAAGCTTGCAATTGCTTGAACGCTTCTACTTCGCCCATGTTCTTAATGCTGGTCTGTGCATTGGCGATTCGACGGCGACTCGATACGACTCCATCGTCAATCAACACCGCTCTGCCCAAGTCAACAATCTGTGGCGAGTCGTCTTTGCGAACAATCCATGCGGCGTAACGTGGTGTAAGGAGGCTGCCGGATTCCAAATCGACTTCGATATAACGCAACATCTCTACGTAAGCGGAGTTCAGTGGAAGTCGCGATTTCACGTCCGCCAGCGTTACGTAGGGCACAGCAGCGAAAGCCTCGCGGCGCTGCAGATCATTGCCAGCTGCTTGTGCGGTTTGAACTTCATTCACCAAACCCTTTGCGTTGATCAGCCACTGTATCGAAAGTTCTGCGGCTACCGGATTGTCGTTGGCCTGGACCGCAGCGGTGACGGCCTTGAAAAACGTCTCGTAGCCGACGTAGGACAGATAATCGGCCTGTTTCTCCGGTGCGATTCCCCACAGTTCTTTGCGAAGCTGCAGGCGTTTACGCCTAATGGCGTCGTCCATCACTCCAATCGCTGCGGTTCGGTGCCCAGCCTCATCGCTTGCCAGGAGAGAACCCACCAGCCTTTCTTCAATTCTTCCCGCGTATTCATCCTGATCTGGGTAGCGACTCTTGTAGTTGGCGATCTCCTTCATCGCTTGCCCAATCGTTTTTTGATCGGACGGATCAACTTTCACCAGCATCAACTTCAAAGACATACTATCGATGTCTAATGCAGATCGGTCCTCACCCTTTCTCATGTTCAAAGCTCTCAGACACTCTTCGTAAGTACTGATCGCTTGCGGAATGTTCCCGGATTCTTCGTACACGTAGGCCATGCGAGATTTTACTTTGACGGCCTTCTCGCTACTTTCGCCAAGGTGTTTTTTGTAGGACGCGTGTGCTCGGGAAAAGAATGACAAGGCGTCCTCATTCAATGACCCGGACAGCATCGCCATTCCCATTTCAAAATTGGCGTCGGCCACAGAAGGATGGTCTTCGCCGAACAAATTTGCGCTGATCATGGCCGAGGATTTTGCGTAGCGTCCCGCGTCGGCCAAGTCACCCGTTTCGATCGCAATGCGAGCCAAATCCAATTGAGTACCGGCTACTTGCTTCGATTGGCGGCCGTAAAGACTGGTGTAGAGTTCTTCCGAACGCTCGATCACCCTCTTCGCTTCGTCAAACGCATTGGCTTCCATGTAAAGTTGACTTACATCGGAATAGGCTGCTGGAGAAACCGGGTGCAGCGCGCCGTAAACACGTTCCATGTCTTGGGCCCATTGGCCAGCGTCCGCGAGAGCTTTGCCAGTATTTCGCCCAGATCTGGCGGCAGCCCAGACCGCCTTTTTGCGCGACGCGACGGCCTCTCTTTCCGCGTCGACCTGGTCGCTTAAGATCAGCGTGATATTGGCATCACGACGGACCCAACCTAGCTCTTTCGCTTGGGGTACCATCGCCCGGTACCAGCCATTACCGCGCTCAACGGCGTAGAAGAACGATCCGCGAGGCAGCGTTCCGATGACCTTTGTCCCGTTGACTTGATCTACAAAGACGGCCGCGTCGGAGGTGACCTGAAACGTCTGACCCTCTGTTCGCGATGTGCCGGCTGCAAAACACAAAAACACCACTATGAAAATGGAGCAGATTGGGAGAATTCGCTTCCGACCGGTTGAACGCATAATGAAGGCACGTGTTGAGGGAGAAGGTAGGCTCAGGCAAAGATTTTGGCGGTAGCCAGTGTAGCGCACCTGATTTGCTGACGCAGTTGGTCAACAGATCTTCACATGTGGCCAAATCGGCCACGAGTTGTGCGAAGACAGCGATGCACCGCAAAACGGCCAAGCACCCCGAACCAATTGGTTCCTTTGCCCATCTGTTCAATCGGCCGCAAAAAAAGCCGACGATTCGCCCCGCTGCTGCATTTCAGTGCGTGACAGAAACGGCAAATTCACTAGACTTGCGTCCATGACTGATCCATCTTCACACGATCCGGCAACCGAACCGGATGAACAAGACGCCGAAATGACTACTGAAGTTGCTGAAGAAACAGCCGTCGAAGAAACAAACCCGATGATTGCTCCGTCGCGAGCGATTCGGATTCACGGACCCGAGGAAGCCCGGAAATTGGCCTCCGCGGCGGCTCGCGTTGCGCTGGACAATAACGGTACCAATGTCATGGTGATCGACGTCTGTGCACAATCGGCCGAGTTCGATTTATTCGTCTTGGCCACCGGCACCAGCCGTCGTCAACTTCACGCGATCAGCGAACAGATCGACGACGCGTTGGAAAAAGACCTGGGCGATCGCCGCATGGGCATCGAAGGTTACGACGAGAGCCGCTGGATCGTGCTGGACTACGGGAGCGTCGTGGTTCATCTTTTCGACGAAGAGACGCGTGAGTACTACGACCTGGAATCGCTATGGGCCGATGGAACGCCGATTCCATTGACCGAGCTGGGCATCACGGACGCTCAGTAGAGTCTTCTACTCGCTGAAACTGTCAGGAATCACCGGCGGCTGAAGCTCGCTGGGCAACTGACCGTCAAGCAGATCGCCTAGCGTCTCGCTGGCAGATTTTGTCGTTTCGTCACCTATTTCGGAAGCCGAAGAACTTTCGCTTTCTTGAACGGTTGGTAAACGGCGCATCGGTAACGCCGGTGCGTCTGCGTCAGTACCATTTCGTTCGCTGACGGGCGAATCCGAGAGTGGATTTTCGAGACGTGCGCCCACGTCAGTCTGTGTCGCGTTCTCGTTTATCGCGACCGGATCTTTCCGCCTTGTTGTTGAGCGTTCAGCTGCGATTCGTGGGTAGGGATTACCATGATGGACGAGCGAGGGATCCCCGCAAGGCGTTTGGCATTTACAACAGCGTTCACATGTTTCGTTGACAAGACAGCACTTTAGCTCTTCGCAAAACGATCGTGAGCTGACAAAGATTCGGTCGCCGGGTTTGATTTGGTAGTTGGTAGAACTGTCACCCAGTTGTGTGATTTCGCGGTAACAAATCGGCAGCGTGACTCGGCAAGATCGCTCCATCGTCGGCCTTGCAAGAAGTAACTTGCAAGGTGACGCATCGCTCGTTAACCCACCGGCTGTTAGGATCGCATCGAGAACTGTCTCATTGCCTTCCAACGGATAGGAACCAGGCGAGTTAACTTCACCCAAAACGTAGAACCGATGCACTCCCTCAAGCAAACGGATGTTGATTTCCGTTTCTTCTTCGCCGCTGTGAAGAATGGTTTGTTCGATCAACTCCTCCGCTGATTCCAGCGTCAGCCCAGCCACGACCGCACGACCGAAGCCGCCAAGATCCACACTACCGTCGGCCAGTACATGCTGATCGGCTGGAACCCGAATCTGGCTTTCAAAGTCCACGGGCTCGATTAGCAGCACGTCGCCTGGTTCCAGGTAATGGACCGGTAACACACTCTTGCTAAGTTCTTTTGGCAGGTTGGCCTCGCGTGGCGAACAGGCGAGCACTTGCTCAGACTGATCCGTCAGAAAATGACCCGTGGGATAGAGCGTCAGCCCAAGGCTGCTGCAGCCAGACAAGGAAATGATCCAAGCAGCAAAAATTAGAGAGCGAAACATGGTTGCCTAGGAAAGGACCGGCGAACTGAGAGACCGTTTCTCTTCTATCGACTACCGATGTTCGTTAGGAACCGTAAGAACCGAATACGTCCTAGGGCTTTCGCGACGCGACCGAGTTTCGTAACCGATAAGGATTGCCAAATGCTATCAACGGAAGCTGGTTGCTTACCGAGCCAACGGATTTTGTTGTCCTGGCAACTGACAAGGAACCGGCAGCAACTGTTGCAAAAAGAACTGCGCCGCATTCTCGCGGATCGTTTCCAACGGTTTCAGGCGAAGACTCGGATCAGTCGCCGGCCCCACAACATCCACGAAAACGGTGCGGTTGCTCAGAAGTTCGTTGATTTGCAGTAATACGCCTACTGGCGTGGCGTAGTCGATAGCGAGCAAGCCGACGGTCGTCAGTAATGACGAATTTGCCTCGAAGTCACCGGTCGAGATGACGGCTTCCAAATCAAGCCTTAGGCTTGCCAAGGTCACGGCGCCTTCGGCCCACACCATTAGCTGTGGGCTTCGCAGCCAAAATTCTTTCAGCGTTGCGCGGCCGCCACCGATCACCCCTTTGGCGCGGCCTTCGTCAAATTGGATTCCGGCCATGCCGACCGGTCCCAAAAAGTTCTGCGCTTCGGTCAAGCCTGGAATGGAACGTCCGCTGCTACCATCCAGCTCGAAGTCAAAGTTCCCGTAAAGATCCTGTACGCCCGAAACACTGTCGGCATTCAGTGAGAGTGCTCCACTCAAACGTCCTTCGCCCAATGCTCCGGACGACGCATCGGCACCCCCGAGCGTCTTGGCGAAATCAACGCGTTTCAATTTCCAATTGCTTTGCAGGTCGACTTTGGAGGGACGGTTCGCGGACTTCAGCAATAGGTTTCCGCGTAGCTGGCCGTCTCCGGTCGCGCCTGCAATCGTCGGTAATTCAAAACGCCATCGATCGACCCGTGTCGTCACCCAACCGGAAATGTCGCTGTGGGCATTATCGATCGAAAGCCCAAACGTCTCGGCGTCACTGAGTGTCAGCGAACCGCGAATGCCGATCCGATCACGCTGTCCTCCCGACACAACCAAGCGTGCTGAAACGCGTCCGTCGATTTGTTCGGCCAAGTTCGGCGCGGCCAGAAAAAGCAGTTCCGAGGTGTCCATTCCGCTAATGCGAGCGGTGACTTGTCCTGTGTTGATCTGACCATCGGAGAGATTCAATCGCAGACGACCGGTGGCATCGAATCGTCCACCGGCTGCCAAGCCAGACAATTGATCGACGACCAGCCTGTTGTCGATCCACTTTGCATTCAGATTGACGCGCCGCGCTAGGACATGGCCATCAAGGGTTAAGTTCTCACCGACCGACTGCAATTCCACGCGTGAATTCGCATCCACATTGGCTTTCAAGGTCGCCTTGGCGGACAATTTTCCTTGCCAGCGGCGGCGAAGCAATTTGGGTTTCATTCGCGGAGGAATCATCGCCAACACTCGTTCGGCATTCAGAGACGACAGTGTCGCAGTCCCGTGGGTTTCAGCGCCAAGTAGCGATCCCAGCGTCATCTTGGCCGTTTTCGCCGTTTGCGTTTGAATCGACAATTCGCCGCCAAACAGGTTTCCCGCGACTTGCAAGTCAATCGAATCAGGTTTTGAATCTGCGATCAGGGATACTTCACCGACATCAGCATCGCCTAACTGGATGGTTTTTAGCTGGACATCAAGCTGGCCGCGATGCTTGGCCAGGTCGAACAGGTCATTCGCTGGGACTGACCAATCAATTTTTCCCGTTGTGACTGTCGCCAGATCAAGTGGAAGCGGCGACTGCTCTCGGTCGATACGGAAACTCAATTGGTCCCAGTTCAGATCAAGCAGATGCTCAGCTTGTGCATTCATCTGCACCGACGCGTTGCCTTCGATCGTGCCATCGAATACGCGAGCATCCAAATCGACTAACTGAATTGATTCCGATGCGATTTTGTAGTTCGCTTCGATTCGCTTCAGCACGACTTTCTCGCCGGTGGGCTCCGCCAGGGGAACCAATTGAAACGATGTTGGATCGAAGTGAATGCGATGTTCCAGCAATCCCAGATCGACGCCCGCGGCGGTAAGCTGCGGAGAAGCGATCTTCCCATCGACCCGCCACTTCATTTCGGCTAATTCGCTCCACTGATCTTCGTCGTTTCCAAGTTGCCCGCTCGCGTTCAGATCAAGGTCCACGTCACCCATGATCCAAGGTTGTTGATTGGATGCAAATGCACTGGCAAGTTCCGTGACGGGAATGTTGTCCCCGGTGATGCCGATATCGAATCGTCTTTTGCCCGCTAGTTCAATGTGAGCGGCAGCGATCAATTGGCTGGGACGTTCCCCCGCGATGTTTAGCTGTATTCGCTTCGCCTTCAAATCGCCATTGCGAATAGTGACCGGGCCGGTGGCAAGATTGGCGGCTGGAAAAACACCACTACGAAATTGGTCAATCGTTACGTCCGCATCCATGGACCATTGTTTGACGTCGCTAAGGAATTCGTAGGGTGCCTGGAATTGAATATCGCCACTAACGGTGCCGGAAATCGTTGACGCCGCAGGTGCTTCGAGTGTCGATAGATAGATTTGGTGAAGGGGATTTACCTGCACCGCTTTCACGTTCAAGTTTGCGGTGACTTTGCCCATGGGCGCGAATTGAAGTTGGGCCGATCCGTCGATAGTCCCTTGATTGTTCTCAGCGACTGAAGTGCCGATAACTTTGGGAGTATCCAGAGCGGCGTGTAACTTCTTTAGAGCTGCCGTTCCATCTCGGACATCGATCACCGCTTGGAAATCTCGCAGCACCATCTGCTGGACTTGCAGTTTGTCTGAAGTGATCGTGCCTTGCAGGCGATACTTGTCTGACGATCGGATGGCGTTAAGAGGAATGCCGACTTGGACATCGACCGACGCGTTGCCTGTTGCATCAATGGGGATTTCCAATCCAACCGACGACAGCTGGTCGGTCAGTTTGCCAATGTCGACGTCTTCCCACGACCAGCTGAAGTTCCAATAACGCGTCCCATCCTGGGCGTCAGCTGAGCAGAGAGAACTACCAGCGAGCACACAGATAAGTAGGGCGAGACGGAAAAGAGTCGGCATGGATGTTGATTGAGTCAATCGAATGTGGCAGCGAAGGACGGTAGCGAATGCTGTTCTGCGTCCTACCGGTTTGAATCGGACGTTGAGAGGGTGAAACTGCGGTCAGCCGTTTGGTTGGGATGTTGAATCGGCCATCTTATAACGGTCGTCCAGATTAGTGAGCTTTTTCGTGGCAGAACATTCCTTTTCCGGTCGCGACACCACTTCGCTAGCATCATTGCGGGGAGCTGCAAAATCCACTTCAATGAATTACTAGCGAAAGAGGTTTAATGCTCTTTCGCACTCTCATCGCACCGTATCTCTCGAAGGCTTCGTATGTCGAATCGTGACGAACAAATCATTCGGTTCCTGCTAGACGCGTTCCAGCAGGTGTTGGCGGACGTACCCGAGTCAAGGATCGGAGAGCCAGCACCCGGTGGAGGCCATCCGCCGGTTTGGATTTTGGGACACCTTGCGATCTGTGCCGAGCTTGGATTGGCTAACTTTGGAGTGGAGATGAATCACCCAGGCTGGGTCGAGATATTCGGCCCAGGTTCTTCGGACAAGATCACCAATGCAAGTGATTATTCGATCGGTGAATTCCAGGATGTCATTTTGAATGATTACCCGAGGTTAGCCGAAGTGTGCGCCGATGCGGACGAGGAACACATGAGTGTGCCACACGGATTGGCACTACTGGATGGAACATCGATACAAACACGCGGTGATTTGTTGACGCACCTTTTAACGTCGCACTTCAGTTTTCATCTTGCCCAGTTGTCCCACTGGCGTCGTGCTTCCGGCCATGGTCCCTTGTTCTAATTCCGAAAACCTCTAGCCTTCGATGCCAGCGAGTTCGCAAAGGTGAGCGTTGGCAACGGATTGTGGGCAACTCCAAACTAGAAAGAACAACGCTTGCTGGCACCAACGGCCCACTGGATGGCCGTTGACGTATCCTGCGCCTTTCGCCGCTGTCAATGCAGCTTGGGTACTACGCAGTACCAAACGATTGGCTTGACCGCGAACCTCCAACGCGTCGCATTGGCGTTCCCCGCTTGCAGCTGCAAGCAAGACGGATTCTAGCGCCGTGACTTCCGCCGCCATTTCCTGGGATGCTGACTGCAAGTCTTCGCGTCGCGATGCTTCACCCGACAAGAACTCAATCGCGGCCTTTGCTAAGCCGATCGCCAGTGTTGACGTTTGCAATCCACCCACACGTGCGCCGGTTCCCGACGACATGACGTTGTCCGCTGGTCCCGCGATCAGCATCGACGGGTCAATTCCCACGTCATTGAATTCCAACTGATCGGTGCAGCTGGCCGAGAGCGCAACAAGCGAGATTCCATCTCCGGGGACAATGCCCTTTGTGTCGCGTGGAACGGCAGCCAGGATTTGGCGGCCATCGTCAAGCGTCGCACCAATCACGTAGACATCTCCATGGGCAACGCCGGTCACCCAAGGTGCCATGCCGTTGAGGACGAATCCGGTGGAAGTCTCTGCGGCAGAGAGAACAGGCCTTTTGACGTGCTGCCGGCTGGTCGTCAGGTGGCTAATGCCCACGGTACCGAACGATTCGCCAGATAGCAAAGGCTCCAGCCAGCGCTGGATCAGTGACTGATTGGAACTGCCAACGATTCGGCGAATCGCACCCATGTACTGAGTGATCACAAATGTCGTGGTCAAATCGGCTTGCGCAAGACGCAGGTAGCCACGCGTTTGATCAGCCGCGTTCCATTCGTAGCCACCGGCATGCTTTGGCATGAACCATCGGTAGACGCCAGCGTCGGCACAAGCTTGTAGAGACTCAGCCGGCCAATCCGATACTTGTTCCCAGCGCGAAGCACGCTCGGCTAAGAAGTCGCACAAGACTTCCAACGAGGAGTCATTGGGCTTGAGAACAGGTGTGAAGAGAGCTTCTGGCATAGCTGGCACGCACGACATCGTTGTGAAGTTCAGATAACAACACGATCAAGCGTACGAGAATCAGCACCTTTCTTCCACCGGAGGTCCTCGATTGTAGCGTCCAGGCCTTACTTGCGTGAGCGGGACTGCAAGTAGATCGCGTATTCTTCGATCGTCACTCGGCCGTCCCGATTGCCGTCCGCTGGAGCAGGGTTCATCAGCATGTCGCTCCACTCCGATGCAACCAAAGCGCCATCTTTGTTCTTGTCGTAGCGGCCGATGATGCGTTCCGCGTAGCGAACCAACTTGTCGTCTGGCTTGCCCGCGCTGGCGGGGGATTTACTGCTAGACGCTTTGGTTTCCGACGACTTGGTTGGAGTCGAATCACGTCGTGCCATCGTCGACGAAGAACCACCACCGGAGGGTGCCGACACACTCACTCCCTGTTCGACAGCTCGAAGGGCTTCTGCGACCGTGATCGACCCATCATTGTTCAAGTCGGACTTGAAAAACTCGGCAACAACATCGTCATTCCACTCTGATGCGAACTCGGCCATCGTGACCTGTCCGTCTTGATCGCGGTCTTTGTCCGTAAAGAAGCCGGGTACACCTTCAGGAAGCTCTCTGCCACCGTCGACTCGATAAGACTTTCGCCCATTGAACACATCAATTTCGACATCATCGTCACGCCGCCGGCGTCGATCATCACCGCGTTTGTCGCGGCTACTTTTCTCGCTCGCTTCTTCGCGACCTTCACGACGACGGGCATAACGGACAGCGAGCTCTTTTTCGGATAGCTTCCCGTCTTTGTTGCGATCAAAATCCATTGGGTTGCCCGAAAATCGACTGGACAATTCGTTCTTCGCGATGAATCCATCCTTGTTGCGATCGTATCGCCGAACGGTTTCAGCTGCTTCACGAATGTCCGCGTCAGTTACCGCAACGGAAAGCAATTCTGCGGCCGCTCCGAAACCCATCAATGGCATCGGTTCGTCTTCGACGCCAAAGCCTGGCACAAGCAGTTCGGCTTCCAACGAATCCTCGTCGGTTTTTGAAGTACTGCCTCGGCTGGCACGGGGATCATTTCCGGAGTCACGTTGCTCCCGCATTTTCTGGAAAGATTCAGCCACCTTTTTGATTGAAATTGGTTGTCCCGCTTTGATCTTCGGATCCATTTGCTGCATCCGGCTGATCATGAACTGAGCTGGCCCCTGTTGTTCTGATGGGTCCAAAATGCCGTTGCCATTGGTATCTAATCGACTGAGCATTGCACTGGGGTCGAAGCTTCCGCCGCCGCGACCACCACGGTCGCCACCGGGAGCTCCGCCACC